>DASPUY010000038.1:0-2394 GCA_035622655.1 Polyangiaceae bacterium
CAGCGCGCCGCTACGACGGGTACATGAACCGCTGGTTTCTCGAGCCCCTTTACCACGCGCATTATCCGCCCGACATCGTGGCCGACTATGCGGCCGAAGGGCGGTTGCCTTCAGGGGAGATGGCGTTCGTGCGCTCCGGCGACCTGCGGCACGTCGCTGTGCCCACGGATTTCATCGGAATCAACTATTACAACCGAACCGTCGTCCGCAGCGACCGAGTCCCCGAGGTGAAGAATCGCCCCAGAAGCGTTCTCGTCGCTCCCCAGTCGGAACGGACCGCCATCGGGTGGGAGGTGTACCCCCACGGAATGTTCGAGGTTCTCATGCGCGTTCACCTCGATTACCGGCCGCCGAAAGTGTACGTCACGGAAAATGGAGCGAGCTTTCTCGACGGCCCCGACCCCGCCAAGCGCGTCATCGACCGACGTCGCGTGCAATTCCTGCGTGAGCACCTGCTGGCGGCGCGGCGGGCCATCGACGAGGGCGTACCGCTCGAGGGTTATTTTGCCTGGTCGCTGATGGACAACTTCGAGTGGGACCACGGTTACACGCAACGCTTCGGTCTCACGTGGATCGACTACGCGACCCAGGAACGGATCCCGAAAGAGTCTGCGTTCTGGTACCGGAAGGTGATCGAGCAGAACGCCGTGAACGGGCGCGAATGATGGACCCGCTCGTCCGCCTCGCCCCGGGCGCCGACCAGAACGGCCTCGCCAACATGCTGGCCGATCTGCTGCGACAGAACATGCAGGCCAAGCCACGAAAACAGGCCGACTTCGCCACGCTCGACGGCACAGTGGCGATCGTGGCAGAGGATGCCGACGTCGCGCTCACGCTTCGCTTCGAGCGCGGCGAGCGACTCACCATCCACGACGGAATCGTCGGCATCCCGGACGTGACGATTCGGGGCTCCGCGGATGTCATCATCGCTCTCTCGAACATGCCGATGGCCACCGCTCTGGGCCTGCCGATCCCGAATCCGCGCGATCGGGAGTCCGTCGGCGCGGTCCGCACCGTGCTGTCGGCGGTCGGTCGCAAGAAGCTGCACCTCTACGGCCTCGCGTTTCACCTGCCGCTCGTGCTCAAGCTCGGCCGCCTGATGAGCGTCAACGGCTGAAGCCTTGACAAGGCCGTCCTTGACGGCTTCGGGTTCGGCCCCTACCTTTCGCCGCAACCGAAGCACGAGATCACGATGGCCGTTCACATTCGCCTTTCCCGGACCGGCGCGAAGAAGAGACCCTTCTACCGCGTCGTCGTCACCGACCAGCGCAGCCCGCAGGGCGGGCGCTTTCTCGAAAACATTGGAACGTTCGACCCCGGCGGTGAGTCGGGAAGCTTCGTCGTCGACGACGAGCGGCTGACGTACTGGCGCGGGCGCGGAGCGCTTCCGTCGGCGACCGTCGATCGACTGCTCAAGCGCCGCGCGCGCGTGGCGTCGGCGGATTCCGCGAAAGCCTGACGCGTCCATGTCCGCCGACAGCGAGCCCCTCAAGGATCTGATCGTGGCGATGGCCGTCGAGCTGGTGGACCACCCAGACGAGGTCGACGTGGCCGAGGTTGCGGGCGACCACAACACCATCGTCGAGCTGCGCGTCGCACGAGACGACATCGGCAAGGTGATCGGCAAGGAAGGCCGTACGGCCCAGTCCATGCGGACCCTGCTCACCGCGCTGGCGGCCAAGCTGGGTCGTCGCGCTCACCTGGACATCGTGGACTAGTCCGCCGGCGGGAGCCGGGCAGACGGCAGCCGTGCTCGCTCCGAACGCCTGGGTTCCATTGGCCGAGGTCTCGCGACCCCACGGAGTGCGAGGGGAGGTCAGGCTTCGGCCTTTCAATCGTCACAGCGACCTGCTGCTGTCGCTGGATGAGGTGCTCCTCCGTTTTCCTGACGGTACGGAGCACGAGGTGAGCGTCGACGGAGCGCGCCGCGCCGGGGACGCCGTCCTGTTGAAGTTGTTTTCGGTGGACGATCGGGCTGCGGCCGATGACTTGCGAGGAGTGGTGGTGTGCGCGAGGCGTTCCGACTTCCCACCCCTCGATGCGGGGGAGTTTTACGCGTGCGACATCGAGGGTGCGCGGGTGGTCTGCCCGGGGGGCGGCGCCGCGCAGCAGCCCGACCTGCTCGAGCTCGGAACCGTGCGCGAGCTGCGAGAGTACCCGAGCATGGACATCCTCGTCGTCGACGCGTCGGACGGCGGCGCAGCCTACGAAGTTCCGCTAATCGACTCGATCGTTCGAACGGTGGACGTCATGCAAAGCGTCGTCGTCTTGAACACTCTCGAGGGAGTGGAGCGAAGCCCCTAATCATGCGTTTCGACGTCGTCACCCTGCTGCCCGAAATGTTCGCCGGGGTCTTGGCCACGAGTTTCGTTGCGCGCGCTGTCGAAGGGGGCC
>DASPUY010000039.1:0-3095 GCA_035622655.1 Polyangiaceae bacterium
GTACGCTCTGCGGTCCAGCACCGGCGCGCTCCAGACCTGCTCGTCGGCCGCTGCCCCAGCGGTGGCGTCCTGGCTGGCCAGGGCGAAGTCCGACGGAGCGGCGGCGAATGCGCTCCGGCCCGCAGCTGCACAACCCATCGAGAGAAGCACGGGCACGAACCCCCAGGTCCGGCCCGCAGGATGCCTGTTCATCGCGACCTTCCTCCCGCGCGCGGCCCACGCCGGCGCGTCACATCGACAAGGAGAAGCTCAGAGCCTCGCCGGCCTCGGCGTGACCCTATTCGCGTGGGCGAGACTCGACAGGGAGCCTCGCCGTTTCTCTCATGTGAGGAAGACCATCAGCTGCGCACAACGTTCGCTTGCGGGCCTTGGAGGTCCACGCCAGCGCTCGCCCTCCGGGGCGATATGGAAACCTCGAAGCCGCGGCTGCATGACGCCCACGGGAGGCGCCACGATGGCAACGACGGCGGCGGCCGGGACGGTCGGTTCGACCGACCGCGCCCCCTCGGGAATCGAGGGCATCCTGATGACCTCGCAGCAGTCGAACGGTTTACGCTCGAAGGACACGAGCGGGGATCCACGCCGTTCACGGGCGACCTGCGCGCAGGGGTCGGTCGTCGAGAGGCCCATGGCCTCGCAGTAAAAATAGCGCGCTCCGGCGTGCACCGCCCCGAACAGCACCGTGACGGCGACCAGCAGACACCATGCCCTCGCGACGACCGCGCGCGGCAGGATCCCGAATCGGCCACGGAGGAGCGGACGCATCAAGACGCCACGGAAATCGGTACCATTCACGTGGTCGCACCGCAACCGGACGGCCCTTCGACTGCCTGCGCGTGGCCTTGCCGGGCAAGGACGCAGGCGGAGATCCTGACCCTCGCGCCCATCTCCGGCGAGCATTTCAAGCCGGCCCTCACGCTCGCGAATGCGAGCCTGGGTGGCCTGCCGTGGCGCGAGGTCCCCGGCTACCTGGTTGCGCAAGTAGGGTGACGCGTTCGCAGGGCATCGATCTCGCCGACCGGAGGCCGCGGAAGCTGGCCGACGAGCTGGCCCGAGGCGCGCAGATGCTCGTGACGATGGGATGCGGGGAACGGTGCCTTGCGGTTCCGGGTTGAAGCGCGGCGATTGGCCGCTCGAGGACCCGAAGGGTAGCCGATTGGGCGCGTGCGGGTGATCCGCGACGAGGTCCGCGCGCGCGTGATCCAGCTACTCCGGACCAAGGGCTGGGCCAGGGCGCGATTCCTGTCAGGGCCTCTGACGCATCGCAGCGGGCGGCTTTGCGCCGCCGGGCTCACGCGCGGCGTGGACCCCTACTAAACCTGGATTTCGCATCCGCGGGATGAAGGTTGGTCGACGCTGGCTGACGGATCTTTGACGGAGAGGCGGGAATTTAGGGCTCGTCGCTCGCGTTGCGGCGTTTGATGAGAACAACCAGGGCGCGGGCGACGAGCATCCATAAGGTGCGTCGGGACGTTCGGGGCGGCAAGCGTGGCGACGGGGACCGTCGTCATCAGCGCGTCGTCCGGGCGGATCCGACGCGGATTCATGCGGGCAAAGGCGATGCGACGCTGACGGGCGTCGCGGGCCTTGCGAGCTTCGGAAGTTTCTGTCGACGCAAGGGAGTGGACGCCGAGCTTCGACGCTTGTTTTACCGGCTCAAGAGCAGCGTCATGGTGGTGTATCCCATGGAGACCCAGCTGCGGCTGTTGCTCGACGCGAACGTGGCGGGCGAAGCGCGCGTCTTTGGACTCGAGTCGCTCGCCGCGGACCCGCTCTTTGTTCGTCTGGCCGGAGGCGTGGTGCCGAGCCTCGACACGGTGTACCGCGATCTGTGCCGCTTCGATGACGCCGCTCTTCACGACATGGAAGCGATGATGGTCACCCATGGCGTCGCATCGGTGCGCGCCTCGAAGCTCACGCAGGTGCATCTCGATGTCGACACGACTGTCGAGTGCGTCTTCGGATCGCAAGAGGGGGCACTGCCGGGACCGAATCCGCGCTACCACGCGCGCCCGAGTTATCACCCAATCCTCGTGTACTGCGCCGAAGTTGGCGCGTGCGTCGGCGCGTTGTTGCGCCCGGGCGATCGGGGATTGGGAGACAGCGACGCGCCGACCGTGCGCGGTTGGATCGGTCGCTTTCGCGAGTCGGTCGGATCCCACGTGCAGGTGACAATGCGCATCGACGCCGGAGGCGATTGCGCCGCGATTTACGGGGCCGCGCACGACGCAGGCGCACGCTTTATCGGCAAGGCCAAGCTGGGCGCCGACTTGTGCGGCGCCATTCAATTTACCACCCGCTGGAGAACGGTGGACCGCGATGCCTGCGGTCGACCCGTGACGCAAGTGGCCGAGATCTCCTTCGCCCGCGAGGCTTGGAAGCAACACGGGTATCCCTTTCGCGTCGTCGCGATGCGAACGCGCGAACGCGACAATGGAAAACAGATCCAGCTCTGGTCCGACCTCGACTACACGGTGCAAGCCTTCGTCACCAACGACTGGGGAACCGATGCGGAAGACATCGCCTTCGAGTACGACGGGCGCGCCGAAGTCGAGCCCGCGATCGGGGAGCTGAAGTCGGGCTGGGGTATTGGGAAGATCCCGAGCCAAGACTTCCGCGCCAATCATGCAGTCTTCCTGCTCAAGCTGCTCGCCCACAACTTGATGCGACGCTTCGTACGATGGACTTGCCCGCATCTCTGCACTTGGCGGATCCCCTGGTTGCGCCGCGCGCTGATCAACCTCCCGGGACGTCTGTTGCGATCAGGACGGTGCTGGACTCTACGCGTGCCTCCGCATTCGAGCCTCCGGCTCGAGTGACGAAAAAGCCAGTCGACGGCGCCTGGGGGAAAGGGGGGACCTGCGCCCCCTGCACGACCGAACGGCCGCTGTCTGGTCCGCGTCGATCGTCAGCAGCCAGCCGCGCCGACCCGCCCCGCTCTTCATCCCGCGGATGCTCGGGTGGCCCCGGGGATCGCTCCCCGGGGCTCCCTCGGATCCGGACGTGCGCGACTCGCGCATCCGGCTCTTCGTGACACGGTGTTCGCTACGCGGGAGCGTGTGGTGGCCGCGCAATTCGCGGGTGCGGGAGCGGAT
>DASPUY010000040.1:0-4679 GCA_035622655.1 Polyangiaceae bacterium
CGCCCAAGACCGACCAGGCCGAGGGCGCTGCCACGGCGAGCCGACGGGGGGTCCTCGCCCTGCGCGTTCTGCTGCTCGCGCTGAGCGGCTGCGCTCTCGTCGCCGCCGTCGTCGCGTCCCTCGGCGACCGCGGCGCGCGCGGGGCGCACGTCAAATACGTCTGTCCGATGCACCCCGAGGTCACTTCGGCGGAGCCCGGCGTTTGCCCCATCTGCCGCATGGAGCTCGAGGCCATCAATGCCAACACGAGCGCCGAGGCATCCAGCGCGGTCCGGAGCTCGACGTATCAGTCGTACGACATCGCGCGGTCGCGCGCCTACGGGCCCAACACGCCCGCACCGGCCTGGGTGGCGGAGGACGGCACAGTCGTGGCGATGCTTTACGCCGACGAGATGGCACCGGGGGGAGCCCAGCAGCGTGGCGCTTTCATTTCGCCGTCTACGCCGGCGGCAGGCGTCGAGCTCCACTCCACGTCGGACGCTCCCGAGCCGTGGGACCGGTCGACCTCGCGCGTCCACTTCGAGGTCGATCCGGCGGGGCCCGCCCTTCGAGCGGGCGACGTGGGGTGGTTGAAGCTGGCCGTGAGGCAGCGCGAGGCGCCGGTGGTCCCCAGTGCCGCGGTTCTGGAGGGTGCCGACGGCCCTTACGTCCTGGTGGCGTCGGCCAACGGGCGGATACTCGCGCGGCGACCGGTGCGCATCGGGCGAGAGTTCGGCGGGATGGCTGCCGTGCTCTCGGGCTTGAGAGCTTCCGAGCGGGTCCTGATCCGCGGGGCGTTTTTCGTCGACGCCGAGCGCCGATTGCGACGAGAGGCGACGATCGAGATCGCGCCGAGGTGAGCTCGTGATTGCCCGGATCGTGGCGTTCAGCTCCCGGCATGCGTGGCTCGTCCTCGCGCTCGCACTGATCCTGGCCGCGGCCGGTGAGGTCGCGCGCCGTGCGCTCGGAGGCGACGCGATTCCGGATCTGTCCAATCCACAGATCGTGCTCGTCGCCGACTGGATGGGTCACCCCGCGACCGAGGTCTCCAAGGACGTGACCCAGGTTCTGACTTCGGCGCTCGGAGACGTCCCGGGGTCGACCGCCATCCGCGGCCTGTCGATGTCGGGAATGGCCTACGTCGACGTCATCTTCGAATCGACGTCCGATCTGGCACGAGGCAGGCAGGCGATCGTCGATCGCGTCTCGGAGGCGCGGGCGAAAATACCCGCCAGAGCTCGTCTGCAGATCGGACCGCTGGCGTCGAGCACCGGATGGGTGTTCGAGTACGCGCTCGTCGACCCCCGCCGGCGCCAGTCGGCCGTCGCACTGCGAGAGTTCCAGGACGATGTCCTGCGGCCCGCGCTCTCGTCGATTCCGGGCGTGGTCGAGGTGGCCTCGGTGGGCGGGGGCGTTCAGCAGGTGCTCGTGGAGCTCGAGGCCGATCGGTTGCGGACCAAGAGCGTCGCCTTCAGCGACGTCGTGGAAGCTCTCGGAGCCCGAGCGGCCGCGCACCCCGACACGACGCCCGAGGAGCTGCAAGAGCTTCCGCTGTTCCCGAGCGCGCCCGACGCGACCCAGAACGACGAGCCGCCCCGGATCGCGGAGGTCGGGCACGTGCACGTGACGGACGACATGCCCCTCGGCCTGGCCGACTTCAGAGGGATCCAGCCTGCTGTGGGGGGCATCGTGGTGGCCGCTCGAGACGCGAACCTCGGCACGCTGATCGCCACCGTCAAACGAACGCTCGAACAGCAGAGGGCGAAGCTGCCGCCCGGTGTCGAGCTCGTGACCGCGTACGATCGCTCCGAACTCATCGGACGTGTCGAGCAAACGTTGATCCATGCCCTGGGGGAAGAAGTCGCGGTCGTGGTGCTCGTCGGTCTGCTGTTCCTGCTCAGCGGGCGCAGCGCCCTCGTGCCCTTGCTGACGCTGCCGCTCGTCCTTCTCCTCACCTTCGGAGCGATGTGGATCGCGCGAGTGCCGGCCACGATCATGAGCCTCGGAGGGATCGGCATTGCGCTGGGCATGGCGGTGGACGCGGACGTCGTGGCGCTCGAGGCGTGTCACCGTCGGCTGGAAGCGCTGGGCCCGGTCTCGTCGAACGGCGACCGACGAAGCCAGCTCATCGCGGCCGCTGGATCGTTCGCACCCGCGATCCTGACCGCGCTTTTGATCACCGCGCTGACCTTCTTGCCCGTGTTTGCATTCACGGGCGAGACCGGCAGGCTCCTGCGTCCACTCGCCCTGACCAAGACCCTCGTCGTTGCCGCCGCGGCCGTTGTGGCGGTCACGGTGGCACCGGCGCTGCGCGATCGGCTGCTGCGCGGTCCGGTCACGCCGGAATTCGAGAATCCGCTGACGCGAGGCCTGGTCCGCGCGTACCGGCCGTTCGTGCACTTTGCCCTGACTCGCCCCGTCCTGACTCTGGCGACGGCCGCGATCGCAGTGACGTCTTGCTTGCCCATCCTTTCGCAGCTCGGGGGCGAATTTCTCCCGCGGGTCGACGAAGGCGACTTGCTCTTCATGCCGACCACTCTGCCAGGCGCGCCGGGTGAACCGGCCGCCACCGAGCTGTTCCGGCAAGATCGCGCGCTGCGTGGTCTGCCCGAGGTATCGACCGTGTTCGGCAAGGTCGGCCGCGCGGATACGGCCACGGATCCCGCTCCCTACTCCATGGCCGAGACGATCGTTCGCCTGCGACCCCGGTCGGAGTGGCCATGGGTCGCTCGAACGCGGTGGTTTTCGACCTGGCCGGGGCCCCTGCGCCGGGTGCTCGGCCTGGTCTGGCCGGAGGCCGTACAGGAGACTCAGGCCGAGCTCATTTCGAAGCTCGATCGCGTCACCCGCCTGCCGGGCTGGATCAACGCGTGGACGGCGCCTGCCCGGGCCCGCATGGACATGATGGCGACGGGCGTGCGCACCCCCGTGGGCGTGCGGATCGTCGCGCCCGACCCCGGCCGGCTGGACGCCCTCGGCACGGCCCTGCGCGCGGTGATGAATCGGGTCCCAGGTACCCGCAGCGCCGTCTTCGAATCGCTCGGCGGCGAACCCTGGCTCGACTTCGAGCCCGACCCCGAAGCGCTTGCGCTGCGCAAGGTCGACCCGCGGCTCGCGCAATCGACCGCCCATCTGCTGGTGACCGGCGGTCAAGTCGGCGACGTCGTGGAGAACGGCCGACGAATGCGACTGCGCGTCGCGCCCGACGTGACGATGCCCGAGATGCGGCCGGGCACCGAGCCGCTACGCGGTCCGGCCGACGAGCTCCGCGCAGCCACGGTGCGCGCCGAGAATGGCGGGCCGCCGGTTCCTCTCGCACTGCTGGGACGCGTGGGCTACTCGATCGAGCCGGCGATGCTGCGCACGGAGCGTCGCGATACGGTCGCCTACGTCTACATCGATCTCGAGGAGAAGACGGATCTCCTCGGGTACATCGAAAAAGCGCAGCGAGAGCTCGATCGAGCCACGACGAACGGCGAGGTTTCGCTGCAGCCAGGCGAGCGAATCGAGTGGACCGGACAATACGAATTGCTCGAAGCCGGGCAACGACGGCTCAAGTGGATCGTTCCTCTCGTCGCGATCGGAATGTTCGTGCTTCTGTTTCTCCAGTTCCGTAGCGTGACCGAGGCGCTCATCGTGCTCGTCTCGGTGCCGTTCGCTCTGGTCGGTAGCTTCTGGACCCTCTACCTCCTCGGCTACTCCCTGTCGGCGCCCGTCTGGGTCGGGCTCCTGTCGGTGACGGGGCTGGCGATGCAGACCGGCGTCGTCATGGTCGTCTACATCGACGCGGCGTTTCATCGCCGGCTCCGCGAAGGCCACATCCAGACTCGGGACGACATCGTCGCCGCGCACGCCGAGGGGACCGTGCAGCGCCTCCGGCCCAAGATCATGACGATCACGACCATGGCAGCCGGGCTTCTGCCGCTGCTCTGGGCTCAGGGCGCGGGCTCCGACATCATGAAGCGCATCGCGGCTCCCATGATTGGCGGTCTCGCCACGAGCGCGTTCCTCACTCTCGAGGTCCTTCCAGTGCTCTATACGATCTGGCGCAACCGGCAGCTGCGCCGCGCGCAGCAAACCGGCAAGCCGCTCGCGGCGATCGTCGGGAAGCCGCCCTCCTGGGCGACTCGCTGAGACCGAGAAGCCTACGATTGCTGCAGCGCCTTCATCTGCGCCTCGAGCTCTTCGAGGGTGAGGCCTGCCGGCGTCGTCTTCTTCGTCGTGAACCAGGTGCTGTCGGCGATCGCGTAGACCTCGTCCACATAGGTCGAGAAGAACTGCCAGGTCATCGTGTAAAACTGGCCCCAGGAGATCACACGGGCCCCGCTGGCGTCGTAGCCCGCGAGGACCACTGCGTGCCCGCCGATGATCTTGTTGTCGTGCGGGACGACGTTCCACACCTGAGGCGGCGGGGCATTGGGGGGCATCAGGCTGGCGGGTACGTTGAAGCCGATGTAAGCGACGCCGCACTCGACGATCGTCCTTTTGACGTCGTCGATGTTTCGGGGATCGACCTCGACGAACGCAGTGATCTTGTGCCGCGTGGCGCCCGTGGCTCCCATGGGAGCCCCGTGATTCAAGAGATACGTGAGAACGTTTTGCTCGTTGCCGCCCGGCCCCTCCCCCGACACGCGCGGGTTGTAGCCGCAGGCGAGCGTGTAGAGCTTGACCACGTCCGAATCCGGCTCCGTGAGCATCTT
>DASPUY010000041.1:0-16536 GCA_035622655.1 Polyangiaceae bacterium
CGCCCAAGACAACGTCGACGGCTTGAATCCCTTGCTCGTCGCGAATTCCTCGGCGGAAAGACCACTCGCCCGCCATTCCCGAATCCGCTCCACCCACTTCGCTTCCGTCTCCTTCGTCATGCACAGCCAACTTGCCGCCACATCGACCCTCGCGGAAGAACGCCGGTCTGTGCAGCGGTTACGCCAGATGCAAGCGCAGATCACCCTGTGGACGGCCCAGGGCGTAGAGCGTGCTTTCGAGTCCAAATGCTGAACGGGACGGGGTTTGCCCCGATCAAGCCAGGAGCTTCTTCATCGCCGCGATCAAGGCGTCGGTGTTGAACGGTTTGAGCTCCCAACCCTTCGCTCCCGGCATCCTTGCGCATCGCACTCACCTAGGGCACCAAATTGGATTGGGTGAAGAACGTGCTCGCGGCAGACGGCTGCGAGCTCGTAGCCCGCGGTCGTCGCTACCGGCGTAACCACCCGCGGCTCGTCCACGACCAGGGCCGCCTGCTTGCCACGGCCTCCGCGCGGCCGATCCTTCGCCTCGTCGGCGCGGCAGACTTCATACGGCTGCATCGGACCAGCAGCGAGTGCGCGCGACCATGATGGGCGGCGCCCGCCCCAGCCACACTTCTGAGGTCGCTCCGAAGTCACCGTCGCCACCAACGAACGCCCACCCCGCTCGCGCTCGAGCACGCTATTCCTCGCGCTGCCGGCCCGGAGGCGTTCCGCGACCCCTCATGGAAGTCCGCCGAAGCGTTCGACGCGGGCCGCGATCGCGCCCGCCACGAAACCGAGCACGGCAAGCAGCAAGTACGCGCTCGGAGAAGCAGCCGGCCCGAGCTTTTCCGCGCTCGACCGCCACGGCCCAGAGCTGCCGCCACGGATCCGGCATCGCCCGAGGCTCCGCCCTTTGGAGCCCACATCGAGAACGCACCGATCCTCGACGTGCTGTTCGGCGGTCACGGCAGAGCATGGCGCATGGCTTCGCTCCCGCGTCGTGGCACCCGCGATACTTCCGCTATCGAGGAATGGGCGGCTCGCCGAGGCTCACGGCGGTGAGAACGTCGGCACTGACTTCCGATCGGAGTCGTCACCGCACGTGCTGCGATATCCATGCGCCGAGGGCGCGGCTGATGGCCACCACGACAAGGGCGACGGCCAGGTGCTTCGCGATCTCGACGGCCGGGTTGACCTTGCGCACGCGGGCCAAGACGTAGGTGAGTGCGCTCAAGAGCAACGTGCCCCAGGCGACCGTCACGGCCGGTAGGACTCGCGCCGGCACGGCGACGACGATACCCACGAATGTGAGCACCACGAGCAGCCGCGCGGCGAAGTTTGCGAGGGTGGACCGAAAAGCGGCCCGGGCTTCGAGGTTTTCCGACTCCTGATAGAGGTGCACGCTGAGCGAATCGCTCACGTTGTCCGCGAGCGCGATGACGAGCAGACCGCTCACGACCGCGGCACGGGACGTGGACGCGGCGCCGAGCCCCACGATCAGCCCCACGCTTGTGACGATGGCCGCCGTGCTCCCAAAGGCATAGCGCTTGGGGTGGACGCGCAGCGCGACGGTGCGTCCGAAGTGCGAACCCGAGCCGCGCACCGCCCGAGAGTGGCGAATCGCCGGCGCCGCGTCCGTTCTCTCGACCGAATGAGTGACGCGAGGCATCTTCAGGTCCCTGACGGTGCCCACCGGCTCTTCTCCTTCGACCGCCGACTGTTCCGGTGGGCTTCGCAGCATCCGAGCCGTCTTCTCTGGGAGGTGCAGTGGATCTCCACGGTCGTTGCTTTCGATGCCTCAGGCGGCTTGGAGGCGCCATTCTTTTCTGCCTCTTGAACGAGGCCCCGTCGTTGCCTCGGGGCGCGAGGCCGCGCCCCTTCGGGCAGTGAGGGCTGCGAGCTGCCCGCCCGATCCGAAAAGCGAACGGTGCCGCCCCCGACTGCACGGGCACGTCGCACACAATCTCCTTAGCGACACCTCCTTGGCGCTCACCCAAGATCGAACCGATCGAGGTTCATCACCTTGCTCCAGGCCGCGACGAAGTCGTCGACGAACTTCTGCTGCGCATCCGCGCTCCCGTACACTTCGGCCAGGGCCCGAAGCTGGGAGTTCGAGCCGAAGATGAGATCCACGCGCGTGGCCGTCCACTTGAGTGCGCCCGTCGCGCGATCGCGCCCTTCGAACACCTCTTGGGCGTCCGACTCCGCCGTCCACGTCGTGCCCATGTCGAGCAGATTCACGAAGAAATCGTTGGTCAACGCGTCCGGCCGCTTGGTGAAGACCCCGTGCTTGGACTGACCGACGTTCGTGTTCAGGACGCGCATGCCGCCGATGAGAACCGTCATCTCGGGCGCAGTCAGCGTCAGCAATTGGGCCCTATCGACAAGAAGCTCCTCGGCCCGCACGGCGTATCGGGCTTTCTGGTAGTTGCGGAAGCCGTCCGCGACGGGTTCGAGCACCGCGAAGGAATCGACGTCGGTCTGCGCCTGCGAGGCGTCCATGCGTCCCGGCGAGAAGGGGACCGTCACCGTGTGACCGCCATTCTTCGCGGCCTGTTCGACGGCGGCGCAACCGGCGAGGACGATGAGATCCGCGAGCGAGACCTTCTTGCCCGCCGACTGCGCGCCGTTGAAGTCGGCTTCGACGCCGTTCAACGTCTTCAGCACCTCGGCCAACTGGGCCGGTTGGTTGACTTCCCACGTCCTTTGCGGCGCGAGACGAATGCGCGCGCCGTTCGCACCGCCACGCTTGTCGGAGCCACGAAACGTCGACGCAGCCGCCCAGGCGGTCGAAACGAGCTGCGAGAGGGGAAGTCCTACGGCGAGGACCTTGCTTTTGAGCGAAGCGATGTCCTTGTCGTCGATGAGCTTGTGGTTGACCGGGGGAATCGGGTCTTGCCACAGTAGCGCCTCGGCGGGGACCTCGGGGCCGAGGTAGCGAGCGCGCGGCCCCATGTCGCGGTGAGTCAGCTTGAACCACGCGCGAGCGAACGCGTCCGCGAACTGATCCGGGTGATCGTGGAAGCGCCGCGCAATCTTTTCGTACGCGGGATCGGACCGCAGCGAGAGGTCCGTCGTCAGCATGCTCGGCGCGTGACGCTTCGACGGGTTGTGGGCGTCCGGGATCGTACCGGCGCCGGCGCCGTTCTTCGGTCGCCACTGATGGGCGCCGGCCGGGCTCTTCGTCAGCTCCCACTCGTAGCTGAAGAGGTTCCGGAAGAATTCGTTGCTCCACTTCGTCGGCGTGCTCGTCCAGGTGACCTCGAGGCCACTGGTGATCGCGTCACCCCCCTTTCCCGTACCGAAGCGGCTCTTCCAGCCGAGACCCTGCTCCTCGATGCCCGCAGCCTCCGGTTCGGGGCCCACCTGCTTTGCGTCGCCAGCGCCATGGGTCTTGCCAAAGCTGTGACCCCCCGCAATCAGTGCAACGGTCTCCTCGTCGTTCATGGCCATGCGAGCGAACGTCTCGCGAATGTCCTTGGCCGCCGCGAGCGGATCCGGCTTGCCGTTCGGGCCTTCCGGGTTGACGTAAATGAGGCCCATTTGGACGGCGGCGAGCGGGTTCTCGAGATTCCTATCTCCGGAGTAGCGCTTGTCGCCCGCGAGCCACGTCTTCTCACTACCCCAGTAGACGCCTTGGTCCGGCTCCCATACGTCCTCGCGGCCGCCGCCGAAACCAAAGGTCTTGAACCCCATCGATTCGAGGGCGACGTTGCCCGCGAGGATCATGAGGTCGGCCCAGGAGATCTTCCGGCCGTACTTCTGCTTGATCGGCCAGAGCAGTCGACGCGCCTTGTCGAGGTTGACGTTGTCCGGCCAACTGTTGAGCGGGGCGAAGCGCTGTTGGCCGCTGCCGGCGCCGCCGCGACCGTCCCCGATGCGATAGGTGCCCGCGCTGTGCCACGCCATCCGGATGAACAGCGGTCCATAATGACCGAAGTCGGCCGGCCACCAGTCCTGCGAGTCGGTCATCAGCGACGTCAGATCCTTCTTCACCGCGCGGAGGTCGAGGCTCTTGAACGCCGCAGCGTAGTTGAAGTCCCCGTCCATCGGATTGGAAAGGCGCGAGTGCTGGTGGAGGATCTCCAGCTGCAACTGGTTCGGCCACCAGTCCCGGTTCGACGTGCCGTCGCCGCCTGTGTGGGTGAAAGGGCACTTTGCTTCGCTCGATTTGTTCATTGGGCTCCCTCCATGTCCTGTCCTTCGACGAGCGCCTGTCGCCCTGCAGATCTCACGCCGTTTGTGCGTTGATGCACGAACGAGCCTCCGATCCGCGAGACGACGCACTCTTTGCGCCGAACTCGCACGAACTGCACGCTAACAATGGGCGGGGCGGCTTTCGCCATCAGCGAGGTCGGATTTCTTCCTGTGCGCAGCTGTGCAGGACAGATCCATGGGATCAAGGCGTCCGCCGTGGAAAAGCCGTCCTTGAGCATCGACTCGGTGAGCCACTCCGCGTAGCGCCATGCCCATGTCGCCGATGTGCACGGCGTCGTGCCCGCGCCTCACGAGCTCGCCTGCGGCGCTGCGCGCAAGCCCCTGGTCGAGCAGAAGCTTCACGCGCTCTTGGGCAGCTCGAGTACCTTAACGTCGAGCGCGGTGGCCGCGTAGGCGAGCACTTGGCGGATGTCCTCTGGCTCCAGCTCCGGATACTCTCGAAGGAGCTCTGCGCGATCTGGATACGTCGCGAGCGCCTCAAGGACGCGACGCACCGTCAGCCGGAGGTCGCGCACGCAGAGCTGGCCATTCATGCGGTGCGGATCCCAAGTGATGCGATCGAACGAGGTCATGACAGAACAAAAAGAGCATACGCACTGGGCGCGCGCGCCGCCACGGTGGCGCGATCTACGCCGGCGGTCATAAGATTGGCCTCGGCTGGACTGGGCTGACCCGTGCAGCCCTGGGTGTTAGCCTTGCCGAGATGATGCGGGGTTGGCACCGAGCTGCCCGGGCCGGCGGAATGGCTTGTGGGATCGCGGCCATAACGGCTGCGACGTCTACCGCGGAAGCCTTCGAGGACGACGGTAGCGTGCCCGGCTCCTTCGGTCGCCTGCACCCGGAGGCGACCGCTCGATTCGCATTCGGTCCACTGAGCTACTCGCCCGGGCCTTTGCCTTTGGCGGGCGGCGCTCTCGGCGTGCGCCTGGGGCTCGCCGATTCGGGCTTCTATGGCGGCCTGACCTACATGGACTACCTTGCCAACACCGACGAGGGGACCGACCGTGGCAAGTCCCTCGGAGTCGAGGGCGGCTACGGTCATACTCTTTTTCGGATGCTCATCTTCCGTGCTCAGCTTGGCCTTGGTGACTACCTGCTGACCAGCACCGCGACGACAAATTGCTTGCCCCCGCCGAGCACCGCCCCATGCGCGATCGCCACGGCGCATTCGTCGAACAGCGCGCTCTACTTCCAACCTGGCGCGCTCGTGCAGGTCGCACTCGGGCCCGTTTTGATCGGTGCCGACGCGAGCTGGTTCTTCTTGCCTGAACCTCCGCCCGGGAGCACCGGCGGCCGTAGTTATGGTGCGTTCCTGGTCGGGGCCCAACTCGGCATTCGACTTTAGTCAGGGGCGGCTGCCTGACCCCGCGCACGCGAGCCTCGAGCGGCGCCTGCGTCAACTCGAGGGACTCGGCGTCGCGCACCGCGAGCGGTCAGGCGGGTGGAGGGTTGAAGCCGACCTCGTCAAAGCACTTGAGCGCCTCGACCATCAGCGTCCCGAGTTTCGTCTCGTTTTCCGGGTCGACGGCCGGTCGCTCGACCACCAAAGTCAAGAGGCGCGGTCCCGTCTGGCTCGATCGCATCGATCCCGAGGCGCTCGCCCCGTACGGTCTGGGCCCCGAAATCGCCTCGCGCGTCGACGAACGCTCGCAAGCCTTGCGCGGCTTGGGCATCTGCGGCCGACACGCCAGGCTACGCCGTCGTCAGCGACGGACAGGAGCTCGTCGTTCTGCCGATGATCCGCGAGCTGCGCGCCGCCATCGGCCGCACTGTCGCTCTGCAGCGGGACCCTCCCGGCAAACTTCGCGCCCGCGTCCTGACGATCGACCGAGGGGGGTAACCGGATGCAAGGACGAACGCCGGCGTGGGCGTGTTCGTTCGGTTCGGTGCCACCTCCGCGCCCGATCGGGCCTGTGCTGTCGCTCAAGATGGACCGTCGTGACTATCGCGTTCGCGGACCTTCGCCCCTATCCTCAGCGTGTGCGATTCCCTGCATTCGCGGGCACGTTCGCCCTCGCGGCTTCGTGCGCCCCGGCCCCAGCGCCGCTGCCCGCGCCCCCTCCCGTCGCGGTATGCTCGTCTGTCGCGCCTTCGCCGACCTCCTTGGCCCCTCCATCGCCCGCGCCCGTGGCGGCGCCGCAGGTCGCCGCAAGCGCGCCGCTCCACCACACATTCGTCGCCGCCGAGGAGCGTACCCTGCCCCGCGACGCAAGCGGCCGGGATTACGTCGTCTACGTCTTCCTGCCCGAGTCCTACGACGCGCGCCCGGAGCGCCGCTACCCGGTGCTTTACCTCTGCGACGGATATTGGGACGGCCCGCTCGTTCGCACGGTGTACTGGAATCTGGCGTACGACAAGACCGTGCCGGAGATCATCATGGTCGGCTTCGGCTACCCGGGCGAACATGCCGATTACGGGAAGCTTCGTCGCTGGGACTACACCCCGGCGGTCGACCCGCCGTCCGACGGCGGCGCGCCGGACACCGGGCATGCCGCGGAGTTCCTCGACCTCGTCGAGCGTACGATCATCCCCCTCGTCGAGCACGACTACCGGGTCGATCCCACCTACCGAGTGCTCGGCGGCAGCTCCCTCGGTGGGCTATTTACGCTTTACGCGCTTCTGACCAAACCGGGCCTCTTTCAGGCGTACATCGCGGCAAGTCCCGCCGTCGGCTTCGATGCGGACTGGCTATTTCGGTACGAGGCTGCTTTCGCACGCAGCCCCGCGGCCCGCGACGTCCATGCGCGCCTCTTCGTGAGCGGCGCCGATCACGAGTGGCCTGCCTTCTTCGGAGCGATCCAACGGTTCAACGCGCAGATGCACACGCACGCGTACCCGTCGCTGGCCTATCAATATCGCGTCGTGGACGGCGAGCACCACGCCGGGACGAAGGGAGAGAGCTACAGCCGCGGATTGCGGTTTGCGTTCGCTCCGCTCCTCCCCGCAGAACACTGAGGGAGCTCACCGCTCCGATACGTAGGGTCAACCCCTGCAGAGTATTGACCGCGCAGGCCCGCGGCGCCGCGCGTCGCGCACGCCTCCCACCACTCACCCTTGACCTGGCGGCGGCCCGCTGCGAACGAGCGATGCAAGTCCCAGGCGACCGCCCGGACGCCGCACAGGTCAGCGCCGAAATTCGTCGTTTCTCCAGACGTAGTGACCCTCGGCCGCGCACGCCCCTTCGATGGCACGCAGCAAGCCATGGTCGTGTCCTTCCTCGTCTTTGCGCGCTGCGGCCAAAGCTTCCGCGCAGGGCGGGTCCGAGCCCACGTCAGCCGAAACGCCATCATCGGCAAGCTTGACGTAAAACCGGATGTATTCCACGCCGCCCCCGCCGCCCGCGCCCGAGTCATTCATACGGATTTCGCGCGGTATGGCGAGCACTCGCTGCACCTTGGATCCCCGCCAAACGAAGATCCCCTGGTACGACGCGGCCCCGTCTTCGCAGAAGGGCCATTGTTCGCTGTCGTGGCACTTGTGCCAGAAGTTATCCTCGCTGGCGAGGGGGCACTCGATTGCATCGACCGGCGGACTTCCCAACCGAAACGTGTGGGTGCACGCCCAGTCGCTGGGGCGGAAGTTCTCGCAACTGCCGGTAGGGACGCCGCGCGACGGGCTAGGAGTGTCTGCCGCCGCACAGAGTGCTGCCGCCACCAAGGGCACCACCTGGCTGGCGGCCACGCCCCGGTCACGCATCCACTCGTCGAACCGCGGCAGCCGCACCGATGCCGGCGCTCCGACATGAAGACGCGAGGTGGGGCTCTGGCCACCATCCGCGCTCGCCTCGCCCGCGCGTCCCGTGGTCGTCTCGCCGTGAACATCGAGTTCTTCGCAGTCGATGGGGGCGGCATGACCTGCCCGACCATCCGCTGCGCCATGGCTTGCACGGCTTGCCGCGCGCGGCGCAGGCGCCGCCACGAGGACGGGTTGTGGCGAGCCGACCGGCCCCTGGGGCCCGCCACACGCGTGACCGTGCACGCCCAGCACCAGGCACGTGATGCAACGGGAGAGATTCACGGGGGCCGGACCATCGTCGCACGAGGCGTCTCCCGGATCGACGTCGGCGCCTCACGATTCCGAAGCTGCGCGAGCTCGAGCGCCGAAGTGTCGGCGAACGCGCCGCAACACGCGAGCGCATCGTCTTCCAGCCCCAGACCCCCGCCCGCTTTCAGGGTTGCCTGACGGCGGCCGACACGCCAGGCTACGCTGTCGTCAGCGACGGTCGCGGGCTCGTCATCCTGCCAATGACCCGCGAGCTACGCGCCGCCATCGGCCGCGCCTTCGCAATCGAGCGAGAGGCCACCGGCAAGCTTCGCGCCCAGGTCGTGACGCTCGATCGTGGAGGGTGACGCGACGAGAAGCGCGCCAGGCATTCCTACCGAAGCGTCGCCATCGTAGCCGATTCGCGCGCGGGCGGGGCGTTCAAGACGGAGCTCAGGGTCCAGCTCGTCCCGTTGAACGTCCACGTATCGCCCAAAAGGCCGGTTGTGCCCTGTCCCCCAAAGAGCACGACCTCATTGCCCAACGTCGCCATCATAGCGCTAACGCGCTCGGGTGGGGGATTCGAGACGAGGACTTGGGTCCAGATCGTTCCGTCGAACGTCCAGGTATCGCTCAGGAGACCGCCTGTTGCGGTTCCTCCCCCGAAGAGCACGACCCCGTTACCCAGCGTCGCCATCGTAGCGCTCGCGCGCGCGGGCGGGGGATTCGAGACGGAGACTTGAGTCCAGCTCGTCCCGTTGAACGTCCATGTATCGCCCAGCAAGCTTCCGGAGCCCTGTCCCCCAAAGAGGACGACCGCGCTGCTGCACATGCCCCCGCCGCACATCCCGCTGGGACAGACGACGCACGCGTCGCCGTCGCTGCCGCACGCGCTCGGCGCCGTCCCGGCAAGGCACTGCCCCGTCGACGAGCAGCATCCCGTGCAGGACATCGGGTCGCAGGCGCTCCGCGGCCCCGCATCTTCTGGCGGCGAGGCGGCATCGCTATCGCCGCCAGGCGCCGTCAGCTCGAAAGCCGTTCTACCCCCGCAGCCGGACGATGAGGTCTCGCCGGGGCCGTGACGGGCGATCGATGCGACGCAGACGACCTGGCAAAATTCATGTCGGACCCGTTTCCACCCTCCTCAACGACATCGCCATCGCCGCGTTGCCTTGCGTGCCATACGCCGCATCGCTCCATGAGGAGCGCGTGCCGCCCTCGCGCGCTGCGAGCCGTTCGCGAGCAAGGACACCGACTTCTGCGGGGATGCCCTGCCGGTGAGGGGATGTGGCGACCCAGCGTGCCGCCGCTCACCGACTCTTCTCGAAGATCTGCTTCGCGCGATTCACAGCCGACATTGCGTTCGGCCAACCGACGTAAAACGCGAGGTGCGTGATCATCTCGACGAGTTCCTCGGGCGTGACGCCGTTTTTGATGGCGTTCGGGAAGTGAAACTCCATCTGCTCGGTCTTCCCCGTCGCGATGAGCGCCGCGCAGGTGACGAGGCTCCGGTCACGCTTCGAGAGCTGAGGCCGCTCCCACACGTCGCCGAACAGCACGTCCTCGGTGAGATCCACCAGCTTCGGCGCCAGGTCGCCGAGCGATTTCCGCAAAGCGCTGGGGTCTTGGTTCGTGCTCATGTGGCGTTCCTCCTGTTCGTGTCTCGCGGCATGACCTTGACGGTCGCGGCGCGCGCTTGAGCCCCGATCATCGAGGCGAGATACGGGCTGTCCCAGTACTTGGCCCGGTAGGCGTCGTCGCGCCTCCACGGTCGGGAGGATCTGCTCCTCCGGCTCGCTCCACCATAGGGAATACTCGCTCTGGAGTGAAGTGGCATAAGCCTTAACAACCTGTCCGGAAGATCGGGGCAAGATCACCTTGCCTCCGCGAAGGATGCCGCGCAGGTTCGCGGCTGGCCACTGCGGTTCTAGGAACGACTGACAGTGTAGATGGTATCCATGCTCGATGGTCGCTGGGGCCCCTCGCCGTTCCGACCGCGCGCGAGCAGCGCGCCGGGCACCTGGACGACCCGGCGCTCGTTTCGCTCGCGTGCGCGAGGATTCTTCGTTTCCTTGCGGAGGCGTTGCGACGACGGCACTTCCTCGCCGCCTGCGCGCAGTGCTGTGTGTCTCCAAGGTGCTGGCGCGCGCTCACCTACTCCTTGCCGTCGCTGCGCTCGGCCTCCTAGCTGCATGCGTGTCCGCCGACAGGTTCTTCACGCGCCCCGCGCCCCGTGCGACGTTTCCAGATCTTCCCTACGGCGTGCAATCGTCCGCCGAGACTCTCGACCTGTATCTGCCCCCACCGGGCAAGGCGCCCGCGCCGCTGGTCCTCTGGATCCACGGAGGCGGTTTTCGCATGGGCGACAAGCGTTCGATGCCGCGAACGTACTTCGGCCCGCCTCCGCGGCGGCTAGGCCCCGATGGTCCCTCGTGGTCCAGGTTCCGGACGTCGCGGCCTTGATGGCGAAGGGATACGCAGTGGCCAGCTTGAATTATCGGCTGGGTACGAGCATGCGCGCGGCGGCATTGACCGCCATCCAGGACGGCAAGGCCGCCGTGCGCTTCCTGCGCGCGAACGCCAGTCGATACGGGCTCGACCGCAACCGGTTCGCCGTCTGGGGCAACTCGGCGGGAGGGTACATGGCCGCCATGCTCGGCGTGACGGGAGACCAACCGACCGTGTTCGACGACCCGGCGCTCGGCAACCCTAGCGTGTCCAGCGCGGTGCAGGCAGTCGTCGTGTGGTTCGGGGCAGAGGATCGTCTTCCCGCTCCCGAGTTTCGAATCTCTACCTATCTCCCGACCGCGAAGATCTTGCCGGTGTTCCTCATCGCTAACGGCGACGCGGACCCGGTCATCTCCGCCACCCGGGCGAAGCGCCTTCACGACGCCCTCATCCGGGCAGGCGCGAGGTCGACGCTGACGATCCTACCCGGCGCCGGCCACGAGGATCCCGTCTTCATGGCGACGCAAATGGCGCCAACGTTTCTCTTTCTCGACAAGGCATTTGGCCGGTAGGCCGTTCCCCACCAAACGGCGGGGGTGCCCTGCATGCCCGGATTTTTAATTTCCAGTTCGTACGCCTTGACCATCGCGGCGCTGAACAGCTTCCTGTCGAGGTCCATGCCGGTGCCGACGTCGATGCCGCCGCGAATCGGCTTCTCCGCCGCAAGCTGCACCAGCATCAAGGAGCCGCACGCGAGCAGAAGGTCATATACCGCGCGCATCGGAAAGTGCCGAGCAGGTCCAAGTAGGCGACGAGCCAATAGCCATGGGTGAATTATCGCGCGCCTTCATCCATGCAGGGACTTTACGCTGAGCTCCTTCCGCAGGCGCGCCTGCTCGCCGCTCTCTCGGCCCCTCCTCGGCTGGCCGCCGGGCCGCAAGGACGCTACACTCGCGCCCCTCGCGGAGGGGCCGAACATGAACCTGGAAGGCGTCTGGTATAACGAGCTCGGATCGAAGATGCAGTTGGCGGTCAATGGCGCGTCGATCACCGGCACCTATGTGACTGCCGTCGGCGATGCAAGCGGAACCTATCCGCTCGTCGGTCGGACCGAGACGGGCGCGGTGAGCAGCCAGAGCGTGGCATTCGTCGTCTGCTGGCAGAACAGCTCGGGCAACAGCAGCTCGTGCACGGCGTGGTCGGGGCAGCTTCAGCCGGACGCGAGCGGCGACGATTCGATCGCGACGACTTGGCTGCTCACCGCCGACACGGAGCTGAGCGACGACTGGAAGTCAACGTTCGTCGGTCAGGACGTCTTTCACCGCACTCCGCCCGCCAGCCCCGTGACCAAGGTCGCCGATCTGCGGCGGCAACCGTCCCATCCCCTCACGAAGGGGTAATTTCTTCATGGCGGATTTGCCCGCGCGATGACCCGACACCGGATTTGTCACTGTCCCCGCGAGCCCGGACCACTTCTCGCGCTGGCGGTCCTGCATCAGCTTGTAGGTCCACTAGGACTTTCGAGAGCAGCGCGGCTCCCGCGGACGTCAGGCGCAACGCCCGGTACTGGCTCTCCCGATCCCTGACCAGCTCCGGTATTAACAGAGGCGCGGACACCGACAGCAGGTGTCTCCAGTGGCGGGTAGCCCCGCAGGCCGCTCGCGGATGGTAAAAGGTCTGGCGGAGCCCCGTGGAAGAGCGCGCTCCCGGCGCGACGCGCACCCTGCCCAAGGGCGCCCAGCGCACGATCCTCGGGCGCCTTCGACTCCGAAGATGTCATCAATCTTCCCCGCGGACGGACGGCCTGGCGTCGCGCCTCCAACGCGGTGTCCTGGGTCGCGCCGACAGCGCCTGTCGGCGCTTCGCGGGCGGGGTTCTTTGCCCCCCCGTCTGCGCCACCGGCTGCCTCCGGCCCTTGCTTTCCGGAGCGCCGGCGAGGAGTCAGCCGCCGTCCGGCGTCGGCGTGATCGATTCGACGATAGACGCATCGCCGGACGAGGGAGGCCAAACGAAAGAAGCCTGTTTGCACGTCGCGGGAGCAGTCTCCGGTCCTGCGTCTTCGCCCGCGTAGCCCACGCATATTGTCGCAATGTAGTTGCCGTCTATGGCGCAGGCCGGCGTCTGGCAATCGCCCCCGTCGCATGGATAGAACGTTCCATCCCATATGAACGATTGGTCCATTGCCGGCTCGGGCTGGAACGCGGGGCAGGAAGGGGAGCCACCCTTCACGAGGAGCAGCGGCGGCTCTCCCGCGGGGGCGATCGCGAGCCAATACGGGCATCCGAACGAATCGAGCCACCCCAGAACCTGCGGACCCCCATAGTATACCGGCCCCGTCGCGTTGACCGTGAGATCGAAGGCGATGGCATTGCTCGCGCACTCCGGAGAGACCTCTGCGTCGCCATCAGGCCCGGCGTCAGCAGCGGTAAAGGCATCTACGGCACGCCCTGCGTCCGCAACGGTCGAGCCGTCCACGGACGAGCAGTCTGCGGCCACGCACGCAGCCACGCCGGGGGTAGGGGCTGATTCCCCCGAGCTGCAAGCGCCCCAGAGGAACAACGCGGTCGGCACGAGCAGCGCGCCTGCGAGTTGCTTCATATCGGTGGCTTGGAGCACGACGCGTACCACTCGACTTAGGCACGTTCTGCCCGCCCCTTTTTGTTTCCAGCGGACCCGATCGTGCCATCCCCTGATCGTTGGGTCCGTGCCTCGGACCTCACGCGGCCGAGTGGTGGGGCTCGACGGCCCCGAGCATCCGCGCGACCTGACACACGCGCTGAACATCGCTCCTTTGCGGCTTACCCCTCGCTCGCGAGCCACGCCGCTACCGCGCAGAGGCTGCGCCCCTCGCTCGCGAGGATGCGAGCGCGGCCCGTGGCCGCTTGTCCGTTCTCTTCGGCGACAAGCCTTCGCCCGTCCGCGTCGAGTGGGTAGCCGTAGGGAACGCTCCGGCCGTCTTCTGAAGGGGCACGGAGGACGGCGAGGGCCGCCGTCGTCATCGACCAAGTCGGCAGCGCCCGCCGCGGGGTCGGGCGGGGGCTCATCCGCTTCGGCGGCCGAAAAGCGGACCCCTCCCGAGGCTGACCACAACCTCGTACGCAGCTCCGCCGGCACCGCCCCGCCGACGCCGCCTCCCACGCTCTCTCCCAACGCCTAAGTGCAGGAGCGGAAATCGCGGTACAAAAAAATTACGGCCGAACTTCTAGGCGGGTGAAAATGAGCGTTGGGGTGCGGCGCTCGTCACAGAGCCCGTACCACGGGATCGTGTTGGGCAGCCAAGCGCTCCGTTCGGTGACCTCCCGGCGTGGTTTACGATGAGCTCGAACCGCTCGAGGCATCGAATATCGGGCAACCGCCGTAGATGCATTCCAGCTGCGATTTGTCGAGCATACACGACACCGCGGCGCCCGCGTCTTCAGGGCACAAATTCGGACAATCGAGCGTGCCGTCGGCGAGCGCACACTGCTCCGCCGTCCCGTTGAACGAAAAGATGACGCTGGGACCGCAGCTGCTCACCCCCTCCCCGAGGGGAACGGTCGACGTGACTTGGCAAGTTGCCGCATCTGCTTTCGTCTGACCGTCGTCTGCGGCGGCCTTTGCGTCGGATTGGACGATAACTCCCGGGGACTCTCCTCCGCACGCGAGGAGAGTGGGAGCCATCGCAGCGAGCTGCATCGACACGACGTGGCGAAGCATGGCGGATAGGGGGAGCAGCTTCACGCCCTCCACCAAGCAACGGCCATGCCCTGCCGATCCACGCCCGGTCGCAGGCCCTGCGCTGTGCCAACGTGCGCCGCGAAGGGCGTGAGCGTCGTTGAATTGCACCCCAGCACGCAACGACGGGCGGGCTGGAAGTGATGAATCCGGCGGAGCGCTGGCACTCGATGCCTTCTGCCCGAATCCGCAGCATCCATGACCGATCGCACGCAATGGGCTTCCCGAGGGCCCGCTCGACCCCCTATCGCCTTGCTCGTCAGGAGTGGGACGCGCGCATGGGCAGTGCCGTCGTCCAGGCCTAGAGCTGGCGCCTCGCGACGTTCGTGTCGCTGGGCGCGGTCCTGCTTGCCATGGTCGGCCTGGTCGTCCTCGCCCGGCAGCCCAAGCCCATCCCCCACATCATCGAGGTCGACCACCTGGGTGCCGCCGTCTACCGCGGCGCGGTTACCCAAGCCGCAGCCGACTACAGCCCCCCCGAGTCGGTCATCAAATACGAGTTGCGTCGCTTTCTCGAAGACACCCGCACCGTCTCCTGGGACCTGCTCATCGACAAGCGCAATTGGATCGACGCATTCGCCCTAGTCACCGCGCACGCGGGCTACACCCTGTCGGCCTACGTCCAGGCGCCCGAGAACGACCCGGCGAAACGCGCGGAAGACGTGCGCGTCGCGATCGAGCTCCTCTCGGCGGTGCGCATCTCCGCCGAGAGCTGGCAGGTCGACTGGCGCGAAACGACCTTCGACAACAGCGGCCAGCCGCAAGGCTCGCCCTCCGTCTGGCGCGCC
This sequence comes from Polyangiaceae bacterium, assembly GCA_035622655.1. Lineage (GTDB taxonomy): Bacteria > Myxococcota_A > Polyangia > Polyangiales > Polyangiaceae > Palsa-1150. The sequence goes on from DASPUY010000041.1 coordinate 15,135, forward strand.
ATGTTTTCCCCTCGTCACCCGGCCGCCGAAGACCGAAGACGACATGGCCAGAAACCCGCTCGGTCTCTTCATCGAGGAATACTGCTGGGATCGCGTGCAGGGATGAAAACGCATCGCACACCCCTGCTTGCCGCGCTGGCGCTTTGGATCTCCGCGTGCGCGTCCCAGCAGACGGCCCACCGCACCGCATTTGTTCGCGCCGAGCGCACGGTCGACCCGCCACCCCCCGCGCCCATCGTCGTCGAAGTGCCCGCGGCGGCGGCCAGCGGCGCGCAGCTCAAACCCATGCCGCCAGCCTCGCCGAAGGTCGCGCGGCCCGCGGCAGCCCCCCCCGCGCAGGTCGTCGTGGAGGCCAACCGTAAAGCGTCCGCCGCGCCCGACCGAGGCGACACCTTCAACGCCATTGTCCAGTACGCGTACGAGCCGGGCACCCTCTACCAGGTCTACGCCGCGCCCATGCAAGTCACCGACATCGTGCTCGAGGCGGGCGAAAAGATCATTGGCCAGCCCGCGTCGGGCGACCGTCGTCAACAAGGATTTCGCGCTTCCGCCCTATCGGGACACCTCGAGCTTCGGGCCCGGCCTCGGCGCCGCCGTCCCGCCCGCCGCAGGTCCCTAGGCGCCCCCTAAAGCGCGCCTTCTCCTTCCTACCGCCGACTCTTGAGTCTACCGCCGACTCTTGAGTCTCGCGTCGTGCGCCTCTTCATCACTGAGAAACCGAGCCCTGCGCGCGCGATCGCCCAAGCCCTTCCCGGACCATAGAGAGGCGCCCGCCGTCGCTCCCCTGATTCGCAGCAGGGTGTACGCTCGGCACATGATCAAGGTCTACAAGTTCGGTCCTGCGTTCGGTCTGCCCGACGCCAGCCCCTTCGTGATGAAGGTCGAGACGTATTTGCGCATCACGGGACAGAAGTACGAGGCGCACACCGGCGACGTCCGCAAAGCGCCCCGCAAGCAGCTTCCATTCGTCGACGTCGATGGGAAGATCATCCCCGACTCAACCCAAATCGTGGCCTACCTGGAGTCGCGCCGGGAGTCGAGGCTCGACACCCACGTCGACCCGGCGCAACACGCCATAGCGGTGGCCTTCCGCTCGATGCTCGAGGAACACCTGTACTTCGGCGTACTCTTCATGCGCTGGGCGACCGACGACGGCTGGGCCATCTTCGAGCCGACGCTGCGGCAGATGCTCGGCGACTTCGGCGTGCCCGGCCTGATGCGCGGCATGGTGGCCAAGAGCGCCCGCAAGGGAACCGTCGCGCGCACGACTCGGCAGGGCCTCGGTCGCCAGCCCCGCACGGAGGTCGTAGGTCGTTGCACCGAGATGATCGACGCCCTCGCGACGCAGCTGGGCGACAAGCCGTACTTCTGCGGCGACAAGCCGACGACGTTCGACGCCACG
>DASPUY010000042.1:0-27967 GCA_035622655.1 Polyangiaceae bacterium
CGGCTTCGGTCGAACCCATTCTCGCCTGTGGCCGTTACTCGGACGGGGGGCTCGCCGTCGCCTTGCCTCTAGCGAGGCAAGGCCGCACCTTGCGCGCTTTGCGAACGACCCACACGGTCCGAGTCGACCTCGTGGGCGACCCGACGGCTCTTCCGCAGCTTTGGGATGCCATTCTTCGGGAGGCTTGCTGGGATTGCTTCGAGCTGCGAGGTGTCCCGGTGGATTCCCCGCTCGCGACGTCGCTGCCTGATCTGGCGCGGCGAGACGGGCTGTCCGTGTATACGCGCGAGATCGCCCGGATGCCATGGTTCGAGATCGCCGGAATCGAGCAGCGCATCCACAGGCGATTCCGGGGTGACATGCGGCGGCTCGAACGGCAGCTCGGTGGCATCGAGCTCGAATCGATCCGCCGCTTCGATCGAACGGCGCTTCGCGACTTCTATCGGCTCGAGGTGTCGGGATGGAAGGGCGACGCAGGGACGGCGATCGCGCTCGACCGCCGGCTGGTGGCTTACTACGGCGCCATCGCTCGTGTCTTTGCACCCCGCGGTCAGCTTTCGCTGGCGTTCGTACGGGCACGAGGCGAGCGCATCGCGGGCTGCATCGCGCTGGAGGACGAGACCTGCTTCTATTTGCTCAAGATCGCGCACGACCCGCGCTATGCGCACTATGGGCCGGGGCAGCTGCTGGTGCGCGAGACCGCGCTCGACGCCGGTCGGCGTGGGCTTCGCCTCTACGATCTTCTGGGTAGAGACTCCGCCTACAAGATGAAGTGGACCGATCGGGTTCGCCCTCACGTGGAGGTGAGGATCTACGCCTCATCACTGCGCGCGCGCACGCGCCGCTGCATTCGGGAGATCGCGAGACCGATGGTCGGGCGCGTTCTGCGTGGATTTCGTCGCCCGCCGCCGGAAGAAAACTGACCACTGTGGTGTGTCGCTTGCATCTCGCAAAAGACCCGATGACAAATACGTCAATCTCAGGATCGCTCGCCTCGACGAGGCCGCGGCGCACGAACGGGTGCAGCGGTGTCTTCGGACTCTCAGCGGTCGCGTCCATCGTCGTCGCGTGCGGCTCGAACGGAGACGCTTCGACGTCCGCGCTCACCGGCGTGGCGGACGGGAGCGCGGGTGGTGAGCACCCAACGGCTCAACCGTCGGGCACGGACGCCGGCACCTCGGAAGATCGCGGGTCCCTCACGCAAGACGCCACGAGCCCGCCGCTGGACGCTGCTGCGCCGGATTCGGCGCCTGACGCCAGCGTGAGCGCCGATGCAGCGTCCGACCTCGACGGGGCCGGCGACGACGCCGACGCGGAAATGGGTCCGCAGGTCTGCGGGTTCACGCCCTGTGACGCGGGTGAGCCGTGCCCCGATCTCGTCATCGATCAGGACGATCTCGCTTCGTCCGTGATCATCGAGGAGCAAACATTCGCGGCAACGTCTTGCGCGATCGTCGACGGATGCATCACCCAGACGGGTGCGCGGCGTCTGCTCCGCTTCGACACGGGCATCGCGAACGTAGGAACGAGCGCCCTCACGATCGGCAACCCAGCGGACAACGCCTGCTTCGTGTGGTCGCAATGCCATGAGCACTACCACTTCAAGGGGGTGGCTGAATACACGCTGTACGAAATGGACGGCACTACGGTCGCGGCCGTCGGTCACAAGCAGGGGTTTTGCATGGAGGACGTCGTGCCTGCGCCATTCGATCCCGGGCCGACGCCCGCGGCCCCATTCAATTGTACCAACCAGGGTTTGGACATCGGCTGGGAAGACGTTTACCCGAACGATCTCGACTGCCAGTGGGTCGACATCACGGGGATCCCGTCCGGAACGTACATCCTGTCGGTGCACATCAATGCCGCACACTACTTGCCCGAGTCCAACTACGACAACGATATCGCGACGGTGACCGTCACCGTTCCGTGACCGTGCGCACTCGGACGCGCTGGCCCACGGAGCAATTCATGCGGCAAGGATCCGGTCGACGAAGGGTAGTCATGAACCATTCGATGCATGCTTTTCGATGTCGCGCCGGGACCGCCTTGATGTTCGTCTGTGCGGCTTGCAGCACAGGTCCGGTCTCGATCACGTCGACGAAGGTCGTGACCGTCGTGACCGACGGGGGTGACGCCTTGAGCGACGCCGTCGCGACGAGCCAACCCGTGTCGACCGAAGCCGGCGCGATCGACGCAGCCGGTGACGGCAGTGAGTCGGCCGATGACGGACCTGTTTCCAGCATCGTCGCCGACGCCTCCGCGAATGGCGACTCGACCGACGACGCACCGAGCGGCTCCGGAGCACAGGTCGGTCCGTCGTCGAGCACCCAGGCTCTGGTTCGGATCGCGAACTGGGTTCCGGACTCCCCGGCGACCGGATACGACATGTGCCTGGAGCCTGCCGGGACGACGTCGTGGATCGGACCCCTGCTTGCGCAGAACTTCGCGGCGGGCGCTCTCGGCGAGGGCGGACCCAACGGCATTCAATTCCCCTACGTGACCGCGTACGTCGGCGTGCCTCCGGGACAGTACGATCTGCAGCTCGTTGCACCGGGGAATGGTTGCTCGACTGGTGTCATCGGGACGACATATGGTCTTCCACTGCTGGCCGCCGGCAGCATCACGACGTTTGCGGCGACCGGGACGGTGAACCAGATCGACATCGATTCGCCCCTCAAGATTTCCGTGCTTTCGGACCAGACCGACGGCAACGAGGCGGGCGCGCTGGTGCGCTTCGTGAACGCCGACCCGACCGTCGCAGCGGCCGTTGTCGGCATGGGCGACCTGGCGCAGGGAAACTTCGTCCCCCTCTTCCAGGATGCCGCCTTCGCGGTCGCTGCGCGGACGCTGGCGGACGGCGGTACCACCGACGCGTACGGATACGCGCTCATCGCGCCTCTCGCAAGTCAGTTGCTGAGCGCGCACGCGACCGGAGCAACGACGGACCTGGCGACGGTGGCGCATGCGAACGCCGCGGCGGGCACCGTGACGACGCTCGTCCTCATCAACGGCGCCGACGAGGGCACCCCCACCGTGCCGCCTCAGCTCATGGGCTGTATCGACAGCGCACCGCCCGAGGGCGCGCTGTCGCAGTGCACGGTTCTGATTCCGGAATGATCTCGTTCATCGCTGCGATTGAGCGGCTGCCGCGACGGGCGGCACGCCGGCGTACGAGATCGCCGCATGCCGCTCGAAAAGGGCTTTCTCGTAGAGGTCTTTCTCGTCGGCTTTCTGCCGCGCGCTGAAGCGTACGAGGATGGCGCAGAACGAAGAAGCCAGCGCAACGACGCCCAGGATCGCGAAGCACCTCTGAACGTCGCCGACCCCTTTGAGCAAGAAGCCGGCGGCGACTGCGCCGACGTTGCCGCCCGCGCCGACGATGCCGGCGACGCCGCCGAGGGCTTTGCGATCGATGAAGGGGACGAGCGCATACGTGGAGCCGCACGCCATGTGAGTGAACAGGCCGAACGTGATCATCGCCACGACTGCGGCGGTCACGGTCTGGGTCGTTGAAAACCAGATCAACCCGGCACCCTCTCCGAGCATGAGGACGAAGAGCAGGCCGGTGCGGGCATCGAGGCCTCTCGCGTGGGCCAGACGGTCCGAGAGAAGGCCGCCGAACGCGCGGGCGAAGAGCGCCATCAGCCCGAAGCTGCCGGCGGCCATCCCCGCGGACTGCAGGTCGAGCTTGAAGCGGTCAACGTAGTAGCTCGCCGCCACGCTGTGCACGAAGAGCTCGATACCGAAGCACGCTCCGTAGGTCGTGAAGAGCATCCACGAGCGATAGTTGCCCATGGCCTGCCGGAAGACGTCCCAGCCCCCTTTCTTGCCGCTCTCGATCTCGATGCCGGCCTTGCGCAGCTCGCCGTAGTTGCCCTTGGGGCAGTCCTGTGTCCAGCTCCAGTAGCCACACGCGACGACGAGCATCAGCGCGGCCGGCACGATCATCGACAGCCTCCAGGCCATGCCCTTCGCAATGCCGGCTCCGAGAAGCGCGGCGAGCACCCAGGGCATCGTCGATTGCGTCACGCCGCCGCCGGAATTTCCCCAGCCCGCGCTCGTCGCATTGGCGGTACCGACCACGTTCGGAGCGAAGTGGACGCACGTGTGGTACTGGGTGACGACGAAGCTCGCGCCGATCGCTCCGACGAGGAGACGAGAGAGCAGGAAGGTCGGGTAGCCGGTCGCGAACGCGATGCCCAGCACGGGAATCGCGCCGAGCGACAGGAGCGCCGTATAGACGGCGCGCGGACCGAATCGGTCACACAGGGGACCGATGACGAGTCGCGCCAGGATGGTGATCCCCACCGCCGCGATATTGACATTGGCGATTTGATCCGCGCTGAGGGCGAACTGACTTTTGATGATCGGCATCAGCGGCGCGACGGCGAACCACGCGAAGAAGCACGCGAAGAACGCAAGCCAGCTCATGTGGAATGCGCGCATCTGAGGGCTCGAGAAGCTCAGCAGGTTGATGCGTGTCGCCTTGGCCGCTGTCGCGTCGATCATGGGCGCGAGTGTTCGATCACCACAATCGCCGCCGCGTAGACGCCCAGTTTCGCCTTCATTGCCGGGTGTTCCCGGGCGGGCCGTCCTTGTCGGCGAGAGACGTCGGCACCCCGAAATGCCGTGTCGAGGGTCACGGAATTCGACGCGGACGACTTCTCGATACCCGGCCGAAACGTCGGGGGCGGAACGCTATGGCGTGCAGACCGCCCCGGAGCCGAGCCCTGCCGAGTCGCCCCGGGTCCCGACGGAGACGCACTGTCCTTATTGCTCCCTCCAGTGCGGGATGGCCCTCGCGCACAGCGGCACGACGCTCGACGTTCGCGCGCGCGATTTTCCCACCAATCGTGGGGGCCTGTGTCGCAAAGGCTGGACGGCCGCGGAGCTGCTCGATTCGCCCGAGCGCCTCACCACGCCCTGGATGCGTGCATCACGGGGAGCGCCGCTCGAGCCGACCTCGTGGACGTCCGCAATCGAGCGGATTGCGTCTGCCGTACGGCGCACCCAAGAGCGTCACGGTCCCGACGCCGTCGGAGTTTTTGGCGGCGGAGGCCTGACCAACGAGAAGGCCTACATGCTCGGGAAGTTCGCGCGCGTCGTCTTGCGGTCGAAGAATATCGACTACAACGGGCGCTTCTGCATGGCTTCGTCTGCCGTGGCCTTGCAGAAGGCGTTCGGGATCGATCGGGGATTGCCCTTTCCAGTCACGGACATCGCGCGGGCGGACGTGGTTCTCCTGGTCGGCTCCAATCCCGCAGAGACGATGCCTCCCATCATGCAACACTTCGACGAGCAGCGTGCTCGGGGCGGCCGCCTCATCGTGGTCGATCCACGACGGACGCCGACTGCGGACAAGGCGGACATCCACCTGCAGATTACACCGGGGACCGACGCGGCCCTGGCCAACGCGCTGCTGCACGTGATCGCCCGCGACGGGCTCCTCGACGAGATCTTCATCGAGGCGCGGACGTCGGGATTCGACCTAGTGCGCCACGCGATCCGAGCCTACTGGCCGGATCGGGCCGAGCGAATCACGGGGATCCCCGCCGCCCGCGTCGTCGAAGCCGCCTACGTGCTCGGCAGAGCTCCAAGCGCGATCATTCTCTCGGGTCGGGGGGACGAGCAGCAGAGCCATGGCGTCGACAACGTTCTGTCGTTCATCAACCTTGCGCTCGCGCTCGGACTCATGGGCAAGCCGCATTCCGGGTTCGGAACCCTCACGGGTCAGGGAAACGGGCAGGGAGGCCGCGAGCACGGGCAGAAGGCCGACCAGCTCCCGGGCTACCGCCGCATCACGGATCCCGCCCACCGAGCCCACGTGGCGTCCGTGTGGGGGGTCGACGCGGCGGACCTGCCGGGTGCGGGACCACCCGCGATGGAGCTGCTCGGATCCATGGGGACCCCGGAGGGAGTGCGCGCGCTGTTCGTGTTCGGCTCGAATCTGGTGGTCTCCGTCCCGCATGGATCGGTGGTGGAATCGCGCCTCGCGGCGCTGGACCTGCTCGTGGTCGCCGACTTCTTTCTCTCCGAGACAGCTGCGATTGCCGACGTCGTCCTGCCGACGGCGCAGTGGGCCGAGGAAGAGGGAACCATGACGAACCTGGAAGGACGCGTCCTGTATCGGAGGCCCGCTCGAAACCCCCCAGCGGGAGTGCTGACCGACCTGCAGATCCTCAAGCGTCTGGCCGACGCGCTGGGGCGTGGCTCGTTCGTTCGCGACGTGCCGGCAGACGTCTTCGACGAGCTACGCCGCTGTTCGGCCGGCGGGGTTGCCGATTACTTCGGAATCACGTACGCGCGCCTCCGCGAAGGTGAATCGATCCACTGGCCTTGCCCGGCGGAAGCTCACCCTGGGACGCCGCGCCTCTTCGAGACCGATTTTCCGACGGCGGACGGTCGCGCTCGCTTTCACGCCGTGCGGTACGCCGAGCCGGCGGAGCTGCCCGACGAGGATTATCCCTTCTTCCTCACGACGGGCCGCGTCCTCGCGCAATACCAATCGGGGACGCAGACTCGGCGAGTTCGCTCGCTGGTCGAGGCGGATCCGGTGCCGTTCGTGGAGATGCATCCTCAGATCGCCGCCACCTACGGACTCAAGTCAGGCGCCCTCACCTGGATCGGAACGCGAAGGGGCCGCGCCCGGCTCACTGTGCGCGTGAGCCCCTCGATGCGGCTCGACACTCTCTTTGTCCCGTTTCACTGGTCCGGACCGGGGCGCGCAAACACATTGACCGGCGACGCCGTGGATCCACAATCGAAAATCCCCGAATTCAAAATATCGGCTGCCCGCATCGAACGAGACGGCGAAGCACCGGGCGCTGCGGGCCCAATTGTCGCTGGCAGGTAGCGTCTCAGTTTCCACTACATTGCGCTCGACCGTCGCTGCCAGATCTCTGCCGGATCGACAAAGACCGCTGCTCGATACCTCCGTGAAACGTCGCGAGCGGAGCCTTGGTGGCGGTCCACGGAAAATCTCCGGTGGCCACCGTCCGATCCCCGGGAGAGGCCATGAACCCGACGTCTCGTTTCATCCAGGGCGCATTCTCGTTCACAGGTCGAGGCCTCGACAGGCCGCACCCGTTGCACGACAGCGGGCGCTTCACCGTGCCGGCCGATAAGCGGGCACAGATCGTCTACGTGCGCGCAGGCAACTCGAGCGAGGCCCTCCTTTATCTGGTCCTCTGCCGGGACGGCAAGCCGATGCGCTATTTTCCCGTCGGCGCGAAGGCGGGCATTCACGTCCCGCTTACGGTCGTCGAGGATGTCTTTCCCGAAAGCAAACTCGAGATTCTCGTGGCAGCGCCCGAAGGAACGTCCGGAACCGTCGTCCTCGACGTCGGCATCTTGGAGGTCGACTGAGCGCGCACCGGCACACGGGTTGGTGAGCCTCGGATTCGGTGACGAAGGAGACGAGAATGAGCAAGCAGCGACTGGTCGTCATCGGCAACGGAATGGCGGGAGCGCGAGCGGTCGAAGAGATCCTGGCGCGTGGGGGCGCCGATCTGTTCGAGATCGTGATGTTCGGCGAGGAGCCGTATGGCAACTACAACCGGATCCTACTTTCCAACGTCGTCAACGGCGCCCAGAATGCGAACGAAATCTTCCTGAACAGCCTGGGATGGTACGAAGAGAACGGCATCGACCTGCACGCCGGTATCAAGGCGCTATCCATCGATCGCGCAAACAAGCGCGTCTACGGGGCAGGGGGGATCATCGAACCATACGACAAGCTCATCATCGCCACGGGCAGCCGTCCGTTCATCCCGCCGATCGACAACGTCGAAGGGCCCGACGGAAGGCTCCGCGCGGGTGTCTTCGGGTTCCGCACGCTGGACGACTGTCACGCCATCGTCGCCGAAGCGAGCCGGTCGAAGCGCGCGGCGGTCATCGGCGGCGGCTTGCTCGGTCTCGAGGCGGCGCGGGGACTGCTCACACACGGTTGTGAGGTCCACGTGATTCACATCTCCTCGAGCCTCATGAACCAGCAGCTGGACGCCCCTGGAGCGGCGATCCTGCGGACCATCATGGAAGAGATGGGAGTCCGCGTCCATCTGACGAAAAGCACCATCGCGGTCCTGGGTTCCGATCGCGTGACGGGACTGGCGTTCAAGGATGGGTCGACCCTCGACTGCGATATGGTCGTCGTCTCGGCCGGAATCAAACCCAATGCCGAGATTGCTCTGCGCTGCGGCCTCACGGTCGAGCGGGCCATCGTGGTGGACAATCAGATGCGATCTGTCGACGACTTCGACATCTATGTCGTGGGGGAGTGCGCACAGCACCAGGGCCGCGTCTACGGCCTGGTCGCTCCTCTTTGGGACCAGGCCAAGGTGCTCGCGGATCACATCACGGGCAAGAACACCGGGGCGGGCTATTACGGCTCGAAGCTTGCCACGAAGCTCAAGGTCATGGGCATCGAGCTCGCCTCGATGGGGATCACCGAACCCGCCAACGACGACGACGAAGTCGTCCAGTTCTCGGAGCCGAAGAAAGGTCGTTACAAGAAGCTCATCATACGCAAAGGTCGCCTCGCGGGTGCGATCATCATGGGCGACCTGAGCAAGGTCGCGTACCTCACGCAAGCTCTCGATCGCAATACTCCGCTTCCGGACGATCGACTTTCGCTCCTGTTCGATATCGGTGCGCCCCCCCAGAAAGTCACTTTCGAGGAGATGCAGGACTCGACCCAGGTCTGTAACTGCAACGGCGTGACCAAGGCAGCCATCAGTGCCTGCGTGGCGCGGGGCAAACGGACACCCAAGTCGGTGATGGTGGCGACCCGCGCTGGCATGGGTTGTGGCTCCTGCAAGCAACTGGTGAGCGATCTCGTCGACTGGTTGTGCGGGGGAGAGGTCGACGCCGATCCCACGGCCCACTACTACGTCCCCGGGATTCCGCTCAATCGCGCCGAGCTGACGGCCGCCATCCGTGAGAGATGCCTGAAATCGGTCTCCGCAGTGTTCGGTGCTCTCGCCGACGGCAAGGAGGACGCCGCGAGCAAGCCGGCGCTCGCTTCGCTTCTCTCGATCGTGTGGAAGGGACAGTACGAGGACGAGCGCGATGCACGCTTCATCAACGACCGGGTGCACGCCAACATCCAGAAAGACGGCACGTTTTCCGTCGTTCCCGAGATGCCCGGGGGCGTTTGCGCGCCCGGCGAGCTGCGGCGCATCGCGGAGGTCGCGGAGAAATACGACGTGCCGCTGGTGAAGCTGACTGGAGGACAGCGCATCGATCTCGTCGGAGTGACGCGGGAAAACTTGCCCGCCATCTGGCGCGATCTCGGAATGCCTGCGGGCTATGCGTGGAGCAAGAGCTATCGCACGTGCAAGAGCTGTATCGGGACGGACTATTGCCGCTACGGCCTCGGCGACAGCATGGGTCTCGCGAAGAAGATCGAGGCGAGGTTCCGGGGGCTGGACAGCCCTGGCAAGCTCAAGCTCGCGACCGCGGGCTGCCCCCGCAACTGCTCGGAGGCGCTCGTCAAAGACGTGGGCGCAGTCGCGGTCGAGGGGGGCAAGTGGGAGATCTACGTCGGCGGAGCTGCAGGGTCGCACGTTCGGAAAGGCGATCGCCTCTGCGTCGTCGACAGTCACGAGCAAGCTTTGCTCGTCTCGGGGCGGTTCATCCAGTACTACCGCGAGAACGCCAAGTACAAGGAACGCACCTACGCGTTCGTGGAACGTCTCGGAATCGCGAAGATCCGCTCGATCGTCGTCGACGACAGTGAAGGGGTCGTCGCAGAGCTCGATCGCGCGCTCGCAGAGGCGGTGGAGGCGACGTACGATCCGTGGCTGGAGCGAGACCGACCGGTCACCCGGAATCAATTCAAACACACGTTGCCCGTCGTGGGGTGATGCCGATGAGCAAGCGCGTTCGACTCGCTCCGCTCTCCGAGATCCCGCAAGGGGAGGGGCGGACGTTTTGGATCGCTTCCGTCGAGATCGCGGTTTTTCACGGGCGAGATGGCCGCGTGTTCGCGACGCAAGCTCAGTGCCCGCACCGTCGCGGACCACTGGCCGATGGCCTGCTGGGAGGAACGACGCTCATCTGCCCACTGCACGAGTGGACGTTCGATCTGACCTCGGGCATGGCGCTGCAGGGCGGTTGCGGAATTCGCGTGTATCCGGCCGCGGTCGACGGCGCGGGCGACATCGTCCTGGAGATGGAAGATGACGGCGGCCCTCCGCCCTGGCGGGTCTCCGACTACGAGAAATTCCCCCCGTGATCGGACCCACGCGCTCTCTCTGTGCCCGGACGCTCCCGCGGGCCAGGGATGCCCCATTGAAGAGCCTCCCCTCCCACGCCATGCAGCGGGCGCTTCAATAAAAGAGATAGACCCACCAGTTTTTCATCGGGGTGCCGTCGGTCGCCGTTGCCGCAGTCCCGAGCCCCGGCATGCTGGCGAGCAAGTAGGTAGGCTGCGATCCACCGCAGTCGGTCGCAACGTTCGCATTCCCCATGTAATAGCTGGCGGCCAGGGCGTTGCTGTACGGCGTGGTGAGGTCCGCGTCGTTGTCTCCGTTGTGCAGTCCATAGTTTTCACAGGACGACAGCACCGTGGTGTCGCCGGCCTGCGTCGAGGGGCCCGTCGCGTTCGGAGGGAACACCACGTTGCCGCAGCCTGCAGACATCGGCGAGAAGTCGAAGGGCGTCGTCGACGCGGGGCCGGACACGGCATGGATTTCCGATCGCCATTCGATGCACGCGCCGCCGTCCGGCAATGTCGGCATGCATACGTTGCCGAAGTTCGAGAAAGGGGCGTGGAACCGGCTGTCGAAGTCGAAATTGAAAAACGTCCGCGCGACGCTTGCAAACGCCGGGAGAACACCCGCGGTCAGGTAGCTTTGCCAGACCAGGCCATTGTCGAAGAGCTGACAGCCCGCGCCTCGACCGGGGTTGAAATCGTAGAGCCGTATCGACACGTTGCACGGGAGAGCCTGATTGACACACGGCGAAGATACGCACGTCAGCTGGCCTGGGATGGGAACGTCGTTTGCGTCGTAGGCTTGTTTCGTTTCGACCACGTCGGCGAACTTGATGGTGGGAGGGTCGGAAGCGGACAGTGGATCGGCGTCCATGCCCCAGACTTCGTTGATGACTCCCTCTTCGAACAAGCCGCAGAGGTCGAGATTCGTGCCGGGATTGTTCGGATCCTCGATTCCGATCAAGTCGGCGAACGCCGAAGTATTGAGCTGTGCGTAGTCGACGCTCCCGTTGGCCACGGGCAGGCTGCCGCTGTTCACGGCGCCGGACCCGTCGCGCAGGTCCACGATCTTCACGATCTGGTACTGGAGGAAGGCCGGAGCGCTCGGGTTCTTGTAGCCCCAGTACTGACTGGCCACCATGAACGCGTCGATGTGCTCCTGGAGCAGCGGCTGGACGGTCTGTTGAAGGTCGTATCCCGGGGGCACAAGGACTCCGGACTCGTCCATGAACTCGTTCGCGAAGTCGAGGAGGAGCACCCTGGGCTGCATCTGGGCAAGCTGTGCATGATGCGCCGCAATCCACGGGTCGGAGTTGGCTTGGCTCACCGGGTTCGGCCAGACCATGGTCGCCGGACCCCCGCCGGCTTCGATGGGGGTCGATGCGTCGCCGTCGGCGACGCCGTCCCACACGACGGCGTCCAGGGGACGCGCGGCGCAGCGCGCCAGGCTTCCGACCGCCGTGACGCAGGCGACTATCGAAACCAGCGGTCGCTTCATGGGACGACTCCGAGGATGCCCGCGTCGACGAGGACCGAGGGAGCCCCGAAGAACCCGGCATCGCCTTGCGCGATGCGGACCACCGTCGGCGGCCAGGCCAGAACGCCGCGCGTTTCAATCACCACCGAAAAGCCCCCACGAAGCGGCACGGCCGCGCCGAGGCCGGCGTCGGTCACGAGGGCCCAATCGTCCGCGGTCTCGCCTGCATAGGGCGCCGCCGCGCTTCCGCTGACGTGGACGTGCTGAGCTCCGATCCCGCCGCAAACGAACGGGACGACCGGCCAGCGAGGCCACCAGGTCTTGGCGAGGTCGGCCGTCGCGAGCTGCTCTTCGACCTTCGCCGTGCCCGCCGGGGCGTCGAGTGTCGCCGCGGGCCCCAGCCCATGAAAGGCAACGCCGATGCTGAAGCCACTTTCCCACCCGTAGGAGATTCGCGCCGCGGGTACCCAGAGGGGCGGGGAATCGCGCAGACCGTCGAGCATGCCGACGCCGGCGCCGACGCCGACTCCGGCGGCGAAGGCAGTCACCCGCGACGGGCTGTCCGGGTTCGGGGGCACGCTGCGGCTCTCCGGCCGTCTTGGTTCTGGTGGGGTGGGGGAAATCGCCGGCTGTGGTTTCGGCTGCATCCAGAACTCTGCGAAGCTCGCTCTCAAAAGCTCGACCGCGCGCACCGCCAGGATCTCCGACTGTCGCTCGTGATGCGCGGCCGCCAGGCTGGCGCGCTGAATCACCGTCTTCTGTCTCAGCCGATCCGACACCCAGATCTCCGCGACTGCGCCGCCCTCCTCCGAACGCGCGAAGATCGCGAATGCTCCGAGCGGCGAAAGCGCATCCCCGGCAGTCTCCACATCGTGCTCGGCGTTCTCTCGGTTACTCGGCAAGAGCACGACGCGGAATCCGGCCGCCTCGAGCTCGCCTTGCACGCGCGTCCTGGCCTCGGTCGTCACTTCATCGGCGGCGGGCATCTGGAGCACGACGACCGTTCGCGACGGGCCCTCGGCGACGGCGGTGGGCGACAGGGTGGCGAGCGCGGCCGGGCCGACGAGCGAGGCGAGAGCCGCCGCGAGCCGATTCATTGCGTTTGAAGCAGTTTCCGAGCGTTGGGTGCGTACGGACCGTCACCAAACCGCCTCAGGTACTCCGCCGCCGCTGTTCGCGCCGCGTCCGTGCCCCGAATCGGCTCCACGAGCATCATCTTACGACCCAGCGCCTGGGATGCGTAGGCACCGTCGGGGCTCTCGCGGAGGTAGGTCTCGTACCATTCGACGGAGCCCGCATCGTCGCCTCCGCTCTCGGCAAGTCCTCCCAGGAAAAACGCCGCGTCGCGCGCGAGGACGGAGCCCGGGAACCTTGCACGCTGCGCGCCGAGCGCTCTGCGAGCCAGGTCCTGGGAATGGGCGTATCGCGCGGCGTCCGCCAGTGCCGCCAGGTCGGCTTGCGACGCCTCGGTCAGCACACGATCGATGCCCTGGCGCTGCGCATCGTCGATGACGGCCTGAAAGCTCCCGCGCGCCACCCGGGTGGCCCACGCCACGCCGGACGAATGCGCCATGGCGGCCGCGCTTGCCGACCGTGCTCCCCCAGCGGGCGCGGACGCCGTCATCGTGGCGGCGCCGGAAGGCGCCGTGTCGACCTTGGGGGAGGCGCTGGGGACGTCTTGAGACGGAGTGGCATGGCGTTCGTCGACGATGGACAGCGAGCCGTCGCCGGCGTTTGCGACCAGGTGGTCGCCGGCGATCATGTGGACGTCGCCGCCCGCCAGCGGTCCCTCGACGGTGACCGATCCGCTACGCAGTCGCAGATCGAGCGTCTGCAGCTCGACCTTCCATGTGAGATCGAACTCGGTTCCCGTCACATGCACCACGTAAGGACCGGCGTCGATCGACCAGCGTGCTTTCGGACGCGGGCGAATGCTCGCGTGCAGCGTTCCGGCCTCCAGCATCAGGTGCGCTCCGTGAACCTCGACGCTCGAGACGCGCAGACGCGTACCCCGATCCATCCCCACATCCGAGTGGTCGGAAAACCGAACCTGGCCATCCGCGGCTTTCGAAACGACGTAGCCACCATCCCGCACGCAGCTTGGCGTGACTTCGAAGGTCAAGGCTCGATCGCGCGGAAACTGGACGAGGACGAGCGCGGTCAATCCGAGCGCGGCGGCCAAAGCGGCCCCGCCCACCCGGTACCCGAACGCACGCGACGGTCGTGTGGACCGCGAAAGGGCGCGCTCGAGACGGTACAGACCCGCCTGCCCGGTGCTGTCGATCCGGTCCTCCGAAGCTTCGCGGGCGAGATCGACGAACCGTTCGATGATCTCCTGCGGCTTCAAGGCGCGCCCTCCGGACGATAGCTCGACAGGTACTCGACGAGCGCTCCGTCCCGCTGCGCGTGAGTTACGATTCGCGTCCACGCGTGCGCGATGCGCCGCTTGGTGGTTGCCGGAGAGATTCCGAGCGCGCTGGCGATCTCGACGATCTCGAGCCCCTCGAAGAAACGGAGCGCGAACGCCGTGCGCTCCTCGGCACCCAGCCGATCCAGGATACGGTAGAGGCGGACCAGCGCCTCGCGCGAATCGAGGTCGGCGTCCCGGGCGAGGGCCCCCTGCGTCGTTCCAAGATGGAGCCATCGGCTCGCGATCTTGCGGCGTACCTCGCGCCGAATCGTGTGCGCCGTGATCGTGATGACGAAGGCTCGGAGAGCCTGAGGCTCGCGAAGAGTCTCGATGCGATTGAACAGGGTGAGAAAGACCTCTTGGATCAGATCGTCGATGTCGTGCTCGGGTCCGAAGGAACGCAAGAGCATGCCGCGCACCATCGGGGCGAGCCGATTCCACACGACGCGGGGGGCCCTCGCATCGCCCGCACGCAGAATTCGCACGACCGCCGCGTCGTCGAGACCACTCGCGCCGGCCTCCGGGAAAGGGATCACTCTCCCGCTCTGATCCGAAAGGGAATCGTTCGGGCGCTGTTTGCGCGCAACGTCCTTCACGCCACTAGAGGTGACACGGGACCAACTCGATGGCTCGAAAATCGCGTACGTTGACGTCTTAACATTCCATACTGACTGTAACCAAGGTCGATTTTTCCCTGGGACACGCAAGGCGCTCGGGCGTCTCTACGTTGACCATTGCGCACGGTTTCCGAATCCTCCTTCCGAACCATGGTTCGCGCGGGCCGGCCGCCTTGCCGCTCGCGAGCTTCTGGAGCATCCTGCGGCGCCCGCGGCGACGCGACCTGGACGCTCGAGGCATCGGGTTCGGACGGCGAATTCTTCCCGCGTTTGCGGCCTTGTCGTCGTCTGCGGCCGGGTGCACTCCGTTCGATGCCGACGCGCCGCCACCTCAAGTCCAATCCTCGGGGATCGACGACTCGGGAACTCCCGAGGGCGGCGCGCCCGGCGACGCGGGGAGCCCGTGCGTTCTGAGCCAGCCGTTCGGCGGCGGAACGTTCGTTCCCGGGTTTACGACCATGCAGGCGACGTGGGTCGGCGGGCTGCGACTTTCGCCCGATCTCCTCACCGCCTACTACCACGCCAATCCGGCGGGCAACGCCGGGAACACGGATCTTTACGTGGCCCAGCGCCTCTCGCCGACCGAGGTATTCGCGGACTTCATGCCGCTTCCTGGTGTCGGGTTCAACACGACGGAGTTCGAGCTCGATCCGACGGTGAGCGGCGACGGCTTGACCATCGTCTTCCAGCGGGCCTCGGCGGACGGCACGACCAGTCATCTCTTCTACGGGACGCGCGAGTCCATCTCGGAGCCGTTCACGTACGGGGGAATGCTCGACGACGTGAGCGTCTCCGGAGGCGACGACTTCAATCCATACGCTCGACCGACCGCAGACCTCGCGCACCCGGTCGTCACGCCCGACGATCTCACCATGCTGTTCTCCGTCGGGGTGACCGATGCCGACGGGGGCGTCATCTCGAACGGCTGGGTCGCCACATGCGGTTCACCGAACGGCCCGTTCTCGATGCCCTTGGGCGTTCCCGGTCTCGACCTGGCCGGAGAAAATGACGTCCAGAGTGTGGCGCCCAGTTTCGTCACCGCGGGAGGGTGCGCGGTCTATTACTACACGTACGCGCAGAGCGCGGCGATGCCGTATGGCTCCGAGTCGCAGTTCTATGTGCTGGCGTCGCCGCCGGATTGACCGGGCTGCGAGATGGACGTGCGGCCCGGTCGGCCGCTCCACGCTCGTTTCCCTGGCCCTGGCGACCGCGGCGTGCACTCCGTTCGCGAATGACTTGCCTCCCCAGCCGGCCGTCCTGAGCTTCGAGTGCGATGCCGACGTCGAGAGCGCCGAAGCCGGGCCGGCAGAGTCGTGCTCCGCGAGCAGTTTCGGGCCTGCCGTGCCCGTCCAGATCGACGGCGTGACGAACGCGGGAGCGACGGGGTTCGGGGGCCTGCGTCTATCGCCCGACTATCTCACCGGGTACTTCTACGCGGCGGGCTTGCCGGCCTCGGCCTACGACTTTCTTTACAGCGCCACTCGCTGCGCGCCTCCAAGCATTTGCTGCTCACTGACTCGTCCGTTCGGAAGCCTGACTCCGCTTCTCAGCGCGGTGGTCAACCCCGTCGGTGTCCTCCTGACCGATCCCACTGTCAGCGGGGACGGTGTCACCCTCGTCTTCGCGTATGCGCAGTCGTCCACTCCCGGAAGTCAGGTGCACCTTTGGTCGGCGACGCGGCAGCCCCCTTACCCGTTCAGCGACGTGGGGCCTCTGGCGAGCGCCAATTCCTCGAGCGCCCTGCACGACGAGAGCCCTTTTCTTATCGAGGACGGCGGCGTTCTCTACTTCGCGTCCGATCGCAACCCGGACATGGGGACCGACCTGTACAGGGCCACCTTCGACGACGACGGCGGCGGTACGAACGATCCAACTCCGGTGACGGAGCTCAATACGGCCTACGACGAAGTTGCGCCGGTCGTCACGCCGGATGACCTCACTATTTACTATGCGTCGAATCGAGAGGACACCGCCAACGGGAACCCCACCGGAGAGCTTCACATTTGGGTCGCGACGCGAAACCCCGGCGACGTGCAGTTTCAGCAGCCGGCGAACGTTTCGGAGCTCAACTCCTCTTCGGCCGACAGTCCGACGTTCGTCACCCGCGACGGGTGCACGCTCTATTTCTCGAGCACCCGAAGCGGCATCTTGACGATGTACGTCGCGACGAAGTCGGCCGGTCCCTGACGGAGGGCCCACACGCCCGTGCGGAGCCTCCGGCCGTGACCGGCGGGTGCGGGGCGTCGGTGGTAGAGTCCACCCCGACCCCATGGCCCACGGCGTTTACAGTCGCGATACCGGGGTCGACTGGCACGACGCCGCGCAGCGACGGTTCGATTGCGGCCGGGCGGCCTGGCCCGACATCGCGCTCGAATTCGCCGAGTTCGAGCAATACTTCCGCCGGCATGCGGAGGGCGGGAGCCTGCCTCCGGACGCCCACGCGTCGGACATGTACCTGGCGTGCGCCTGCTCGCGCGCGGTCGCGCCGGCCCTTCGCGCCCTGGACCGCATGCTCGAGGAGGACGTGGCACGGGCCGTGGCATCGATCGACTCGTCGCCGGCGTTCGTCGAGGAGACGTTGCAGCAGGTGCGCGAGCGGCTTCTCATCAGCAAGAGCTCGGGGCCGAGCAAAATCGCCGATTACGCGGGACGCGCCTCGTTGAAAACCTGGCTTTGTACGGTGGGCGTGCGTTCGGCGATCAGTGCGCGCCGTCGGCGCGACGCGCGGCACCATCGGTCTGCACCCTCGGAAGACGTCCGCCTCGCGAACAATGCGCCGGAGCTCGACTACCTCCGTCGAAGCTACAAGGAGACGTTCGAGAACGCGGTTCGCAGCTCCATTTTGCTTCTCCCGTCCAAACAGCGCCTCCTTCTCCGCCTCAACGTGGTCGACGGCATGAGCGTCGACAGGCTCGCGCCGATGTATCGCGTGAGCCGCTCGACCGCTGCCCGCTGGCTCGCGAGCGCACGTCGCGAGCTGCTGGAAACGGTGCGCCGGCAGCTTCGAAGCCAGCTCGGCGTCACGTCTGCGGAGCTCGAAAGTCTGGCCGCCGACATCCGCAGTCAGATCGACGTGAGCCTTCCGGGCCTCCTCGCCCGCAGCGGAGGCGAGAGCCTCCCATAGAGCGGCGTTCCGAGGGATGGCAGCGAGGCGGGCGGTGGGGACGTTCGCGCACGAAGTGCGCGGGCGAAGCCCCATGGCGCTTCACGCCACGAAACGGCGCTTCAGTTCGTCCGTCTACCACGCGCCTCCGCAGACGATCCCGGTGGTCGCTGCCGTGGCGATCAACCCGCAAGGCAACGCCCCGACGCTGGAGTGGGGATAGGTTCTGAGAAGAAGGAACCCTCCCGTGGCAGCCGCGGCTCCGGCGGCCACGAAGGAAACGATGGCGATTGTCTGCGCAGTCATTCCGATCTCGCGATTGCTTCTGCAGCGCACGGACCTGGGTATGGCGGCCGACGGGCTGCAGCCGTCGCCGTCGTAGATCTGCGCCTCCCACTCGCGGGTGACGAGGCCGGCAGCGCCGGCCAGGAGCAGACCTCCCGCTCCGGCGAGCAATCCCCAGCCGACCGTGCGCGCCGCCGACGAGGTTGGTGCGGGCGGAAGCTCACGCGCCGCAGCGGCGTGTTCGCCGGCCGTGCGCGCCCCGAACGTGAACGTTTCGTGCGCCACGGATGTCGGCTCAACGTGGACCATTCGCCGCATCGGCGCGAAACCGGCGGCGCGGATTTCCACGCTGATATCGCCTGCGACGATCCGCAGCGGTTGGCTCAACGGAACCCAACCGCGCAGTTCGCCCGCGACCCAGACCTCGGCGCCTGTCACGTCGCCCTGCACATCCAGCCAACCGAGGTGCGATTGCACCGTCGCGAGGCTTTGCTCGAGATACGCGCGCTGGCGGACGATCCAAGGGTCGTTCGGATCGCGCAGTGCTTCGAGCAGGGTGCTCTCCGCGTCGCGCCATTGCGCGAGAGCTTGATGGGCAAGCGCGACTTGGGCGATGGCGCGCGGCGTGTGGTTCAGCGCATACGCGCGCTCGAACGCGACGAGAGCTTCGGCGTCCTGACCGTTCTTGCGGAGCTCGATCCCCGCCGCGATGAGCTTCTCGTCGGCGGCCGGCTCGGCGAGCGCGGTCGGGGGATCCATGGCTCTGGCGCCGTCGGCGGATGCCAGGACGAGCAGCCCGGTCAGAACGCCCGGCCAGGCCCGCAGAACGGCGCGGTCACTCCAGAATGAGCGCCCCATTGTTCCCGACGATCGGTTTGCGCGGAGCGGCGAACGCCGACGCAGCGTTCGCCCCCGACGAGGACGTCGTGGCCGGGACGGGGGCGGCCTGCGCGGCGCCCGCCAGGCTGCTCGCGGAGTCCGGCGCGGCGCGGGGTCGCGCGGTCCCTTGCGCGGGCGGGCTCCGCGAAAGCCCCGCCGGGCTCGAGCCGGTTCGATGGGGGCTGGGCGTCTCTGGGACTGCACCGGCCGAACCGAACATCTCCGCGGCGGCCGCCGCGGTCGCCGGCGGGACAGCCCGAGCCGGGTCCTCCGCACGCGATGCCCGGATGGGCGCTGAAAAGCTTGCAACCGACGACGACACGCGGGCCGCCTCGCGGTTCGATGCGGCCGGTCCAACGCGCGCGTAACTGGCGACGCAAGCCACGAGCAGCCCCAGAGCTGCTGCGCCGGCGGCCGCTGCCGCGCCCTTGCGCCGTCTTGCCGCCATGTGGGCCGAGCGAAGGGCGTCGAGCACGGCGCGCATCGAGGCGAAGCGTGCCTCCGGAGACGCCCGAAGACCTTGCATGAGCTGCGCGTGCACCCAGCCCGGAACGCGCGTCATGATCGGCGCGGGCCGGACCTTACCGCGTTCGATCGCGGTTTGCAGTTCCACCACCGTCGTTCCGGCGAAAGGCCGTTCACCGTAGAGCGCCTCGTACAGCGATACGCAGAAGCTGAACACGTCCGAGCGTGAGCTGGCCGCGTGGCCTCGAAGCTGCTCGGGAGCCATGTACGCCGGGGTTCCAAGCAGCGCTCCGGTCCGCGTCAGCGTCGTGACTTCACGCCTGTCGTCGAGCCTGTCGTCGGCCGCGGTCGGTTTGGGAGAACCGTCCCCGCCATCCTCGCTGCGGGCCAGACCGAAGTCCATCACCCGCACCCGGCCGTCTCGCCCGATGAGCACGTTGTCGGGCTTGAAGTCGCGATGCACGAGGCCCGCTTCGTGGGCCGCCGCGAGTCCGCTGCCCGCACGCTCGTAGACCGCCATGATCTCCGCATAGCTTCGGTGCTGTGCCGCACGCCAGGTTCGCAGGGTGCATCCGTCGACGTGCTCCATCGCGACGAAGAGCTGATCGCCGAAAGTGCCGACGTCGTAGACCGTGATGACCTCGGGATGCGACAGCCGCGCCATCGCCTTCGCCTCGCGGAGAAGCCGGGCACGCATGCGCTGGCGGGCCGCATCGGACAGCGACTCGGCGCGCAGGAGCTTGACGGCCACCTTGCGATCGAGATCGGGATCGTGGGCCCCGTAGACGGTGCCCATGGCACCCTGGCCGATGAACGTTTCGATGACGTAGCGGCCTACCCGCGTGCCGGCCCCGAGCCCCCGGTCGTCAGCGTCCTCGATCCAGGGAGTGTCCGACGAGGCAGAGGGCGCGGGCGCCACTCCGGCCACCTTCGCGAGGACTGCACGACAGTCCGAGCAGTCCGCGAGGTGTTCTTCCACGGCCTGACGGGCGTCTCCTTCCACCCGCCCTTCGACGAACGACGCCAGGGCGTTCTCACTGAGGCAGCTCGTGGTCGGAGAAGGGGCGCCCCACACGCAGGGAGCTTACCAAAAGCGCCGAGGAGTCACCCGCAAAGGGGCTTACGCTCAGGGTCCGTCGATGCCGCTCCCCGGGAAAAGTGACAAAGATCCGAGCTTGTGCCACGAAGACCCCCGTGCCCGCCGCCAGGACGCACGTCGGTCTCGCCTGTCTGCTCGTGGCTTGTTCGTCCGGTTCGACGGCGCCGAGCACGGACGCGGGGTCGGGGCTGGACGCCGATCGTTCGCCCGGTGATGGATCGACCGGCGTCGACGGCTCGCCGAGCGATGGGTCGGCGGGCGTCGATGGCGCGCCCGACGGAGGCACGGACGACGGCAGTCCGGGCTGCCACCCGATCAACGTTTCGGGCTTCCAGCCGCCCGACTATCCGCCGGCCGGCTCCGTTAGTCGGGCGTGCGACGGTTTCAATGCCGACGGTGGGCTCGTCACCTCGTACGGCGACGCTTGCCTCGGGATCAACGCGACGTACGGCAGCTGCGCAGCGTTCACGGTTGCGTCATTTGCATCGGGCGATTCGGGCGCTGCGTTCGCTTGCTACGACTGTTTGGTGACGTCCGAGAACCCCGAGGGGGGCGTCTATGGCGCAGTGGTGCAGGGAACGATTCCCGTCGTCAACTATTCGCAGTGCATCGAGGTCGCCGATCCCGATGCAGGGGATCCATGCGCCCAGTCCCTCTACAGCGCCGCGGCCTGCGCCGAATACGCCTGCAAGTCGAGCTGTCCCGTGACGGACGAATCATCGCAACAGGCGTTCGTGCAATGCACGAACGAAGCACTGTCCGGAGCGTGTGTGGGGTACGCATTTCCTGCGGAGACTTGCGAGTTGAGCGAGCAAGGGGACGGCGGGACCCTCGTCGCAACCGAGTGCTTCGCAGGCAGCACGGCGGAGGATCATTACTTGTCGATTGCTCATTACCTGTGCGGGGGCAATTGAGCGCTCGGCCGTGCCCCCTAAATACCCGAAAATTTCAAATTAGATACGAAATCAATACGAAATAGATGCGAAAATAAAATACGAAAACAAATTACGAAACAGACGTTCTTATTTCGTTATGACCCTCTCCTCGTGCTGCGCCTCCCTGTCGGTCGTTCGCCCCCCGACGAAACCGACGTCGCCGGTCGATCGCGTAGCGACTCGCACTGCCTCTGCGCTTCGCCCAGCCCCCACGAAGATCATGGCCGACGCGGCCTGCTTCGACCCGGGGCTCGCCGTGATCCCTCGGAAAAGAAAAAACCGCTCCCGTGCGAATTCCCCGTTGCGCTACGGTCCGCACTCTGCCACATTATCTCACGTTACGAAGCCGCCCACGGGTAGCCGTAAGGAGCGGGGCACCGACCGCCCATGAATCCGACGTTGGGCAAGTACCGGCTGATCGCGGAGCTCGCACATGGCGGCATGGGAACGGTCTATCTGGCCGTGGCGCAAGGGCCCGCTGGTTTTCACAAGCTGGTCGTCATCAAGCAACTCCGGCCGGCCTTTGCGGGCAACGCCAGCTTCCGCGAGATGTTCCTGCAGGAAGCGCGGCTCGCGGCGTATCTGCATCACCCGAACATCGTTCAAACCTACGAGATCGTGTGCGACGCCGAGCAGGGGCACTACATCGTCATGGAGTACCTCGAAGGCATCTCGCTCAAGCGCGTGATCCGACACCTGCGCGCTCGCGGAGCCCCGCAGGCACAGGCCGTATACCGGCGCGTCATTCTCGACGCCCTGGCGGCGCTCGAATACGCCCACGACCTGAAAGATTTCGACGGAATGCCCCTCGACCTGGTCCACAGGGACGTCAATCCCGACAACATTCTCATCGTTTACGGGGGCTATACGAAACTATTCGATTTCGGCATCGCAAAAGCCGCAAATTCGAATCAAGAGACTCAGGCGGGAATCCTCAAGGGCAAGCTTCGCTACATGGCCCCCGAGCAGATGACGGGCGATGCCGTCGATCGTCGGACCGACCTCTTTGCCGTCGGGGGCATGCTGTGGGATGCGCTCGTAGGGCGCGCACTCTGGGAGGGCACGAGGAGCATCGACGTGATGTCGGGGCTCGTCAACGGGGCCATCCCCCGGCCCCGATCAATCAATCCGGCCGTCAGCGCCGACCTGGATCAGATGTGCATGCGCGCGCTCGCGTTCGAGCCCGGCAACCGTTATCCGACCGCGACCGCGTTTCGCGCTGACCTGGAACGAGCATTCGGCCCCGAGATGATGTCGGTGGAGGAACTCGGCGTGCTGATGTCGTCAGCCTTCGATCAGGATCGACAGCGCATGCGCGCCCTCGTCGCCGAGCAGCTTCGGCCCGGTCAGGAAGCGCCGCTCCCTCTCATCAGCCCCCAGGGCGCGGGGCCCGAGCCCACCCACGCGAGTGTCAGCCCGATTGCTCCCATGCCGGCGGGGGCGACCGCCGCCGGCGTCGTCGTCCCGCCCGTCCCTGCGCAGATCTCGCCGGAAGTTGCCCTCGACGTCCCCTTCCGACGTCGCGGGCGCAAGACACTCGTCTGGGGGGTCGCTGGAGCCGCTTTGACCGCTGGGCTCGTCGCTGCGCTCGCGGCGTCCACATCGAGGTCGCGTCAGGGGTCAGCGACTGCAGCGCCCGGACCGTCGGTTCTGGCGGCGGCGCAGGAAACGCCGGGCGCTGCGAGCCGTCCACCACCGCCGCCGGATCTGATCCTACCGCGATCCTTGCCATCGGCTGCGAGCGGGACCGCGGAAAAGCACGAATTGGTCGCCCTTCCGTCGAAGCCGAGGTGGCCGCGAGGGCCTGTACCGCGAACGCCGGCGGTCGCGAGTCCGATCGCGGCCCGCGAAATCGAGCAAAATTTCCCGGCGGCATTGCCGCCGCCTCAGGCGCCCGCCGCGACGGAGGAGACGGCCCCCCCCTCGCTCCCAGCTCCGGTCAACACACCGCCGCCCGCGCCTTCGCCCGCGGCGACCGCCGCTGCCGGCGTGCCCGTGGAGGCAGCCAAGCCAACGTCCTCCGCGCCCGCCATACCCACCGTCGCCGCGGCCGACGTGCCCAAAGGCACGATCTCCCCGGGTGCGGTGGTCGCGGTCGTGCGTGCTCACGCCCCCGAAATTCAACACTGCGTCGAGGTGACGCCGACCGACCAGCTCTATCTGAACGCATGCGAGTCGCAGGGGAAAACTCCCGCGGCGTGCCGGCGGGCCCGGATCAACCTGTCAGCAGCGGTCGGTCCCGACGGCCGGGTCACCCAGGTGTCGACGTCTGCGAGTCGCGAGGGCACGAGCCGCCTCGAAGAGTGCATCCGCGGCGTCGTGCAGAGCTGGACCTTTCCGGCGCCGGCAGGTGGTGTGGCCGGCCGCATCTCGTACCCGTTCATCTTCGAGTAGGGCGACCGTTCACCGGGCGACGACCGCGTCGTTTTCGTCGAAGCTCCAGCCCTCGAAGTTGCGGACGAGGCGGCCCTCGCGGTCGAACACCGCGATCCGCACGTCATGGTCGATGTGAGCGTCGTCGTAAATGGCGTCCATTCGAAGAAGTCGTGCAACCTGATGGGTCTGTTCGCGGCTACCTCGCAGCAGGCGCCACGAAGGGGGCATGTTCCGCGCCGCCTTGAAGCGACGCAGACGCTCGACCGTATCGTGCTCCGGGTCCAGCGTGACGAGCACGACTTGGTGGTCGATGCGATGTCGGCGAAACGCATCGTCGATTTTTCGCACCTTTTCCACGGTCAGCGGGCAGCGCTCGGTGCACGACGTGTAGATCCCGGTGACGATGAGCGGCGCACCCCGAAAGGCGGCGAGGGCGACCTCGTGTCCGTCATCGTCGGTCCACATCCACGGGCCATGGACCGGATCCGACGCCGGGTCGACGATTGTTGCCTTTTCCGCGTACACGGCTTGCACGCCTGTGTCGGAGACGCCTCGCGCGCCTGTCGCGGAAACGCCTTGCGCGCACGCGATCCCGTGGATCGCAAGGCACGTTGCTAGCAGGTGTGGCACGGCCCGCGACGCGGGTGACACGAGCGGCGATGCGGGTGACACGGGGCTGTCCGAGGCTTGCTGGCTCAATGGATGGATACCAGCTTGACCTCGGGCGGGAAAGGCGGCCTGTCCTCGGCGATGCAAACGGCCCCCTCGCTTGCGCGCGCGAATGCCACGCACTCGGCCGACGAGCGAAGAACCACGGGACGTCGCATCTCGCCGTTGAATACCTGGGCTTGAATGCGCGCGAAGAGGTCGGGTATCGACATGCCGAAAAGCGAGGCGAGGTATCGCGTCTCGGGGACGTCTTTTGGAATGATACCGAGCTGTACGCCCGCCCCGTTGCCCCATTGCTTGGCGCCTCCCAGGACCGCGCGCCGAAGCTCGGTTCCGGTGAGCGAGGAAACGGGATTGCTCCGGTTGACCACGACGACGAAGGCATCGCCGGCCGTGGCGAAGCGCTCTGCAGCCACGAGAAGGCAGCCACATAGAAAGACAACAGCGAAAGCGCGCGGGCTTCTCACCAGAATCCAAACGCGGCCTTGGCGGTCGCGATCTCCTGGCTCTGCGACGCGGTGGCGAGGACCGGCCCTCCGGTGCCTCGACCGAGT
Source organism: Polyangiaceae bacterium (assembly GCA_035622655.1). Taxonomy (GTDB): domain Bacteria; phylum Myxococcota_A; class Polyangia; order Polyangiales; family Polyangiaceae; genus Palsa-1150. The sequence continues at coordinate 25,083 of DASPUY010000042.1, forward strand.
CGCTCCCCTTCGAGCTTCAAGGCGAGCTGCGGCATTGCCAACCATTTGAGCCCGACACGCAGGTCGGAGAAATCGCGGACCCCCGCGTACACCGATGCGTTGCCCACCAGTATTCCCTGGGGCGAGTCGGCGGCGTACTGATAGATGATGTCTCCGCTCGCCGGAAAGCGCATGCACTCCGCCCGTACGTAGGGCGTGAGCGGGCCCACCGCGTACCCCAGCTCCGCGAAGCCTCCGAAAATGTTCGTGGACGGAGCGCCCGTGGGGTTGTGGCGCATGGCGAACGCCTCGATGTCGACGTGCGCGTGGTTCTCCATGTACACGATGTGCCCGCCCCCGATGAGCTCCTCGGTCACAGGTCTCGTCAGAACTCCGGGCGGCCCGCCGAGCGCCGGGACGACGTCGCGCAGCCCGTTGACGCCGATGATCAGACCATTGGAGAAGATCCAGCGCAGGCGGACGTTGACGTCCTTCTGGTTCTTCTGGGCGAACTGCATGTCGACCGCCGTGATGTCGGCCGCACGCCCGTTGCCGACTTCGGCGTCGTAGCGGATCGAGCCCGTCGATCCCACGTCGAACGTTCCGTCGATCCCGACTCCAACGTTGTGAGTGAGAATGATGCCCAGCGAGTCTTCGAAGTTGACGCTGTACGGACGCGAGGTCGTGAGCTCGAAGAGGTTTCCGTGGTGGTACGTGTCGTTGTAGTAGCCCCAGGCGACGTGCGTGCGGCCTGCGCGGACGCGGAGCCAGTTGGTGAAGAGGTAACTTATCTGGAGCCTCTCGACGTCGATGCCAATCTCGTTGTTTTCAGCTTCGAACATCACCTCGGTGAGAAAGGTGAGCTTCGCCACGTCGGCCGCCCCGAAGAGGTCGAGGCGCGGCGCAAAGAACGAGTTCCAGACGCCCGGCGCGTACACGTTGGGATTGGACGTCCCCGTCGGCCATGGTTGATAGTCGTTGTTGCGCACGGCAAGGCCGGTGTCGCCGTACATCTTGAGTGTCAGGTCGATCGCGTTGGAGAGCGCTCCGATTGCATCGCTCGAGAAGGTCGGGACCTGCCAGACGGGGAACGTGGCGGTCGCTTCGCCGGTCGGCGCGGCCGCGGAGGCGTCCGAGGGCGAAGGGGCGGGCGAAGCTCCCGGTCCGGTCGGGACTGCTGGACCTTTGGGCGTGACGTCACCGAGGGAAGCCGGTGCCGCGCCGTCGGGCGAAGGCGGGGGCGCCGTCGATCCCCCCGAGAAATTCGGCGCGGCGGGCGGTGCCGCCCAAGCCACGGCGCTGGACAGCGCCAGCGATACCGTGGGAACCAGCCGACGCAGCCCCCTCGGCAGGGGCGGTTGAATCATGGTCGCTCCGATTACACCCAAGCCATGGCCCGGGCCAAAATCGCCGCGTGAGACGGAGCACGCCAGCCGGCGGGCAGGATCCCGCCGGACGGCAAGGGGCCGAAAGATTCTTGGGCCTCCTGGCCCCCGCGGCGGCCACTTAAGGGCGCGTTCGAACCCCCGTCCGAGTGAGGTGGCCATGGGTGCTTTTCGGTCGAAAGTTACCGCTGCGGCGGCTCTGTCCGCGCTGGCGATCGGCGCGACCCAGGCGTGCGGACAGGGATCCAAATCCGTCGCGCCTGCGGCGGATAACAGCGTCTCCTCCAGCACGAGCCTCGGCGCCGGCGCGACGGGCCACTCCGGTTCGACGGCCCCGGGCTCGACGAGCTCGGCGACGCCCAATTCTACGGGATCAACGACCTCGGGCGCGGTCGGGTCGAGCGCATCGAGCTCGAGCGGCGGCGATGGCGCGGCCGGTGCCGCTGGAGGTGACGTGCTCCAGCATCATACGAATCCGTCCCGCGACGGAGTCTATGTCGACCCTTCGATGACCGAGGCGGTGGCCGGGACGTTGAAGCTCGATTCCGCATACGCCCCGACGATCACCGGCAACGTCTACGCGCAGCCGCTTTACGTCGCGAGTGGAGCGAATGGCAAGCCGACGATCATCGTCGCCACCGAGGAAAATCACGTCATCGCGCTGGGCCTGGAGGACGGCGTCGCGCCGTTCTGGGACGCCACCTTCGGCACGCCGGTCACCAACGTCGGTACCGTCCTCGGCTGCGGCAACATCGACCCCTTGGGCATCACCGGTACACCCATCGTGGATCCCACGTCGCACGCGATTTACTTCGATGCGATGACACTCAGCGGCGGCGCGCCCCTGCACATGATCCACGCCGTGTCGATCGATACGGGAGTCGACCTGCCCGGATGGCCGGTCGCCGTCGACCTGGTCGAGGGGTTCACGTCGCAAACGCAGAACCAGCGGGGAGCCCTGCAGCTCTTCAATGGCGTGCTGTACGTGGCCTTCGGTGGACACAACGGCGACTGCAATACGTATTACGGCTGGGTCATATCCGTGCCCGTCGCCACCCCGAGCCAAATCAGCGGCTTTTCTGTGGGATCGATCCATGCGGGCGCGAGCCGGGGCGGCATCTGGGGCGCCGGCGGTATCCCGACCGACGGGACTTCGCTTTTCGTGTCGACGGGCAACACCCTCAACGCCGGAACCACCTGGAGCGGTGGCGAAGCGGTCCTGCGGTTGACCCCCCCGACGCCCACCTTCACGGCCACGAGCGCCAATGCGTTTTACCCGACCGCGTGGGCGAACTACGACGCGAACGACAGCGACCTGGGTGGAGCGAATCCCATCGTGTTCGACATGCCGGGGGCACCCGTCCCTCACCTCGTCGTCGCGCTCGGCAAGGACGGCATTCTTTACCTGCTCGATCGAGACGATCTCGGGGGGGAGGGCAACGCCCTCTCGACGACGACGGTGGCGAGTGACACGGGCCCCGCGTACTTCGGAGCCCTCAACGGCGCCGGCGCCGCGTATAC
>DASPUY010000043.1:0-15060 GCA_035622655.1 Polyangiaceae bacterium
GTTTCGGACGATATCCACCTTTTCGTCGAGCGTCGGGTAGATGTTGATCGCCGCGTCGGTGATGAGCAGAGCTCGCGGGTACGCCGGGACGTCGAGGACGAAGACGTGACTGACGCGGCGCGCCCCTCGGAGACCGCCGTCGCGATCGAGCACTGCGTGCATCAGGACGTCGGTGTGCAGGCTGCCCTTCATGAGGGCGCGGGCCTGCCCCGCTCGGCAAAGCGCTACGCCCTTGCACGCCGCCTCGGCATCATCGGCCGCTTCGACGAGACGATGCCCGGCCAGATCGAAGCCGACGGCTTCGGCGGCACGACGGATCGCGAGCTCGCTCCCGACGAAAATGGGCACGATGATGTGCTGCTGAAAGGCCGCAGCCGCGCCAGCCATCGCGACGTCGGTCGTCGGGGTTACCACCGCCGTCATGACGGGCTCCGACGCCCGGCACCGCTGAAAAAGCCCGTCGAAGACGTGGTGGACCACCCGCGAGCCGTTCGGCACAATCCGTTCTCCGATCATTTCTCGCGTCCCGCCGGCGAGCAGTCTACGTGCCAACCCGCTCCGGGCGACTCGAAACGAGAGCGACTCGCAGAGTTTGCGTCGGGGTGCATTTTCTCCGCTGGCATATCGTTCGCTGACGATGAAGCCTGTCCTCGATGCTCCTACCCGCACCCCCGACGTCCGCGTCGATCCCCGAGGGCTATCGCGCACTCGCCGAGCTCGCGTTCGACCTCCAGTCGGCGTGGAACCACCGCGCCGACGCACTTTGGGAGCGACTCGATCCGACGATGTGGAAGGAGACCGGCAACCCATGGCTCATTCTTCAGAGCGTCTCGCGTGAGCGCATCTCCGAGCTGTGGTCGACTCCCGATCTGCGCGAGCTCGCCAAGCGTCTCTGCGAAGAGCGACGACGAGAGACGTCCGCCGCAGGGTGGGCCCAGGCTGCCGCGAGGGACCTCGGCCCCGTTGCGTTCTTCAGCATGGAATACGCGGTGTCGGAGGTGCTTCCTCTCTACTCGGGCGGCCTGGGCAACGTGTCGGGCGACTACCTCAAGGCGGCCAACGATCTCGGGGTCTCGCTCGTCGGCGTCGGCCTGCTCTACGGGCAGGGGTACTTTCGACAGACTCTCGACGCCGAAGGCGCGCAGCGCGAGTTCTATCCTTTCCAGAACACGTCGCAGATTCCCGTCGTCCCGATGCGCGACGAGAGGGGCGAGTGGGTGCGCGTGTGCCTGCCGCGTCCCGGTCAGACGGTCTGGCTGCGCGCCTGGGGGGCGCGCGTGGGACGCGTGCCGCTCTACTTGCTCGACAGCAACGATCCCGCGAACGCCCCCGCCGATCGCGGAATCACCGCCCAGCTCTACGGCGGCGGACCCGAGACGCGTCTGCTTCAGGAGATGGCCCTCGGCATCGGCGGATGGCGAATGCTCCGAGCCCTGGGGCTGAGTCCCGCCGTCTGTCATCTGAACGAGGGACACGCAGCCCTCGCAGCACTGGAGCGGGCGCGCGACTTCATGCGCGAGTGCGGCAAACCATTCGCCGTGGCCCTCTCGGCCACGCGCGCCGGCAACGTCTTTACGACGCATACGCCCGTGGAGGCGGGGTTCGATCGCTTCGCGCCGGAGATGGTCTCCAGCGCCCTCGGCGCGTACGCCCGCGACGAGCTAGGGCTCGGCGTCAAGGAGCTCCTGGCTCTCGGACGGGCGCACCCCGACGACGAGCGCGAGCCGTTCAACATGGCGTGGCTGGCCACGCGCGGCAGCGGGGCGATCAACGCCGTGAGCCGCCGTCACGCGCAGGTGAGCCGGGGCATTTTCCAGCCGCTATTTCCTCGGTGGCCGGAGGCCGACATTCCGATCGGATACGTCACGAACGGCGTGCACGTCGGCAGCTGGGACTCACCCGCCGCGGATGCGCTCTGGACGGAAGCATGCGGCGCCAGCCGCTGGGCGGGCGACACGGCGGCTCATGCAGCCATCGCCCGGTGCTCGGACGAGCAGCTCTGGGCGCTGCGCGCGCACGCGCGCCGCGAGCTCGTCGCCTTCGCGCGCGACCGAGTCGCCCGCCAGCTCGCCACCGCCGGGGTCGGCGAGGCGCGCATCGAAGCGGCACGCAGCGTGCTCGACGTGGACACGCTGACGATCGGAATGGCCAGGCGGTTCACCGCCTACAAGCGGCCGACGCTGCTCTTGCACGATCCGGGTCGTCTCACGCGCATTCTGATGAACGCGCAACGACCGGTGCAGCTCGTGGTCGCGGGCAAGGCGCATCCCCAGGATCAAGAGGGCAAAGCGCTCCTGCACGACTGGGTTTCTTTCGTGCGCCTATCGGACATTCGCCCGCATGCCGTGTTCCTGGCCGACTACGACCTTCGTCTCGCGGAAACGCTCGTCCAAGGCGTCGACCTCTGGATCAATACGCCGCTCCCGCCCTGGGAGGCCTGCGGGACGAGCGGGATGAAGGTGCTGGTCAACGGAGGAATCAACTTCTCCGCGGTCGACGGCTGGTGGGCCGAGGCGTGCAGCCCGGAAGTGGGCTGGGGCCTTCCCCACGAAGGGAACGACGCAGCCGACGCGACGCGACTCTACGAGTTGTTGGAAAAGGAAGTGGTGCCTTCGTTCTACGATCGCGACGCGGCGGGACTGCCTCGCTCCTGGCTAAGGCGCGTCCGCGAAAGCATGGCGAGGCTGACGCCGACGTATTCAGCCGACCGAGCGGTGCGCGAGTACGCCGAGCACTATTACGTTCCGGCGGCGAGCGCGTTCGCAAAGCGCACGCGGGACGGCGCCGCCTGCGCCGCAGACCTGGACTCGTGGCAGCGGACGTTGCGCAGTCACTGGTCGGGGCTGCGCTTCGGCGCCCTCCGCGTTTGCACCGCCAACGGCATCCACGCATTCGCGGTCCCCGTGTATCTCGACGATGTGGACGAGACAGCCGTCCACGTGGAGCTCTACGCCGAGGACGCGGGGCAGGGTGTCGTCCGGCTGCCGATGCGGCGGGAGGCGCCGCTCATCGGCTCGAACGGTTACATGTTCTCCGCGGAGGTCGCCGACGACAGACCCGCATCCGATTTCACGCCTCGCGTCGTTCCGTACCACGCTGCGGCGATGCAGCCCCTCGAGCTGCCGCTCGTGTTGTGGGCGAAATGAGTCGAACGAAATGAGCCTCCCAACGACCCTCCCTGACGAGCTGCGCTGTCCCGGCGCATGGCCCGTGCCCAGCTCGATGCCCGTCGAGCTCATCGAAACACACGTCTCGTGGATCTTTCGCGGCGAGCACGACGTGTTCAAAGTGAAAAAGCCCGTCTCGTTGGGCTTTCTCGACTTCGGCTCCGCGCAGCGGCGCCGCGCGGCCTGCGAGGACGAGGTGCGACTCAATGCGCGCCTCGCACCCGGCGTCTACCGTGGTGTCGTGCCGATCGTTCGGCAGCCGGACGGCCGGCTCGCCTTCGGTGGCGCGGCGAACCGCGCGTGCGAGGGGGAAGTCGTCGATTGGGCCGTCCACATGGTACGGCTGCCGGATTCGGCCAGAGCCGATGCCTTGCTCGCCGTCGCCGCACTCAAGCCCGCCCATCTCGATGCGATCGCGAGCATCATCGCGGACCTTCACGCCCGCACGGCCGTGGATCGCGAAACGGCCGTCCGCTTCGCGTCTCCTTCTGCCATCGAGCGCAACGTGCGCGAGAACTTCGACCAGATCCGGCAGAAGGCCCGCGACATCGTCGACGATCAGGTTGCGAGCGAAGTCGAGCACAAGCAGCTCGACTTCGTGCGCGGGCGCGCCGCTTTGCTCGAGGAGCGCCTCGCGACCCGCATATGCGACGGCCACGGTGACCTTCGGCTCGAGCACGTCTACCTCTTGCCTCAGGGTCTGCGCATCATCGATTGCATCGAGTTCGACGAGCGCTACCGAATCGCGGATGCGTGCGCGGACGTGGCATTCCTGGCGATGGATCTCGCGGGCCGCGGCGACAGCGATCTGGCGGAGCGCTTCCTGGCCGCCTACGCGAGAGCGTCGCAGGACTACGATCTCTACGCTTTCGTCGACTTCTACGAGAGCTACCGCGCGTGGATCCGCGGCAAGGTGTCCGCGGTGCTAGCCGAGGACGCAGGCGCCGACGGGCGGACGCGCGCCGAGGCTGCGAAGGCCGCGCGAAGTCACTTCTTGCTTGCACAGGCATGCGAACGCCCGCCCCTTCTTGCGCCCACGCTCGTGTGCGTCGGTGGGATCGTCGCGTCGGGCAAGAGCACCGTCGCGGAATGCGTCGCCGGCGAGCTCGGGTGCCCGATCGTGGACACGGACCGAGCCCGGCGGCATCTGCTCGGTGCGTCGCAAGACCACCCGCGCGACGAACCTGCATGGCAGGGCGCCTACGATCCAGCCGTCACTGATCGAGTGTACACCGAGGTCCTGCGGCGGGCGTCGGTGGTCCTGTCGTCCGGGAGGAGCGTCGTCGTCGATGCGTCGTTTCGCGCTTCGTCGGCGCGTGGACGCGCGCGCGATCTTGCACGTTCGCGCGGCGCCGAGTTCCGATTCGTGCACTGTCAGGCGCCGCCGGACGTCTGCCGGGCGCGTCTGCAGCGGCGGGAGGCGGGACCCAGCGAGGCTCACCTCGCGATGTTCGACGCGTTCGTCGCCTCGTTCGAGCCGGTCGGCGAGCTTCCGGCCGCCGAGCTCGTCGAGATCGATACGACGAATCCGCCCGCGCGAAGCGCGGAGATGCTCCGCGAACGGATCGCGACCTGGCCACGAGGGCTGCGATGAAGAGCCGGGTCGTTCGAACGGACCCCGGCGTTCACGCCCGGAGACGCCTCGACGACGAGCTCTTGTCGCTCCTGGCCGAGCTTCAAAGCTTGCGCGCCAAGATGGTGCGAACCGAAGGCGAGGCCGAGGCAGGGGAATCCGAGAAACGGCGCAAGAGCCGCTGCAACCTCCGGCACTACCTCACGCTTCGCCGGCGAGACATCCGGCCCCTTCAGGAGCGGCTCTCGAGGCTCGGCCTTTCGTCTCTGGGCCGATGCGAGGCGCACACGCTGGCGAGCGTCGATTCGGTTCTCGACCTGCTCGTCCGGCTCACGGGCAAACCGATCGAACTGGCTCCCTCCGCCGGGGCGCCGACCTTCGACGAGGGCCGCGCGCTTCTCGAAGGGAACGCCGACGCGCTGTTCGGACCTCGACCGAAAAGCCGCAGCACGCGGATCATGGTGACCTTGTCGACGGACGCCGCCGAACGTCCAGAACTCGTGGAGGCGCTGCTCGAAGCGGGGACGGACATCGTCCGTATCAACTGTGCCCACGACGACCCACGCGCGTGGGCCCAGATGGTCGCCAACGTGCGGGGCGCGGGCAAGCGGCTCGGTCGCGCCGTCGCCGTTCACATGGATCTCGGCGGTCCGAAGCTGCGAACCGTGGTGGGCTCCGAACCCGTCGTCTTGAGCCCCGGCGACTCGGTCTTGCTCGTGAAATCGGCCACTGTGCCCTCGAGCGGACCGAATTCCAGAGGGGGCAAGGACAAAGGGAAGGTGAGCTCGCGGTCGCGGATCGCATGCACGATTCCCGGGGTTCTCGACATGGTCCGGGCCGGAGAGCCGGTCTGGTTCGACGACGGCAAGCTCGGCGGCATCGTCGACGAAGTCGGCGCAGAGGGCGCGCTGCTCCGCATCACGTACGCGCGCCATGGGCGCCGGCCGCTCCAGTCCGACCGGGGGATCAACTTCCCGGAGAGCCTGATCGACATTCCCAGCTTCACGCCCCAGGATCGCGAAGACCTCGACTTCATCGCTTACCACGCCGATTGCGTCGGCCTGTCGTTCGCGCAGCGCGTCGAGGACGTTCGCGCCGTCCAGGAGCGGCTCGCGGAGCTCGGCGAACGTCGTCTCGGGCTCATCCTGAAGATCGAGACCCGCGCCGGATTTCAGGCTCTTCCACGATTGCTCTACGAAACGGTGGGGCGCCTGCCGCTCGGCGTCATGATCGCGCGTGGCGATCTCGCGATCGAGATCGGCTACGAACGGCTTGCCGAGGTGCAGGAGGAGATCCTCTGGATCTGCGAAGCTGCGCACGTGCCGGTGATATGGGCAACGCAAGTGCTCGAGAGCCTCTCGAAACACGGAATGCCGACCCGGGCCGAGATCACGGACGCGGCCATGGCCGAGCGCGCCGAGTGCGTCATGCTCAACAAGGGGAAACACATCGTCGACACCGTGCGCATTCTCGACGGCATCCTGGGGCGAATGGCCGCTCACCAGCGCAAGAAGAGCGCAACGCTGCGCGCCCTGGGGGTCTCGCGCGCGACGAAATGAGCCGAAACCAGTTCCGTCTCTCGAGGGCAGTTTTACGTTCCGGCGCAAACTTTGCCGATGACGCTGCTCGAAAGTCGCTCACCGACCGGACCGAGGGGGCGCGTCGCTTCGGATCCCGAATGACGCGCAGCGGTGCGCAGGGCACCCGGCCGGCTCGTCGGACGAGCGCGAGCACGCTCGTTGCTCTTACGAGATGGAACTGTTCAAGCAAGGACTCTTCCTCGTGAGCCAATCGCCGACGTCTGACCCGCCCTCCCTACGCGACCGTTGCGCCGCCAGCCATGGGCGCATCGAGGCTGCCCTGTCCTCCGCGCTGGAAGCCGTCGAGGCAGGGGATTGCGATCGACTGTCCACCCTCTGGCGAGAATTCGCCCAGCGCTTCACCTGCCAGATGCAAGAGGAAGACGACATCTTCATTCCCGCCCTCGTGAGCGGCCAGCCCCGAGACGCCCGTGCCCTCGTCGAGGAGCACAGGCATCTTCGGGCACGCGTGGCCGAAATCTCCGTGGCCGTGCAGCGCGAGAAAGTTCGCCCCGAGACGCTGCGGGCGCTCGCCCAGGAGCTTCGAGCGCACGCTGCCCACGAGCAAGTGGCGCTCGATCGGCGCACTGAGCCGGGCTAGCGCGGCGTGCCGAGAGCCGAGGACGCCGCGCTGCTCCAGGCGGCCGGCGCAGCGGGGGGGGCGGTCAGTCTCGGGCCAACAGCAACAGCTCGAACGCTTCGAGGAGCTCGTCGAGCTTCACGGGCTTGGTCAGGTACCTGTAAAAGCCCGCTTGCAACCCGCGCTGCTTGTCGCGTTCCGACGCGGCCGCCGAGAGAGCGATGACCGGCACCTCTTTGGTGTGTGATCGCTCGCGCAATCGCCGCAGAGCCTCGAACCCGCTGATACCCGGCAGGTTGATGTCCATGATGACAAGGTCCGGCCTTCGGGCCGCGGCGATCTCGATCCCCATCTCGGCGGTCGGTGCCGTGACGAGCTCGATCCTCTCGAAGTCACCGAGGACGTCGCGCATGAAGTTCATGTTGGCCGGATTGTCCTCGATGTAGAGGACCAGACGGGCGGCGGGATCCTCCAGCAGCGCCGCCCCGGGCGTCCGGGCCGCTCGAAGCGGCCGTTGTTCGGGCGCTTGAACGTGCGTGGGCAGCTCGACCCAGAACTCGGATCCGGTCCCCGGCGCGCTCGTGAACCCCACCCGACCGCCCATGAGCTCCGCCAGCCGCTTGGTGATGACCAGGCCGATACCCGTTCCTTCGATGGGTCCGGTCTCCTGCCCGGCGCGCTGGAAGGGTTGAAAGATCTTGTCTTGCTTGTCCTCCGGGATGCCCAGGCCGGTGTCGGCCACCGACACGCGCAGCCGACCGGGCTCGCGTCTCGACGAGGTGAGCCTCGCCGATCCCCCCGGGCGGTTGTACTTGATCGCGTTCGAAGTGAAGTTCGTCACGATCTGCAAGAAACGCGTACGGTCGGCGCTGGCCAGCGGGAAGCCCGGTTCCGGTGGAACGATCTCGAGGCGAATCCCCGCCCGCGCAGCCACCGAGTCGAGCGTCGTCTTCACGTGCTCGAGGACCTCGGTCACGCTCACCGGCTCCGTCGAAATCGAGACACGGCCCGCCTCGATCCGGGAGAGATCGAGAATGTCGTCGATGAGGTGCAGCAAGTGCTCACCGCCGCGCAAGATCTGGTCGACACGCTCCCTGTGGCGCGTCGAGAGCGGTTCTTTCTTGTCGCGGGCAAGCAGCTGGGCAAAACCCAGGATGGCATTGAGGGGTGTCCGCAGCTCGTGGCTCATGGAGGATAGAAATTCGCTCTTCGCTTCGCTGGCTGCTTCCGCAGCGGCGCGTGCTTCGCGCAGCTCGCTCGCAAGCCGGACGTCGTCGGTCAGATCCCAAACGGTCTTGACGATCCCTCCGTCAATTCCGCGCCGATCGGTGACTCGCAAGCTACGGCCGTCGCGCGTCCGCACGTCGAACGACGCGGTCGGGCTACTACGCGATGCCAGTCGCTCGGACCGAAACTGCAGCCGCTCCTCATCCGTTCCCAGCGCCAGATCGCTCATCCACGCATCCAGCAGCTCCTCGTACGGCTTTCCGAGGATGGGACCCACCAGCCCTTCGCCGATGAGGCCGCGGTAGACGCTGTTGCACATGACGAGCTTGTCGTCGGCGTCAAAGAGGGCGAACGCGTCCTGGATCGTTTCGACGGCGCCGGCCAATCGGTCCGCGTTGAGCTTCGCGATCGCTTCGATGCGTTTGCGCTCGCTGATATCCCGGATCGCGGCGCAAAATGCGGGGCCCGACGACGCGCGAACGGGGCTGAGACTGACCTCGACGGGAATCTCGGTGCCGTCCTTGCGCCGGCCGTAAAGATCGACGCTCGCGCCCATCGGGCGGGTGGAGGGCTTCTCGGCGTAGCGCGCGAAGTAATTCACGTGCGACGCTCGAAATCGCTCGGGGATGATCGTATCGAGCGGTTGTCCGACGATCTCGTCGCGCTCGTAACCGAAGAGCTCTTCCGTCCGAGCATTGGCGAACGCGATGCGCGCGTCCGGCCCGACGACGATCATTGCATCGGGCGCAGCGTCGAGCAGCTGACGCGCCTCGTCGCCGAACGGCATCACGGCGGCAACAGACGACGAAGGTGAGTCGTCGTCGCCGGGGTCGGGCGGGGCGTCATTCGGAGCCATTCGGAATTCTCACGACGAATGCTGCGCCCGGCCGCGCGTCCTCCACCCGGATGGCTCCCCCGTGCGCTTCCGCAGCGAGCTTGCAAAACGTGAGCCCGAGGCCGCGGCCACTGCGATTCGCTTCGCCCTCGAGGCGTTCGAGCTGGATGAACGGGTCGAAGATTCGCTCCCGCAACTCGGACGGTACACCCGTCCCCGCGTCGGCGACGCGGATCTCGATGGCCCCGACCTGCGGAGAGACGGTCACCGCGACCGCCGTCTTCGGAGGGGCGTGCCGGATCGCGTTCTCGATCAAGTTGGCAAGCATGCGCCTGAGGAGGTCCTCGTCGGCCCTGATGCGATCGGCTTCGAAGCGCGACGTGAGCGTGACGTCGCGAGCCTGCGCGGCGATGCTCAGCTCCGCCACGACGTCATTGACGAGCCGGCGCAGATCGACCCGGGTGCACTTGGGCGAGAGTTTTCCTTCGTCCGCCTTGCTGACGTCCAGCAGATTGAGGATCATCCGGTTGAGCTGCTTCACGGCCCCGCGGATTTGCGCAGCCGCCTCTCGCGCCCGTTCGACCGAATCTGCTGGCGCCTCCTCGGCCTCCTGGCCGGAACCGCCGGACCTGGGAGCTGGAGGCGGATCGATCGCGGGCTTTTGCCTCAGCAGCATCTGCGCGTGCAAATCGATCACGTTGACCGGATTCTTGAGGTCGTGCACGACGAACGCCATCAGCCTCTCTTTCTGGAGCTGAAGACGCAGCACGTCGTCGCGCTGGCGCCGGAGCAAATCGTAGTGCTCGCGAAGTGAAGCACCGAGGCGCCTGAGCTTCAGCGCGGTCTGCACGCGAACGAGCAGCTCCGCGGGGCGCACCGGCTTGGTCAAGAAATCGTCCCCCCCGGCGAGCAGCGCGCGGTCGAACGTGTCGACGTCGCGAAGAGCCGTGACGAATACGATCGATGTCTCGGCGCCGTGCGGCAACGAGCGAATTTTCTCGCAGACGACGAAGCCGTCGACACCGGGCATGCGAACGTCGAGCAAGACGCACTCCGGTTGCTCCCGTTCGAACGCCGCGATGGCCTCGACGCCTTCGGCCGCCAGCACGACCCGATATCCCTCGTCCTCAAGCGTGTGGCGCGCGAGGGCGCGGTTGGCCTCGTTGTCGTCGACAATCAGGATCGTCGTGGGTGAGGTCGCGCTGGGCTGCATGCGAGTTTGCCCCGGGATTGGGCGACGAACGCTTTGCCCGCGGCCCCTTTCCGCGGGGGACCGCCTGCCGGCGACGGGTATAGCAGGGGCGACGGTAACGGGCCCGTCGCCGCCTCAGATGGTCAGAAGGTCGCGAAGCTTTCGGGCGGTCTTTTCGCCGATGCCGCGGACCCTGACGAGCTCCTCGAGCGAACGAAAAGGGCGCGCTCTGACGATTTCGCGCGCGAGCTTTTGCGTCAGGCCCTTGACCCGCGACAGATCCTCGATACTCGCCGTCTGAATCGACACCCGATGTCCGGTCGGAGCGAGCGTCTCGACCGCCATCGTCGAGAGCGGCGCGAGCCGCACCGAAGCCCCGTCGGGCGAGGCTTCGACCGCCGCCGTTGGGGCGACGTCATAGAGCGCTTCGAACCCTCGCGCATCGCGATCCGCGAAGCCCAGCGCAGTCCATTCGACCAGCGTGAGCACGAGCTGCCACTGTCCGGCGGGAGGAGCGAAAAACGCAACGCGCGCCTTGACCTGCTCGACGGCGCACTGGCCGGCGACGCGACCGAGCGCAACGGTCGCGAGAACGACGGACTCGCCCCCGCGCTCCGGGCCGATGCGGACGGCGCGCAGCTCGAGCGCGAGTGACCCGCTGAGATTGCCCGGCGACCGGGGGTTGAAAACGCGCGCCGCGCTCAGCTCCACCTCGCCTCCGTCGATCGCATATGCGACCACCCCCTCCAGATGCGGCGCGACGAACCGTTGACGGTGCTCGAAGTTGGCGAAATCGTGCACCTGCTCGAAGCGGCCGGCCGCGTCGGAGGCCAGCACGAGCACCATCGCATAGTCACGCCCGATCGGGGGCAACCGCGCCGGCGCCTCGGCGCAGACGCACTGCGAAGCGCCGGGGACCGTGCCCGAGAGATCGATACCCACCTCGGCCACCTTCGTGCCCGACACGCGTCCGCCGGCGTGCGGCTCTTCGCAAGCCCAGAGCTGCAGCGCCCATCGGGCCCGCTGCGCGTCGAGATCGACGGCAGCGAGATCGGCGCTGAGGACGGCGATATCGCCGTCGATTCGATACCCGTGGCTACCTGAAATCGTCGCAGCCTTGGCTGCGATCGCGATTGCGTTGCCCTCCATGATTCGATTCTCCTTCGATTCTGCGTGGGAGCTTGGCCGATGAAATCGGCTTCCGCGGGGACGATCATCAGAGTCAGGGCGGACGGGCCAAGTTTTCGGCCCGTGCGCGAGCGTGACGGAGCGCGCCGCGCTAATTCACGAAAGGCGGAGTCCTCGACTTGTCCAGAACCCCCCACGACGAGCTCGACAGGCTGTTCAGCGAGCTCGAAAGGCTGCTCAAGAATCCCGAGGCCGGCGCCGAGCTCGCGCAGATCGGAGTCAATGTGAGCCTGGCGCTGGCCGCGGCCGATGGCCTGCACGCGTATTTGCGGGGCGAGAAAGCGCGCGCTCTGCTGGAGCTCGGCACCGCCACCGAGGAGATCGCGGCTCGGTTCGCGAGCGGCCGTGGAGGGACTCCATCCTGAGTGTCCCGCCAGCGCCGCCCGGAGCCCCCGCAGGTTCGACCCGCGTTCACGCAGCTCCCTTCGACCGATCGATCGAGCTGCTCTTCGAGCGTCCAGGTTGGCCGCAGTTCGCGCTGCCAGCGCCCCTGGCGGCGGCCTACGGGGGGCCACTCGGCCTTGCCCGGGCAACGGTCGTTGCCAATTTCGTCTCTTCGCTCGACGGGATCGTGGCCCTCGGCGACCGTGGAGAGTCGGGACACCTCATCAGCGCCGACAGCGAAGCCGACCGGTTCGTGATGGGGCTTCTTCGCTCCTGCGTCGACGCCATCCTGATCGGAGCCGGAACGTTTCGAAACGATCCGGGTCACCTCTGGACCCCAGGGTCGATCTACCCGAAGGGGGCGGCGCTCTTCGACGACAATCGCCACCGGCTCGGCCTCGCGGCGCAGCCAACGCTCGTGGTCGTGACGGCGTCGGGCGCGATCGATCCGAACCATCCAGCCCTCCGCGATGCGATCGTCGCCACGACGAGCGCTGGCGTGTCGCGGTTGCGGGGTCGCGTCCCCGCGACCACGCGAATCGTCACCTTCGATCCGACCGCTGCTCCGACCGCAAGCCGGGAGCGGAGTCCGGGCGCGGTTGCGGGCGAGACTCCATCCGTCACTTCCGACCCGATGCCGGTAGCGAATGTTGTTGCGTGGCTGCGCGCGCATGGTCTGTCGACCCTCCTCACCGAGGGGGGCCCCCGTCTTTTTGCGAGCCTCCTCGCCGACAAGCTCGTGGACCAGCTATTTCTGACCGTATCTCCCGTTCTCTTTGGACGGCAGGGAAACGACGATCGAAGATCGCTGGTAGACGGTTGCGACCTCGCAGGCTCACGCCTGGAGCTGCTCGGTGCGCGACGTCACGGATCGCACCTGTTCCTGCGTTACTCGTTGTCGCCGGCTCCCGAGTAGGACGGTTGCCTACGGCACCATGTACCCCTGCACGAGAAACGCGCATCCCGACGGATCGGTGAACGTCTCTTCGATGCGCAGCCAGCCGGGAAAAAGTGACGGCTTGGCTATCTCCACCGACGTATAGACCCGATCGATCGGTTTGCCCGGGACGCCGCACGCTTGCGGCGCCCACGTGAGCGTCGCCACGCCGCCGGTGACCGACATCGCGAGCGAGCAGCCGAGGCCACCGTCGAAAAGCAAATCGACCGTGCCGGCCTCCGTCGCTCCCGGCCCGGGCCACAACGTCATCGTCCCCGCCACGGGAAGAGAGTCGGACGCATCCGTGGAGCAAATGTACTGCTCCGTTCCGACGAGGGTCCAGGTGCCGAGCAGCGGCGCGAGCGCTTCGCCTGCGTCCGGATTGCCCGGGACCGTCGGGGCGACGTCGGTTTCGTCCCCGGGGCACCCCACGGCGCCGGCCTCGCCACCGGCCTCTTCGTCGCCGCCACCCCACGCGTCGTCCGAGGGGCCGCCATCCAACGCCCTTTCTTGCTGCGGGCGCGACGTACACGCCAGCACCATTGCGAATCCACCGATCGGAAACACCAGGAATCGGGTCAGAGCCATGAACGTCCACCTCCGACGAGGTAAACCGGTCTTCGGCCGCGTCTGTACTCGATGGATGTGGGACACCACCTGTCGCCGCGCGGCTCAGGAGGAAACTGGGCGCGTCTTCGTCCCGACAGGAGGCCATGAAGATCGCGTGGACATGCCTTGTCGCGCTGCTCTGTCTTGCGGCGCTCTGGACCTCGACCCGGACGCCACGGCACGGCACCGCCGCGCTTTCGATCCTGGGGGCGGCGGCGAGCCTCGTGCTCTGCGGATCGATCGCGGCGGCTCGGAGCGCGTCCACTCCAGGCCGCGCATACGGCACATCGCGGTGGGCAACGGGAAAAGAGCTGGAGCGAGGCGGGCTACTTCGGGGCGAGGGCGTCGTCCTGTGCCAGACGGCCGAGGCCAGCTTTCGCACCTCGATCGATTCGCGCGGCCACTCGACGACGCAGGCGACCTCGTTCGGGCGCCTCGTACGTCACGACGGCCCGGAGCACGTCCTGTGCTTTGCACCCACGCGAACGGGCAAGGGCGCCGGCCTCGTCATTCCGACGCTGCTGGCGTGGAAGCATTCGGTCCTCGTTTACGACATCAAGAAGGAGAACTGGACGCGAACGGCCGGGTGGCGCCGGCAATTCTCGCGCACCTGGCGATTCGAGCCGACGGCCGTCGATTCGGTCCGCTTCAATCCGCTTTTCGAGATCCGCCGAGGGCTGGTCGAGGTCAAGGACACGCAAAACGTCGCCGACATCCTCGTCGACCCGACAGGAGGCCGCGAAATGAGGGACCACTGGCAGGCGACGGCCCACAGCCTCCTCGTGGGCGCGATCCTGCACGTCCTCTATGCCGAGGCGGACAAGACCCTGGCCGGCGTCGCCACATTTCTATCGGACCCGACCCGCTCGCGCGAAGACACGCTGCACCGCATGCTCGAGACGCACCACGTCCCGAGCGGCCCGCATCCGGTCGTCGTCCAGACGGCGCGCGAAATGCTCAACAAGAGCAATCCCGAGGTCTCCGGGGTCTTCTCGACGGCCCTTGCTTGCCTGAGCCTCTACCGCGACCCGGTCATCGCGCGAAACACCGCCGACAGCGACTTTCGCATTGCGGATCTCGTCGGCTCGGACGCCCCGGTTAGCTTGTATCTGGTGATACCGCCCAGCGATCTGATCCGCACGCGACCCTTGATTCGCCTGATGCTCAACCAGATCTGCCGCCGTCTGACCGAATCGATGGGGTACGGCGCCACGAGGACGTCCTCACGGCGCCTGCTGCTTCTCCTCGACGAGTTTCCGGCCCTCGGGCGGCTGGACTTCTTCGAGACATCGCTCGCCTTCAGCGCTTCCTACGGCATCAAGGCGCTGCTCATCGCGCAGTCGCTCAACCAACTCGAAAAAGCCTACGGGCCGAACAACTCGATCCTCGACAACTGCCACGTCCGCGTCGCCTTCGCCAGCAACGACGAACGTACCGCTCGCCGCATCTCCGATGCCCTCGGCATGGCGACGGAGATCCGTGCCATGCGCAACTATGCGGGCCACCGCCTCGCGCCGTGGCTCGCGCATCTGATGGTCAGCCGCCAGGAGACTGCGCGGCCCCTGCTCACCGCCGGCGAGGTGATGCAGCTTCCGCCGACCGATGCCATCGTCATGCTGTCGGGCGCACCGCCGATCCGAGCCCAGAAGCTTCTCTACTACAAGGACCCGCTGTTCCGCGGACGCGTGCTGCCGCCTCCCGCCCTGTCTGTCAGCGCGCCGTACGCAGATCGCCCGCCGGCACGTCCAGACGATTGGGGTAATGCCGTCATTGCGCCGACTGAATCTC
>DASPUY010000044.1:0-8163 GCA_035622655.1 Polyangiaceae bacterium
CGCGGGAATCTCGGGGGGCGCCGCGTCCGTGTTGCTCCTCGTCGGATGCGTGGTCGAGACCGCGGCCATGGCGCCCCCCCTCGGTGTCGCGGTCGGCCTCCCACCTCCGGAGCCGATGCAGGAAATGCGCACTGCCCCCCCGAACGTCCAGGCCATCTGGGTTGCAGGGTACTGGCATTGGACGGGAGTCCAGTACGCGTGGATCCCCGGTCACTGGGAGAACCCGCCCGCCGGAGTGAGATGGCGAGCGCCTCACTATTTTCTGCGTGACGGGACGTATTTCTACGAGCCCGGCGGCTGGACCCGGCGATGACGCACCCGGAAGGTTCTCACCCTTCCGGATCATGCACCCGCTCCACGAGCACGCCGCGCATGGCCCCGGTCGTCGGTCGAGCCCTCGTGGCCATTGTCGCGATCGGAAGTATCTCGGCGCCCATCTCGGCTCACGGCCCGGATGCCAGTCGCGGGTACGGCGCCGTCCGCATCGCGGACGCGAGTCGTGGGCACGGCGCCGTCCGCATCGCTGAGGACAGTCGAAGCGCCGGAGCGATCCGCAACCGAAACGTGATCCTGCACGAGCCCATCGCACCGGACGCCACCGAAGACGAAGCGATGCACGTCCTCGTCGAGGAGGGCGCTGCCGCGACCGGCGTCAACCATGTTTCTGTCGACGCGCCAGGTCCACCGGAGTCGTCTCCGGGTTCGGCACCCGGCACTGGGGGTGTCCCCGCGGGTCCCTTCCGCCCCGACCGCGACACGGTTCGGCCGACGATCCTCCGCTACGACGACCCGTTCATGCCCCCGGTTGGGCCTTTCAAGCGAGTGATCGCGTTCGACGCAGTACGGGACGACTACACGCTCGTCGTCCGTGAACCCGAGCTCGTGCCGATCCCGCTCGACCCGCAGGCCGAGGCGGCAGGGCACACGTTCCTCTGCGATCTGCCTTTCGAGCTGACGGGCAGCGACCCGGTGCGCATCCCGAGCGTGGGTCCCGGGGCGCGTATCGCGCGCGCCCGGCTCACCGCCGGAGTGCGTGAGCTACGGCTTCGCATCCTGCACGACGGCGCCGACAACTGGTTCATCGAGTCCACCGACAGCACCGCCATCGGGCCGGCGCGGCTGGTGATGACGGTCGCGCTCGATGAGCGGGTGCTCGCGGGCGCGCTGAGCGAAAATCCCTGGCCGTCGATCCCCGCCGCGCGTCCGCTCCCGCCCAACGTCGAGCGCGAAGCGGTCGAAGTCCTGGCGACGATCGGGGCAAGCCGCCGCATGCAGCCGCACGAAGCGATCGAGCGGCTCGTTCAATACTTTCGCAGCTTCACAGATTCGGCTGCTCCGACGCCGCCACGTCGAAGCGTCTACCTCGACTTGGCGCTCTCCAAGAGAGGCGTGTGTCGCCATCGCGCATTCGCGTTCCTCGTGACCGCGCAGAGCCTGGGCATACCGACACGACTCGTGATGAACGAGGCGCATGCATGGGTCGAGGTTCACGATGGAAGCAGCTGGCGTCGAATCGACCTCGGCGGCGCAGGTGACCTTCAGGACGCGGCCGCGTTGACGTTGGATCGACCCGCGTACGAGCCGCCCGCCGACCCATTTGGCTGGCCCGATGGTTCGCGTCGCGCCAGCGACATGCTCGTCCAGGCACACGCCGAGCGCACGGCCGGCGGTCTCGCGCTCACGCACCCGGGTCCGCCAGGCGCAACGGACTCGCCCCTCGACGCCTCCGGCCCGGGCGATTTTTCCGGGGCTCCACACCCGGCCGCACCCGGCGCCTCTGTCAGCGTCAGGGACACGATGGGCACCGGCAGTGGGACCCCACCCGAGGACGAAACCCGTTCGACGGACCCACGCCCACCGTCGACGATCGAGCTTCGCGTCGCTGACGGCGACGTCCACCGCGGTTTTCCGCTGCGGGTGCGCGGGAGGATGATCGCATCCGGCGCCGGATGTTCGTATGCCGCCGTCGATCTTTGGGCACGAAGCACCGAGACCGGTCGGCAAACGAGGCTCGGCACCGTCGCGACGGATGAAGACGGCACCTTCGTGGGATCCATCGCCGTGCCGCAGTTCCTTCCGGCGGGCGACTACGATGTTGTCGCACATACGGGGGGAACGGCGAGCTGCGGTCGCGGCTCGAATTGATCCCGCCGCCCGGGTCTGGCCGCCTTCGGAAGGTCACCGATCTGCTATGGTGATAGGGCCTTGCCGCGGGCATTTCGCCGCTTTGCCGGCACTCCCACCTATCTCACGAACGAATCGCTCGAGGCCGCCGTCAACTGCGCGTTGACGCTGGAGCGTCCGCTTCTCGTCAAAGGGGAGCCGGGCACCGGCAAGACGCAGCTCGCGCATGCCGTGGCCGAAAGCCTGTCGCTCGACTGGATTCACTGGCCCGTCAAGTCGACGACGCGCGCCCAGGACGGACTTTACGCATACGACACCGTGCAGCGGCTGTACGAGGCGCGTTTCGGTGACCGGGACGTCAAGGACGTTCGCCGGTACATCAAGCTCGGACCGCTCGGGCGAGCGTTCGCCTCCGAGCGCCGCGTCGTGCTGCTCATCGACGAAATCGACAAGGCCGACGTCGAATTTCCGAACGACTTGCTCCACGAGCTCGACCGAATGCGCTTCGTCATTCCCGAGACGGGCGACGAGATCATTGCGAGCGATCGGCCCGTCGTGGTCATTACCTCGAATAGCGAAAAAGAACTGCCCGACGCATTCCTGCGTAGGTGTGTCTTTCATTTCATCGATTTTCCGAGCGCGGAGCGAATGAAACGAATCGTTCGCGTTCATCACCCGCACGTCGACGACGCGCTCGTCGACCAGGCCGTCGAGGCATTCTACGAGCTTCGATCCGTAACTCGGTTGCGCAAGCGCCCTTCGACCAGCGAGCTCGTCGACTGGATCACCGTCCTCTTGCACGCGGGCGTTGGACGCGAGCGACTCGCGAGCGAGCTTCCCTTCCTCGGTGTGCTCCTCAAAAAAGAGGAGGATATCGAGGCCGTCCGTGACAGTCTCCGCGAGGTGATGCCGCTTCAGTCCGTCGGCCAGCTCGCGACCATCAAGCGACGGTGACGCCGACGTAGCCGGCCGCTCGCCTACCGGACGGGAAGGCGCCTCTTGCCGCCGGTTCCTCCGCTCCGGTCGATCGAAGGACCGGCGTCGTCGTCGTGGGCCTCCTCGCACGCGTCGATGATCCGCTCGGCAATCGCCGCGAAGGCCCGTGCCGCCTCGTTTGCCGGCGCCGCCTGCACGACGGGTGTCCCTTTGTCGCCCCACTCGCGCACCGCCGGCTCGAGGGGCACCTGGCCGAGCAGGGGGGCCTCGGCAAACTCGGCCACCGCGGCGCCGCCGCCTCTTCCGAACAGCTCGTGCCGAACCCCCGCCGTGTCGACGAACCAGCTCATGTTCTCGACGACCCCGAGGATCGGGATATTGACTTTCTTGCACATGGAGACCGACTTGTAGACGTCGTCGGTCGCCACGGCCTGGGGCGTCGTGACGACCACGGCTCCCGTGACCTTCACGCGCTGCGAGAGCGTCAGCGCGACGTCTCCAGTCCCCGGCGGCAGATCCATCACGAGGAAGTCGAGCTCGCCCCATGCGACGTCCTTCATGAACTGTTGCAGCGCTCCATGCAGCATCGGTCCACGCCAAATGACCGCGGCCTTGGGGTCTTCGAGAAGAAAGCCGATGGACATGACCTTGACTCCGAAGCGCGCGAGCGGCTCGATCGTCTTTCCATCGAGCGACACAGGCCGGCCCGCGATTCCGAGCATCGTCGGGATCGAGGGCCCGTAGATGTCGGCATCGAGGAGGCCGACGCGGTAGCCGGCGCGCGCCAGCGCCATCGCGACGTTGGTCGCAACCGAGCTCTTGCCGACTCCGCCCTTGCCGCTCATGACGAGAACGACGTTCTTCACCTGCGGCAGCGGATCTTCCGGACCGACCGTGCGCGGTCGCAGCGCTCGCACGGACGGCGGCTGAGGCATGTCATCGGGCGGCATGGCACCACGGGGTAGGCTGGGGATCGAAGGTCGTCAATGTGACGGGCGTCTGACGCGGTGGTCGCATGACGAGTTCTAGCCCTCCCGCACGACGAGCAGCTTGGGCTCCGTCATCTCCATGATCGCGAAGCGGACCCCCTCGCGACCGAGACCCGAATCCCGAGTCCCGCCGTAGGGCATGGAGTCGACCCGAAAGGTCGGCGCGTCGTTCACGACGAGGCCACCGACATGCAAGCGGGCAAACGCCTGCGCAATGCGCGCCCTCGAATCCGTGAAAATGCCCGCCTGCAGCCCGTACCGCGTCGAATCGGCGAGCGTGAGCGCTTCGTCCCACGTGTCGTAGACGTGCACCGTCAGGACCGGACCGAACACCTCCTCGTCGACGACCTTCAATCCGCGACCGCTGCCGTCGATTTCGAGCACGGTGGGCCAGTAGCGGTTCCCGTCGCGCCGGCCGCCGCACGCCACGCGGGCCCCCTCGACGGCGGCCTGGGCGACCCACTGCTCGACACGAACCGCGTTTGCCTCGTCGATCATCGGGCCGCAAAGGGCCGTCGGATCCAGCGGCGAGCTCGGCTCCACTTCACGCGCCCGCTCGACGATCTTGGCAAGGAAGCGGTCCGCGATGGACCGATGCACGTACAGGCGCTGCACCTTGATGCACACCTGGCCCGCATAGCCGAACGCTCCGGCCACGATCCGGTCGGCCGCCCATTCGAGCGGAGTGTCGTCGTGCACGATGACCGCCGCGTTTCCGCCGAGCTCGAGCAGCACGCGTTTCTTTCCCGAGATCGACTTGAGCCGCCAGCCGACCGCCGCGCTGCCGGTGAACGACAGCGTGGCGAATCGGTCGTCGGTGACCAGCTTCTCGGCCATCGCAACCTCACAGGGCACGACCTGGACGGCGTCACCGGGCACGCCCGATCGCCGGATGCACTCCGCAAGCAGAAGCGACGTGAGCGGCGCCTGGGGCGGGGGCTTGAGTACGATCGACGTCCCGCAGGCCAGCGCCGGTGCCACCTTGTGGGCAACGAGGTTCAACGGAAAGTTGAACGGAGAGATGCCGAGCACGGGCCCCGCCGGAACACGGACCCAGAAACCCGTATAGCCGCGCGACGCCGCAGTGATGTCGAGCGGCATCACCTCGCCGCCGATGCGGCCGGCCTCTTCGGATGCAAGCTCGAACGTCGAAACCGCGCGCGCAACTTCGGCGCGGGCGAGGGCGATTGGCTTGCCCGCCTCGCGGGCGATGAGCTCCGCAAACGACTCCGCAAGCGATTGCACCTCCTGCGCCACCCCCAGAAGCATCGTCTTGCGCTCGAAACTCGTACTCGTCCGCAGCCGCTCGAACGCCCGCACGCTCGCGGCCGCGGCCTCCTCCACCTCGGCCGCGGTGGCCAGGACGACGCGCCCGAGCTCCGCCCCTGACCAGGGCTCCCGCACCGTCGCCGTGGGCCCGTCGACGATGCACCTCGAGCCAACGTAGAGAGGCCGGTCCAGCGCCACCCGAGACACGGTCCCAATGTAGGTCCGGGCCCCGGAACCGCCAGGACGACGGAACCCGCCGCGCGGCCCTACCGTGGAAATGCCGCCGAGTTTCCACCGTCCACGGTGACGATGCAGCCCGTGGTGGCCCGGGCCGTCGCGAGATAGACGAAGGCGTCCGCCACATCCCCGGCGGTGACTTCCCGCCCCAGCAGGTTCGAACGGAAATATTCGTCGGTGCTCAGCCCTCGCGCGGCGGCACGTGACTCGAGCACGCCCCCCTCGAAGAGCCTGGTCCGAACGCGATCGGCGTTGACGGCGTTCGATCGAATTCCGCGCGCCCCGAGGTCGACGGCAAGCTGCCGCATGAGCGCGACCAGAGCCGTCTTCGCCACGGCGTACGGACCGAAGCCGGGCCCGGGATTGAGCGCCGCCTTGCTCGCGTTGAACGCGAGACATCCTCCCCCCCCTTGCGCCGTCATGATGGCGACCGCGGCTCCCACCACCGAGACATGCGACATACAGTTGATTTCGAGGGATTCCCGAAGGGCCTGCTGCCCCGGCTCCGTCTCGAGGCGTCCCTCCGGCGCGGCGCCCGCGTTGGACACGACGACGTCGACGCCGCCCCACGCGCCCACCGTCTGCGCAAAGGCGGCTTGCACAGCGCCCGCGTCCCGAACATCGGCCGCGCACGCCATCAGACGATGGCTCGAATCCCCGCCCGCCCGGATGGATTGCATCGCGGACGCGAGCGCGTCGGCGTCCCGATCGACCAGGCACACGTGGGCACCCGCACGCAAGAACCGATCGGCGGTCGCCAGCCCGATCCCACCACCCGCTCCCGTGACCACGACGCAACACCGCGCGAGCGGCAACCGTGAGACGGCTCTGAGCTTGGCCTGCTCGAGGCTCCAGTACTCGACGTCGAAAAGATCCGAGGCCGAACACGGTTCGTACGAACCCACGTCCGCCGCGACCTGCATCACCGCCGCCGTGTGCTCGTAGATGTCGAGCGCGACGTCCGCTTCGCGCGCCGAGTCCGCAATGGCGCAGGCTCCCAGGCCCGGCAGGAGAATGACTCGCGGCCACGGATCCAGCCTCTTCTTGACCACCCCTTTGGCCCGACACATCTGCTCGAAATAGGCGTCGTAGCCCCGGGCGTACTTGCCGACGGCGGCTTCCAGCTGAGAGGCGAACTTCGTGGCATCGTCGAGGGCCGGCTCGGGCAACAGCAGAGCCGTCGGCTTGGTCCGCAGAACGTGGTCCGGAGTCATGCACCCGCGCTCGACCAACTTGCGCGCGTCGGGCCGCGCCAAGAGACCGTCGACAGCCTCGCTCGACCGCGTCCGGACGATCGGCCCGCGCTCCGGGGCATCGTCCTGCAGCCGAGCGAGAACGCCTCGAAGCGCCGCGAGCACACGCGCCTTTTCCGCCGGCGAACGCTCCGCGCGAAGCTCCACCGAAGCTTCACCACGCCTCGCAGCAGGCTCTCCGCTCAAACCTGCGGGGCCAACCCCCGCCGAGGCCCCCGGTCTGAGCTCCGCCGACCCACCGGATCCCAGCCCCGCCGACCCACCAGGTTTCAGCCCCGCCGAACCGCTCGTCGCAGCCCCCGGCCAACCGTCGATCGTTCGCCGGTGCTGGGCCGCATAGCTTTCGGCACGCGTCACGGCGTCGATCGTCCGCTCGTAGCTTTCTCGCGCCGTTTCCCCCCAGGTGAAAAGACCGTGTTTCTCGAGCACCATCACCACCGGAGTCGCCTGACCCGCCACGGCCTCGAACGCCTCGGCACACCGCTTCGCGAGCGCGAACCCGGGCATCACGTACGGAACCCAGACCAGCCCCGCCCCGAAGATCGATTTGAAGATGCGCTCGCCGTCCGGCTGATTGGCCAGAGCGAGGATCGCGTCCGCGTGCGTGTGATCGACGAAGCGCGCCGGGAGCAGCGCATGCAGCAGCGTCTCGACGCTCGGATTCGGCGCCGAAGCGTCCAGCAGATTCGTCCGCAGCTCGTTCACCATCGCCTCGTCGGTCATCCCATCGAGCCTGCGTAGCTCGCGAAGAGGACCAAGGCGCACCGCGGGGTGCCCCTCGGGCTCGATAGTCGCGAGATCCCATCCCGAACCCTTGACGTGAAGAACATCGATCGCCTCGCCGAAGAGCGTCGTGGCTTTCGCCTTCACCGACGTGTTCCCTCCGCCGTGCAGAACCAGCCCCGGTTCCACGCCGATGAGTCGCGCCGTCACCGTTCTCCAGGCGAGCGGCTCCGAAACACGCTCAGCCAGCTCGCGAACTGCGTGCGTAGCCGCCACAGCATCGAACCGGCTTCTCATGCGCCAGACGCTAGCATTGTGACGCGCGGAAACTCACCCCGTGCCCTCGAGCCGGGCGCCGCCGCTCGAGCAGCGCAGCGGAGCGCGTTCTCCAACTGCGCGCCGCGCCCGCGCGAAGGCCCTGTCGACGACGACGCCTCTCACTTGCCGTCACCAGCGACAAGCATGCCCGAGTGGGCGGGCTGGAGCGCCCGAAGCGCGCATGATCCCGAGCGAGGGACACCTCCCCGCCGCTTTCTCAGGATTGACAGCCCGTCCCGCACCCGGTAGCTGTTCGGCCTCCCGCCCAGGCGCGTAGCTCAGTGGTAGAGCACTACCTTGACACGGTAGGGGTC
>DASPUY010000045.1:0-10902 GCA_035622655.1 Polyangiaceae bacterium
GTCCCCGTCGCCCGCCCCCGGCGAGCTCTGACGGGCTCAGAGCTCGACCACGATCGTCTTCATCTTGCCCGTGGGCGACGGTGGAATCGAATCGCAGAACTCGACCTCGAACGGCAGACCGCGCAGGTATTCCGTGAAGCGCCGCGCGATTCCATCGAAGCGGTCGCCCGACCAGTCCTGACCTCTCACGACCCGAAGCAGGACGGCGCCGCTGCGCCGCTGAACGGCTTGGAACTGCCGGATGATCTCCTGCCGCGCGTCGCTGAAGAGCACGTGGAAGACGACGCCGGGAATCGGGTTGCCCTCGCTGTCGACGAGCGTGTCCGCCCTGCGCCCGTCCACGCGCTGGATCTTGCGCAGGCCACGCCCGCAACGACACGCGTCGCCCGTCGACGTCGTGGCGACGTCCCCGTTCCGGTAGCGGATGAAGGGCATTCCGTAGTTGTGCAGATCCGTGACGAGCACGTCGCCGGTCTCGCCGGGCTGCGCGGGCTTGCCGTCCCGAATGACCTCGACCAGCAGGTTTTCGTCCATCAGGTGCATCCCGTCGTGGGCTTCGCATTCGGCCGCGAGGAGCATCGTCTCCCGGGACCCGTAGGTCTCGAAGATCTCGGGACCGAAGGCGCGCGCGAGGACGGCGCGATCCGCGGCAAGCACGGCTTCGGCCCCGCACAGCACGGGGACGTCGTCCCAGTCGCGCAGCCCGCGGTCGAGGATCCATCGCGCGAACTGCGCGCAGGACTGCGTGTAGCAGATGACGACCGAGGGTCGTGCTCGCTTGAAGAGCTCGAGAGCGCGGCGTCGTGCGTCTTCGTTCTGGTGCATCGAATCCACGAACGTCTCCCGCTTGAACGTTCGATCGAAGCGAATCTTGAGCCCTCGCGAGCCCCGCGGGGGCCTGCTGACGAGCGCCCAGTAGTAAAAGGTAGGAAGCCCCGGCCGGTAGCCGCTCCACGAGTAACTTCGAATCCGAATGGCCTGCCGCCACGACTCGCTTTCGGGCGAATACTCGAACTTGAGAGGCGTGCCCGTCGACCCGCTGGTTCCCTTTTTCAGGTTGGTCGAGGCGTACGCGGGATGCACGAGGTCGCGATACCGCTCGCGCACGATCTCGCGGGTCAAGATCGGAAGCGCGCGAAGATCGCCGGGCCCACGCACGTCTCGTGCATCGAAGCCGAGCCGCTTGAACAGCTGGCGCCAGTAGGGGATGTGGCGCTGCGCGTCGCCCAGGAGGGCGCGAAGCGCGACGAGCTGGTAGCGCTCGATCGTTTCGCGGGGTTGCCACTGCATGGCTTGCACGAAGTCCAGGTGGCGAGCGGTGGTGCGTCCGCGGATCAGCCGTTCCCACGCTGGCCAGAACAGGGTGCCGTAAAGGTGCGCATACGTACGCGCCGCGACGGGCGTCGAGGGCCGGCCGGTCGGAGCTCTTCGCTGAATTGTCGAGGTCGGAACACGCCGCGGGGCAAGCGCGGAACCGTCGGGGCAAGATGGAGATTCCGCTTCGGAGTGCGGCGTGAAAGTTTGCATTCGAAGGTGATCCTCGCGGGCGAAGGAGCAACGCTCGTACCGGGTGCTCCCCCTCGCGGCGGCCGGCCCACTTCGGCGTACCGGCCTCACGCGCTTCACCGTATAACTGGGTTCGATCAAGGGTTTGGATTTTGACGACGCGCGTACTCGTCATCGACGACAGCCCCTCCGTCCGAGCGCTCCTTTCGACGCGGCTTCGTGCACGTGGCTACGAGGTCGACGAAGCGGTCGACGGCGAGAGCGGCGTAGAGAATGCCTTGAGCTCGCCTCCGGATATCGTCGTCACCGATCTGCACATGAAGGGCATTTCGGGGGTGCATCTCTGCCGCATTCTTCGAAGTGACCCCTCGACTGCGCACGTTCCCGTCATGCTTCTGACCGCTTCCGGCCATAGGCGGTCGCGCTTCTGGGCGCGAACCGCCGGCGCAGCCGCTTATCTGAGCAAGGACCGGCTGGATGACCTGGTGGGGCTCTTGCCCACCCTGATCGCGTCCGCGCCGCCGCGTCCGCAGCCGGTTGATGCGGTCCGGGGCCGGTCCCTCACGCTGCAGGAGCGCATGTCGGCGGTGCTCGATGCGGCCCTCGCGGAGTCGGTGATTTCGGGCGAGGTCCGAGCGCTCGCCAGCGCCGGCGAGGCTTTGCGCCTCTTCGAGGGCCTCGCGACCCTGCTCGCGGAGGTCATCAGCTATCGATGGCTCGCGCTCCTGCCGGGTCGTTCGTACGAGCCGCTCTTCGTCCATGCCAACCCCATCGATCGCGAGGCTGCCGAGGCCGCCGCCCGCTCGAGTCTGTCAGTCCCTGCTGCTCGCGCCGTCCACGTCCTGACCGACGAGCGCACGACGGCCGACCGCGATGGAGGTCAGCCCCGGGTGCTTCCGGTCAAGTTCGCTGAGCGGCAAGTCGGTCAGCTGGCGCTGGCGCCGGCCGGGCGCGGACTGTCGCCGGAGGACGAGCGGACGCTCACGCTCGTCGCTGCCGAGCTGGGCGGGCCGCTCCAGATGAGCGCGCTCTATCAGGACGCCCAGCGTCTCGCGACGATCGATGGGCTCACGGGCCTGCTCAATCGGAGAGCGTTCCTCGACGTCATCGAACGGGAACGCGCACGAGCGGATCGTCACGTGTTTCCGATGTCGCTCATGCTTCTCGACATCGACCATTTCAAAGTGGTCAACGATCGGCGCGGACACGCCGCCGGCGACGCGGTCTTGCAGGGCGTGTCGAAGGTGCTCGTGAGGGTTGCGCGCCGCAGCGACTGCGTTGCCCGGTGGGGCGGCGAGGAGTTCGTGATCGCACTTCCGCAGACGGGGGACGCGGGCGCGCGGATCGCCGCCGAGAGAGTTCGCCGGGCCATCGCCGAGGAATCCCATGCGGTGCTGGAAGGCGAGCCCATTCGCGTGACCGCGTCCATCGGGGTCTCGAGCGCAGACGCGCCCTGGCAGATCGAGGCGCTCGTCGGGGCGGCCGACTTCGCGATGTACACGGCCAAGCAGCGGGGTCGAAATCGGGTGGAGTCCCTCGCGGCGGCCGAGCTGCCGACGGCGGTGCGCCGCATGCGCGCGGCGATTCTAAGCGATTCGACGTGACGACGTTCTACGCCGTCTTCGCCTCCGACCGCAGATCCCCGAGTGACCCTCCACAGGCGCACGACTCGGGGACGTGGGCCTTGTGATAGACGCGCTCGCACCGCGGGCACACTCGGGCATCGGGCTCGAACGAGATGGCCTTTCCGCTCGCCGCGCAGCGCTTGCCGACGACCTGCGGCGGCTCGAGGCTCGAGTTCGTGCCCGCGGTCGCCGAGGCCTCCGGAAGCGTGGCGTCGGCCGGAACGTCGACCACGGCGGGAACGCGTGCGCGCGCCTCGCGGACGATCCATGCCGCGGCCTGCGGATGAGTCATCGACTTCACGACGAGGAGGAGCGAAGCCCCCTCCTCGTCGCGTCCCGTGACGCGAACGGCCTCCCCTCGCCACTCGACCCGCTCCACGGCGTGCCACGGGATTCGACGTACCTGGCCCTTCTCGAGGCCGATCCCGCCGTCGCCGACGCGCAGGGGCGGCTCGCCGCTCGTCCCGAGCCAGATGGCCGCTCCGACCGCGATTGCGCCGACGCCGAGAAGCCAGACGGCTCCTTTGAATGGATCGAGATCCTGACCTTCGAGGGTGGCGCCGAACTGCCCCCAGAAGCCGGCGCCCATGGCGAGAGCGCCCAGCGCGCCGAGGACGTACGGGATGATCGGCTTGGTGCTTGCGCGAGGCTCGAAGCGTCGCTCGCTCCGCGACTGAGGCTTGTCGCGCCTGGCGGATCTCGTCTTCTTGGCCATGTCCGTCTCGCTTATGAGAGCGTTTTGCACTGGGTGAGCCGGTTTCGGCTCGGGCTGTTCGCGAGGTGGGCATCCGGTGGATCGGCTGCGCTCCCCTCCCCCACGGGATAGTCGAATTCGCCGATCGGGCCAGGCGCGCTCAGCCCATGCGTCCGATCTCGTCGTAGAGGTAGGCGGCGCTCTTGATGCCCAGGTGATAGTTGTCGAGGTCGAGCCATTCGTTCGGGGCGTGCGCGTTCTCGTCGGGTTGCCCGAACCCCATGAGCAGGCACGGCTTGCTGGTCGCGTCGGCGATGGTCCTGACGAATGGGATGCTCCCACCCTCGCGCATGAAGACGGTGGGCTTCCCGAACGCCTTGCTGAAGGCCCGTTTCGCGACTTCGTAGACGGGGTGGTCCGTCGGCGCGAGGTACGGACGCCCTCCGTGGAGATATTCGACGCGCACACGGACCCCGGGCGGCGCGACTCGCCGAAGGTGATCGGCCACTTTGCGCGCGATGTCCTCCGGTTCCTGGTCGGGGACGAGCCTGCACCCGAGCTTCGCCCGGGCTCGAGCCGGGATGATCGTCTTCGCCCCCTCTCCCTGGAAACCGCCGCCGATGCCGCAGCAGTCGATCGTCGGACGCGCCCAGATTCGCTCGAGCGTCGAATAGCCCGGCTCGCCTCGAAGCGCGGGCGCTCCGGTCGCCGCCAGCCAGTCGCGCTCGTCGAACGGCAGCTTTGCGATCTCCGCGCGCTCTTCCGGAGAGAGAGGCACGACCGCGTCGTAGAAACCGTCAACCGCGACGCGCCCGTCGTCGTCGTGGAGGGAGGCGACCATGCGCGCAAGAACATTGGCGGGATTGGCGATCCCCCCGCCGAAAGAGCCGGAATGCAGATCCGACGAAGGCCCCTCGACGAAGACCTCGACGTATGCGAGTCCGCGAAGGCCGACGCACAAGGACGGAATCCCGCGACCGAACATCGCCGTATCGCTCACGCAGACGAAATCGGTGGCGAGGTCGCGCGCACGATCGCGCAGGAGCCCGTCCAGGTTCGCGCTTCCAATCTCCTCTTCGCCTTCGACGATCATCTTCAGGTTGATGGGCAAGTGTCCGACGGTCCGGACGAAGCTCTCGATCGCCTTCGCATGGATGTAAACCTGGCCCTTGTCGTCCACGACGCCGCGTCCCCAGAGGCGCCCCGCGCGAACCTCGGGCTCGAACGGCGGAGAGGTCCATTCGGACAGCGGATCGACCGGCTGCACGTCGTGATGGCCATAGACGAGAAGCGTCGAAGCCGGCGAGCCGCACCGCCACTCGGCGAACACGGCGGGATGAGCCGCCGTTGGCCAGACCTCGGCGCGGGCGGCGCCCAGGGCGGCGAGAGACGCCGCCAGATGATCGGCGCTCGCGCGCACGTCCTCCACGCGCGCCGG
The DNA here is from genome assembly GCA_035622655.1 of Polyangiaceae bacterium. Taxonomy (GTDB): domain Bacteria; phylum Myxococcota_A; class Polyangia; order Polyangiales; family Polyangiaceae; genus Palsa-1150. The sequence continues at coordinate 5,264 of DASPUY010000045.1, forward strand.
ATCGCTCGACACCGAGGGGATGCGAACCCACTCGATGAGCTCATCGACGAACCGCCGGCGATGAGCATCGATGAACGCGATGACGTCCTTCATTCGCGGGGAAGCCTAAGGCTACTTGGCGAGCAGGGCGAGCGCCTCACGCAGCATTTCCTCGAGCGGTGCCGTCGCAGCGCGGCCCTCGAGCGCGGCGATCGCGCGATCGGCTTCGGCGGGCTTGAACCCCATGCCCGTGAGCGCCGTTCGGAGCCGCTCTCCCCCGGCCGTCGCTCGAGGCGGCGCAGGGGCCGGCCCCGCGGGCGCGCCGGACGCGATGTTGGGAGCGGCTGGCAGCTTGTCGCGTAGCTCGAGGAGGAGCCTTTCCGCGATTTTCTTTCCGATTCCCGAAACGGCCGTGAGCGCCGCAAGGTCACGGCGAGAGACGGCGCGCGCGAGCTCCGCGGCGGGCAGCGCCCCCAGAACCGCGACGGCGATCTTGGGCCCCACGTTCGAAACGCCGATGAGGGCCCGAAATGCCGCACGTTCATGCTCGTCGGAGAATCCGTAGAGCGCGAGGGCGTCCTCGCGAACGTGCGTATGCACCCAGAGCGTCACTCGCCCCGAGTCGTCGAGTGGCGCGCGTCCGAGAGTTCCCTGAGGCGTCGCGAGCTCGTAGCCCACCCCGGTGACGTCGAGGACGACGGCCCCGTCGCTCTCCTGCGCCACCACTCTGCCGGTCAGCCGGCCGATCATGACGGTACGGTACCATGCGCAGCCGTCGCGGCCGGTGCGGCCGCCACGTGGGCCTGCAGTCTCCGGAGGACGAAGTTCGGCGCCCATGGCGCGTGGGCGTCCTCTGCGGAAGGGTCAGCTCCGTCGAGCGTCAGTTGTTGGGTGCTCCGGCGTCGATCCAGCTGGCGATCTCGGCCTGCGACGACGCGGGAAGGGCCGCGACGCCGCTGACCATCAAGCTCGTGTCGGGCATCTGAGCTCCGCAGGGGTCGACCGTCGAGATCGGATTCGTGCAGTCCGCCATGATGCTCGTGAGGTCCCCGTCCACCTTGTGCCAGAGAAAGCTGTTGGCGAGGTTCCCCGGGTCGACGTAGGGCATCTTGGGCGCCTCGTTCGAATCCACGTTGACGAGGCCCATGTAAACCTGGTCGATGATGCCCCCGTCAAGCGGCGTGAGGTACGGGCCGAGGTACGGCCGCGGCTGCACCTGCGTCGTCACCGTCGTCACCCCGTGACACGCCCCGCCGTTTGCCGTGGAGCAGTCGTTCTGAAAAATCGGCATGATGTCCTGGGCGAACGAGACGGCGGGCGCGGAGGAGCTGTTCGACGCCCCGGAGGCGCCGGATCCGGACGAGCCTCCCGACGACGCGTTCCCCGAACAGCCCGAGGCGAGAGTGAGCGAAGCGACGAAGCAGCCGAAATTGGAGATGAAAACCTTGTGACGCACCGAGGACCTCGACCTTCTTCAGCCTGGACCTTACCACGCCGCGGATCGGCCGCGGCGTGCGCCCGCATGGAGTGCGAGTGCCCAAGCGTTGAAAAGGAAACGCAAGCGGGCTACGCGAAGGCATGGCGCGAGCTTCCGGGGCTCCGTCCGGAGCCGGCTCCAGGGGAGCGACTTCGATGTCGTCCGAGCTGGTGAAGATGGCGAGGGCGCTGCTTCGCGCCCGCCGGCCCCTGCTCGGTGCGGCGGCGCCGCAGCTGGCGGTGCTCACCACCTATTGGGTAGTCGGCGCGATTTACACGTTTCCGCTCGTCGCGAGGTTATTCAGCGCATTCCCGGGAGGAATGGATACATTCGGATTTCTCTGGAACAATTGGTGGATTTACCACGCAGTGGTTCACCTGCATACCAAACCGTATTTCACGGATTACGTCTTCGCGCCCGCGCAGCTCGACCTGCGCTTTCACACCTTCGGCCTTCTCTATGGTCTTCTCTCGATCCCGTTCATGCCGCTTCTTGGGTCGACGGGTGTCCTGAATTCGCAGAGTCTCTTGACGACGACTCTCAACGGGTATGCAGCATTTCGTCTGACTGATTACGTCGCGAAGGATGCATGGGTTGCCTATGTCTGCGGCCTGGCGATCGCCGGAGTGCCGGCGGTCAATTTCCACCTGGACGTCGGCCGGGTGTCGTGCTCGGCGCTCTGGCCTGCGATTTTCGCCCTGTACTTCGGTCTGAGAGTCCTGGCTGAGCCGAGCGCATGGGGGGGCCTGCTCTGGGGGGCTTCGGTCGCAGCAAGTCTTCTCGCGGATCAGCAAATCGCAATCTTCTGTGCAGGCTGGCTCCTCGTTCTCGGAGTCGATTCGATCGTTCGTCGCCCTCGCGACTTACTCTCCGGTCGTTTCCTTCGGTCGGCAGCAATCGCCGTGATCGTGGCGGGTCCGTTTGCATATCTGCTGTGCATTCGACCCCTTGCCCACGGTGCAGGCTACACGGTGCCGGGCGCGATCGAAGCGCAGAACTACAGCGTCCCGCTCTGGGCCTTCGCTCCGGTATGGGTCTGGAGGGCGTACGGCAGCGTTCTGCCCGTGGGGCTCATCGCCGGGCTGGCAATGCTTCGAAGAATGTCTTCGCTCTGGCCTTGGGTATTGGGATCGATCGCGTTTCTCGTGTTGACGACGGGACCGGTGCTGCAAGTGGGAACTCACGGGTTACCCATGCCGTTCGCCTGGCTTCGAAAGCTGCCGGGGTTATCGCAATTTCGGACGCCGTACCGGTTTCAGATGCCCGCCGCGTTGGGACTCGCGGTCACCTTCGCGATCGTTTTGTCGACGGCGCTCGGACGCGTGCAGTTCAGGGTACGCCGGGCCGTGCTCGCGGGGTGCGCTCTGGTCGTGGCGGGGGACCTCGTGGCACGTCGCATCGTCACCGGATTTTCGACGCAAAGCATGGCGCGCGAACCGCTCTACGAGCAGATTCGGAGCGACCCGACGGACTGTCTGGTTCTCGAGATTCCTCTCGGCGTCCGGACCGGCACCGATCGCATCGGCCCCGGCGAGCTTTTCTCGTATTATCAGCCGATTCATCGCAAGCGCATGATCAATGCAATGATCGCTCGGGTTCCCGTCGATGCATTGCGCTACTATCGAGAATCGCACTCGCTGATGTTCCTGACAGGCGAAGAGCCACCGGACGGCGACATCGCCACGGACCTGCGTCGGCGGCTCGAGGAGCTCGATGTCGGCTACGTCGTCGTTCATCCGGCCATGCTGGAGCCGATCCGTCTGCGGCAGATCCTCGGCCTCCTGACCGCGGTCGACGGGCTCGTGCCCATGCCGTCCGACGATGGAGTCCTGGCCTTCCGCCGGACCTCTACCGCAGCCGAGCGCCATCGGAGAGACTGACGGCGCCCGCCTGCGAGGCGATTCGCGATCGGCGGCCGAACCACCTGCGGACCGCCCCCGGCCACGCCGGATTCATGAACGGTTTTTCGAAGAGAACGAAAGCGATCGCGCAGATCGTCACTGTCAGCGCGTACGCGAAGGCCAGCCCAGCCAGGGCATCGAACGGCCCCAATCCGCTCATCAGGTAACGATCGTGAAAGCGCATGATCGGAACGATCACGTATCCGTGGTAAAGATAAATGGAATAACACATTCCGCCGACGAGATAGATCGGCGCAAGGCCGAGCACACGCCGCGTGAGTCTGCCGCGCAGCGCCCCGACGAACGCGCCAACCACCGCCCATGGCTCGATCGCGCTGCACGTGGGTGCCATTTGCGGATAGCGGGTATGCAGCGCCAGGCTGGCGAAAAGGCCGGCCCAGGCGAGCAACGACAGCGCGTCGAAGCTCCACGCGCCGGTCGGACGCCCGTGCCAGTCGACGAGGTATACGTCGGCGACCAGAAGACCGGCAAGGAACCATTCGGCCTGAGACGGGAACGCGAGTCCGGAACCGAAGTGAACCAGCGATGCGGCGCCGATTGCGACCGAGAGCAGCGCCAGGCGAACCGGCCGCGACAGCCGGAATACGAGAGCCAAGAGCGGCGCCAGAATGTAGAATTGAACCTCGACTTCGAGGGACCACGCGGAGGGATTGACCTCGCTTGGACCATGGTAGATGGCATTGTGCGCGTACATCAGGCTCGCAACCAAGCGCGGAAAAAGCTCGTGAAACATGCGCCCCAAAAAGACCACCTGGATCGCGAACCAGATGGATAAATTGATGACGTACGGGGGTTCGAGCCGCGTCAGCCGTCGAAGGAAATAGCGCTTCAACGAAACCCGCGCCCCCAGACCGAGATGCGCGCGCGCGAACGGGAGACCGAGAACGAACCCGCTGACGGCGAAGAAAACCTGCACGCCGATGTTCGCATGGGAGCCAACGAGTCGCAGCATTCGCGGCGCGCCAGGCATCCGAAAATACTCGGTATGATATAATATGACGAGAGCGATCGAGATGAAGCGCAAACCATCGATCGCGGGGATGAAGCTGCCGGAGGACGTGCGGCGGCTGAAGATTCCGATCCATCCGCTCGAAGGGACTGGGAGCTCGCTGCCAGGATCGCTCAAGATGGGGGTCTCCACGTGGGCCTCGATCCCGACGGTTCGGTGGCTGGCTATGCCCGGAGGCGCCTTCTAATCGGTTCGGAATCGCCAGATTCCCAGCGATTCGCCCGGGTGGTCGTCGATGGGCACGGCCTCGACCAGCTCGAGACGCTCGAGCAGCCCTGGCGCCACGATGCGCTCAGCCGTCTGGATGGTGGTGAAAAAGTCGGCGATGAACTCGATTCCTTCGTTCGCGATGTACGCAGTGACCGTCCCCGCCTCGTTGGCCAGAAGGGCCCGGTGATTGACCACTCCGTCGAGGTTGGTCACCCGGCGGCCGCCCCTGCTGGCGAATGCGCCGATGATGCCGGAGTTGAAGGCGCCAACCCGCGCCCCCGGCGGTGTGATCGCGACGATCCGTCGTGCGGTGGTGATATAGGCAGCCAGCCACGCCGACCTGGTCCGGAACGAGATGTCCTCTGCCCACGCGGCGCCAAGCCAGAAGAGCCCAACGAGCCCGACGATCGAGGGGACGGCGGTGAAGTGCCCCCGTCGCTGGAGCCCGCGCGCCAGCATTCCGAACCGCGTCCGTGCACCTGGCTCCAAGGCGCCAACCGCGTCCAGGCACAACGCGCTCGCGAGGAGCGTCATCATCAGCTGGAGGGGCATCGTGTACCAGCCGCGCACGTGGTGCAACACGACGACGTAAGAAAAAAGCACGATCGCTGCGGAGAGCCAGACTGGCCACGACGAGCGACAGAGGGCCGCTGTCAGAGGCGCCGTCTGCGCGGCCGCGGCGCGTAGCGATCGGACCGACCGCGGGGCCCCGCTTCGTCGAGCCCCCGCAAACCCCACGAGGAGACAGATGAGGATGATGAATGACGCGACCAGAGTGACGCGGGACAGGTGATCGCCGGCGCGCAGCAAGTGGGAGAATGCGCTCCGGAGAACGCTCACGAATAGACGCACGTGTCGCCCTGCTTCCCCCCAGCCGCCCCGCGGCTCGGTCGAACCATCGAGCATCAGCCGAAACAGTCGCTCGTGCCCGACCCGCTTCGACGCGCCCGAATCGGGGACGATGGATCCTGTCGTGCGAACGCAAAATAGGAGCCACGACCCCCAGAGCGCCGCGACGGGCATGATCACCGTCGCCGCGCGT
>DASPUY010000046.1:0-7456 GCA_035622655.1 Polyangiaceae bacterium
GGAACGCTCTGAATCCGCGCGATTTCCTCGCCGCTGTACCCCTCGATCTCGAACAGGATGAACGTTGCGCGGCGCTTCTCGCTCATTCGAGCCAGAATGGCGTCGAGAACTCGGCGCCGTTCGCGCCGCTGAACGGCCTCGACGCCGGAGGGGCTCACCGACTCCAGATCCGGCAGAGGTTGTCGTCTACCGAGCAGATGACGAAACCATGCGCTGCGACGATGGTCGCGGACCGTACGCTGGGTGATACGGTAGAGAAACCCTCCGAGATTCTGCCCATCGAAGGCCGGCAACTTGCGGCGCACGATGATGAACACTTCCTGGGTCAGATCCTCCACGTCGGCGTCATGGGCGCCGAGCGCGCGAACCCAGCGCGCAACATGCGCGAAAAAGTCCCGATAAATGTCGTCGAACGAGAGATGGGCTTGCTCCGGCAACGAAGCCGCGCCGGAGGCGTTCGCGGCAGCGACGCAAGGCTGCCGATCGGACCAAGAAAAAGCGGGGCCCACCTGTATTGTTATGGCACAGGCGGCGCCAAAGCTTCTACCGACGACTCATGGGCCGAAGTCTACGCCCCAGCGCACGCCTAACGTGACAGCGCTCCACACCGGCGGCGCACGCCCCACGACACCGTGGGGCGTCACGTCGAAGTCGTAGGGTGTGGCATATGCAGTCGCTTCGAGGCCGATGACCGGTGTCACGGTCGCCGGCTTCGAGTCGAGGTGCAACGCCGCATCCACGGCGATGCGCGCGCCCACCTCGGCGCGGCTCGACGCGTAAGTCGAGACGAAGCCGCGGCCAATCGCGCGCAGCAGTCCGATCGCGAGACCGGCATCGATCGCGCTCTCGAAGTGACGGTCGAGCCAGAAGAAACGAAATGTGCCTCCAGCGGCGCACGGCAGACGCTCGAGCAGCACCGTGCCCGCTTGGCCAGCGAGAGCCATCGGCGTTCCGAAGAACCAGCCGCAAGTAGCGTGGCCGCCGAACGCGCCGCGCCCGCCCGCGGCTCGGATCGCGATCCCCGGAGCCACGAGAGCCGTCGGCAGACCGAGGGCGAAAGCGCCGCGCGCGTCGACGTTGCCCCAGTTGGTTGCGGCGCCCGGAGCCGACTGCGGGGGCGCCGTGCGAGCCTCGGAGTGGTCGCCCTCACGTCGAGCGGGAGGTTCGGCGGGTGGCGCACCGGAACTCTTTTCGCCAGACGCCGCGCGAGCCCGCGTTTCCGCGGGCGCCGCACGCGGAGGCGTCTCGGCCGGCGTCCCGCGGGTGGGCGCCTCCGCAGGCGCCGCGCGAGGGGGCGTCTCGGCAGGTTGCGCGCGAGCAGGCGTCTCGACCGGCGCCGCGTTCGACGGGGAAGATGGTCGCTCCGGCCGGGGCTCGGACCGCCCGCTCGCTCCGGGAGGGGTGGATCCGGACGGCGGTGCGCTCGCACCCTCGGGCAGAAGCGCAATCGCGATGAACGCAGCCGCGACGCGTGCGCGCTGCGCGCAGTCACGCGCCGGATCCGCGTAGCTCTTGCTGCGCGAGCCGACGGCGACGCGGAATTCGGCGCCCAGATCGGCGACGGTCCCGATCGGCGCATTCGCTGCGGCACTGCGTCGGGGGACGACGAGGGTCGACAGGAGCGTTCGAACCATCTTCGCATCCGGGCACGTGCCCGAGACGCTCACGTCGGACCACGGCTCGGGCGCAGGCTGCGCTGACAGCGGCATCGGGTTCAGCACCGTTAGCGCGACGCTGAGTGCAAGAAGCGGCCGGGGCCAAAATCTCATTCGGGGGCCGGTTCTCGATCCGAAGCCCGCCCCGGGAAAGTCGGGATCACGAATCCGAAAGTCATTGCCAGAAATACGCGGTCGCTCAATCGACCCGACATCGTATCGTCTTGCGCGGAATCGAGGGCAACGCGATGCGCGCGGGGGGGGGACACAGCCCCCCTCCCGATGCACCCGACGTTCGCCTGAAATATGCACTCTGCATGCGCACGGAGGGGCATACGCGCGCGCGATCGAGCCCGACGCGAGACGGCTCGATCGGCGTGCAGTCTATTGCAATGGAACGCCGCGACGTGTCCTGTTTACCATCGTGACCGAGCCCTCGAAGGGGAGCAGGCGCGCATCCCCGGGCGACCTTCAGGAGGCCCGCGATGATTCAACTCTCGGTCATCAACGAATCGACTGCCATTGGCGACGGCGACGTTCAGGCCCTCATCCCCGCCTTTCAGGCGCAGTGGAACTGCGATCTCGCTCCGATCTGGTCGCTCGAGGAGGCGCAGTTCGTCTTTTCCCCCAAGGGAAGCACGCCACCCAGCAGAGCATGGTGGGTCGTGTTCCTCGACAACAGACTTCAAGACCCACGCAGCGGCGCCCTTTTCGGTCCTCACCGGCGGATACGCGCAGAAGTTCGATGCGCAGAAGGGCTGGCAGCAGGTCACCGGAGAGAAGGCGATGCTGCACGCCCGCATCACGAATGCGCCGCACGGATCGCGACGAGAACGCCGCCGCCGCGGTTACGCGAAATGGGCGAAGAGCGCCCACAAATTCGGGCGATGAGCTCGCCTGCCGGGGCACCGACCGGGCCCGATCAGGTGCCGCAGAACGTCCGACGGACGCGCTGCTCCGGAGCGGGCGGGCGCGCGAGGAAGGCGGCGTCGGGCTGATCGTCGTACGGTCGCGCGAGCGTCCGGACCAATGTTTCGAAGGGCTGAAAGTCAGCCCGGTCCACCGCCGCTCGAATCGCTTCCTCGATGCGATGATTGCGGGGGATGAACGCCGGATTCGCACGTCGCATCTCCCTCTGCCGCGCCTCGGACGGGCGATCGTCGAGCGCGAGTCGGCTGCGCCAGAGGCTCGCCCAATCGCCGTACGCTTCGGGTCGACGAAACAGGGCAGCGAGCTCCGGGTCGACCGAAGGGCTCGCGGCGGCGTCGCAGAGTCGCCGGAAGAAGAGGGTGTAGTCGACCTCGTTGGCCGCGAGGCGTGCGAGCAGGTCCTCGGCGACAGCATCGTCGCCCGCCTCCTCGCGGCCCAGGCCCAGCTTGGCCCGAAGCACCCGCGCCTTCTCCGCTTCGAAACGCGGCGCGAACCGTTCGATCCTCTCGATCGCCAGGCGAATGGCGCGCTCCTCGTCCTCGTCGATGAGGCCGAGCAGGGCTTCGGCGAGCCGGGCCACGTTCCATCGCGCAATCTGCGGCTGGTTGCCGAACGCGTATCGCCCCGCGTCATCGATCGAGCTGAATGTCTTTTCGGGATCGTATTCATCGAGAAATGCGCACGGTCCGTAGTCGATCGTTTCGCCCGAAATGGTCGTGTTGTCCGTGTTCATGACCCCGTGCACGAAACCGAGACCGATCCAGCGGGCGACGAGCGTCGCCTGGGCCTCGACGACCCGCTCGAGCAGCGCGAGAGCGTCGCGCTGCACGCCCGCCGACCCCGGGTAGTGTCGCTCGAGGGCGTAGCGGGTCAGGGCCGCAAGCGCCTCTCGGTCGCCGCGCGCGGCGAAAAACTGGAAGGTGCCGACCCGGATGTGGCTCGCGGCCACACGGACCAGGATCGCGCCGGGCAAGGCCGCCTGGTCGCGCAGCACTTCCTGCCCGGTCATGACTGCCGCAAGCGCCCGCGTCGTCGCAACGCCGAGCGAGGCCATGGCCTCGCTGACCACGTATTCGCGCAAGACCGGCCCGAGCGCAGCGCGCCCGTCGCCGCCTCGCGAGAAGGGTGTGCGACCGGCGCCTTTGAGCTGTACGTCGCGACGACAGCCATCGCGCGCGATGACTTCACCGAGCAGGATGGCGCGCCCGTCGCCCAGCTGCCTCACGAAGACCCCAAACTGATGGCCGGCATAGGCCATGGCAATCGGCTCGGCGCCCTCGGGCACTGTGTTTCCCGCCAGCACCTCTGCTCCGTCCCGGGTCGCAAGCTTCTCCGTGTCGGCGCCGAGCTGCTCGGCGAGCGCACGATTGAGCTTGATTGTCACGGGCGCGGCAACGGGTGTGGGAGACACGCGCGCGCAGAAGCGATCGCCAAGACGGACGTAAGTGTTGTCGAACGCGAACAATGACGGGGATTTCAGAGAGGAGCGATCACTGCAGGCCGGACACACTCGTGAGCGCGCTCGGGCATGTGACCTGCGTGTACATCACGTTCGGATTGTTCGCGCCCTTCATCCAGTTGATGATGAATTCGCAGCCGGTTTCCATGGTGGCCGAGTTCGCGAACAGCGACTGGCAGGCGCTGATCGTGCACGCCTCGTACTCGGCATAGTTGTAGTCGTCGTTCTGCTCGCACTGCAGCATCAGGCCGCCGTACTGGACGCCGAGCTGGGACGTCGAGACATTCCACTCGGTGGTGCAGGAGTCGTTCGCTCCGACGCCTCCACCGGGGATCAGGAGGTCGAACTGGCCCGTCTGCAGCCCGCCCGTGTTGACCACCTGCACGATCATGCTCGCCCCGCAGATCGCCTCCGAGCCCGGATCCGCCGTGCCGTCATTGGACGTGCCCGTGAACGTCAACTGAAAGCACGTGCCACAGCTCGCCCCGTCGAACGCCGCGAACCCATACGCCAACGTACTGCTGACGACCTGCGGCGCCATGTCGTAACATTCGTACGCCGTGCCGCCTTGGCAGGAGTCCTGGGCGCCGTTGTTCTGTGTGGTCCCGTCGGCCGCACACGTGTTCGAGGATCCACACGACGGCTTGCAACAGTCCCAGTACCGTGTGGCATAGCCCGCCGTTCCAGTCGTCGGCGGAATGCAAGGCGCAGCGCTGCTCGACGACGAAGAGGCCATCGTCGAGGAGCTGGAGCTGCCCGTCGACCCACCCGTGGTGCCCGTCGACGTGCTTCCCGACGCGTGGCTCGACCCCGCGCTCGTGCCGCCGCCGGAGCTCGCAGGCGCGCTGGATCCCCCGGAGCTCGGCGAGCCGTTCGAATGCGTCCCGGTCGAACTCCCGTCGCTCGACCCACCCCCGTTCGACCCGCCCGCGGTCGTTCCGCCACCGGTAGCTCCCGTGGCCGAGCCTGCACCGCTCTGTTCGTTCGATCCACCGTCTGCCGAAGAGACCGCCCCGGAGCCGGCCCCGCTCGACCCCACTTCGTCGGCGCTGGAAAAATCCTTGAAGCCAAGGACATCGGCACACGCCGGCGCCCAGAGCGCAGCAGCGATCAACGTCCACAGCGATTTCATCGAAACGCGATCCATCCGATAAACCTCTCGTGAGAAACAGGGCGTCGCAAACCTCGATCGTCCGAAGGCCGGGCCCTAGTTGGTGGAGGCGAACCTTCGACCGGACAACGCCTGATACCCCCTACGCGATCCGGCGCTCGGTGCAACCAGTACAGAGCCGCAGCATTCGTTTTTTCTTGCGGCCAGCGGCCGATATCCGTGATCTGCGACGCGGACGAGACGCGAAATGCGCTCGACGACGCCACGGGCGCTCTCACGCAGGGCCCAAAGTCCGCTCCGACGAGATCATTACGACGAACACCACGCCACAGTACCGGAGGGCGAGCGTCCTAGCCGGACGCAGCGTCTCACTCGCGACGAGTGGGCCCCGAGACGACTGGGCGTTTCGGCGGATCGAGGATGAGCGCGATCACGGTCTCGCCTTCGGGTCCTTGCTTGCATTCGACCTTGAACGATCGAAGGCCGTGCTCGCGCGCGAGCTGGAAGACGGCATCGTGCAACGACCATGCGGTGGTGTGGAAAGCGCCCATGCGCGAGTCCATGCACCTGAACGGAAGCGCAGTCAAGAGCCATGGGCCACTGGCGCGGATCAGTGGAGCACGATGGCTCGAACGATGGTCCGCTCCAGGAGGTCGCCGGTCGCCGGTCTCCGAACGGAGAGCCCGACGCTCGTGCCCGGCTGGCCCCGGATCCGCTGCAGAGCATCCGCCATCGACATGCCGTCGGCAGGATCGCCATCGATGCTGACGATGCGGTCGCCTGCGCGGAGCCCGGCGCGAGCCGCGGGATCCCCGGGGAAGACGTTCTGGAGGGCGAGCCCGTCGGGCAATTGGGCCAGGCCGGCGCCGATTCCGCCGAGCTGGAAGGTGGCGCCGCCGTCCAGGGCAACGAGAACGAAGTCCTGCCGCCGCGTCGCGCCCGACTCGACGCGCACTCCGGAGACGAGCTGCACGACGAAACCGTCCTTGTGTGCTCTCACGGTGAGGGGACCGGCGGGCGCGCCTTCCAGGCGGTAGTGCCCGTCGCGGTCGGTCGTGGCCCGGGCTTCGCTGTCGAGTACGCGACTGACCTGGTCGAAGCGCAGGTCCACGCCGGCAAGGGGCGTCCGCGTTTCGTCGGCGACCGTGCCTTGCACGGCGCCACCCTCGGCGACGACGATTCGCAGGCCGGTCGTTGCTGCGCCGGTCTGCACGGCGATCGTCGCGGAGCGTGCTGGAGGCCGCCCCGACGCCGATGCGGTGAACACATAGGTTCCGGGCGCGAGCTTGTCCCAGCGGAACGCGCCCCGTGGATCGTCGAACGTGCGCGCAGCTCCGTGGTCGAAATCCTTGCCCCGACTGGGCAGGCACGACTCGATACCGAGCCGGAACGGAGCGAGCCCCCGGCCACGTTCGTCGACGACGACGCCCTCGACGGCCGCGCCCGCCTTCAAGCGTAGCTCGAGGCGTCTGCCTTCGACGACACGCGTCGGATCGCTCGGCGCGAGCTCGCCATGCTCGGCGACTGCATCGCACCCGATGGCGGCAGGCGGAAGCTGGAAGGAACCGTCGGCGGCGCTCTGAGTGCTGGCCTCGGAAGGCTGGTCTTCGCACGCCACGACCCGAGCCGTCACGGGATTGCCCTCGTCGTCGACCACCTCGCCGTCGACCGGATCCGCCGCCGAAAGCACCATTCGCACCAGGAATTCGGCGGCCTCGGTTCTCCCCGCCAGAGAAACGCGACCTGTCTTGTATCCGCGCGCCACGGCGACGATCTGGGTGGCCTCCTCCGGTGCGGTCGTGAGAAGAAAAGCCCCCGCCGAATCGGTCGTGGCGCTCACGGTCCACGGCAACCCCTCGGCCGAGATCGCCGCGCTTCCAATGGGCGCCCCGTGCGCGTCCACGACGGTCCCGCGAACTGCGCTCGCCGCCGAGAGGACGAGGGTGAGCCCGATCGTCTTCTGCTCCGTGGTGTGCAGCGGGGCGCTCGTCACGACGCCGTCGGCGCCATGCTCGGCAATGACACGAACGAGCGGTGGGACGCCATGGGCAAAGAGAAAGGCGCCGTCGGGATCGGTCTTCGCAGCCTGAGCCACCCGGTAGGGGCGGTCGGCCGAAACGAGGCGCACGGTGGCTCCCCCGACGCGCCCGCCTTCGGCGTCGAGGATGAGGCCTCGGATTGCGGGACTGCCGTCGTCTGGCGAGGGTGCGGGCGACACCACTCCCGCCGGCCGCGCGACCTGGAGCGAGCCCCGCGGCGCAGGCGCCCGCATCCGTGACCATCCGAGAGCAGCAAGGGCCG
>DASPUY010000047.1:0-23426 GCA_035622655.1 Polyangiaceae bacterium
GCCCGCGCGCTCGCCGAGCCCCAGGACGCACACGCTCACGTGGGTCGCGCCGCCCTGGACCGCCGCTAGGGTGTTGGCCGTCGCCAGGCCAAGGTCGTCGTGGCCGTGAAACTCGAGCTCCAGATCGGTCACCCGGCACAGGCGCTGGAAGATGGCGTGGGTACGGAAGGGATCCAGGACGCCGAGCGTGTCCGCAAACCGAAAGCGGTGTGCACCGGCTTCTTCCGCCGCGACGACCGCGGCGCAGACGAAGTCGGGAGCGGCGCGGCTTGCATCCTCGCCCCCGACGGCGACGTCGAGGCCCCGCTCCCGCGCGTAGTGGACCACGCGGCGAATGCGGCCCAGCACCGCGGGATGGGTTTCCCCCAGTTTGGTGGCGATCTGGCAGTCCGACACGGGGACGGACAGATGGGCTCGGCGAAGCCCGGTGCGAACGGCGGCGTCGACGTCGCTCTCGGTCATGCGACACCACGCGATGGCCTGAGAGCGGTCGAGGGCGGAACCGACCGCCGCGATGGCCTCGATCTCGGCGGCGCCCATCGCGGGGATGCCTGCTTCGATCTCGGCGACACCCGCCTGCTCGAGAGCCCGCGCAATCTGGACTTTTTCGTCGAGATCGAAGGCGACCCCGGGCGCCTGCTCGCCGTCGCGAAGCGTGCTGTCGTTGACCACCACGACCGGCGGCGTCATGCGTGTCAGAAACCAGTTCGCGCGATCGAGCGCATCTCCAAGGTGACGGGGCGCGACGTCCACTCGCGTCGGTGAGCCGTCGCGCAGCCCCCGCGCGCCGGGTAGCGCGCCGCGCGAGCTGCTCCCTTTGCGCTGCGGACGTTGCGTGCTCCCGCGTCGGGCCTGAGCCCTGGGCTGTTCTTTGCGCTGAAGCATGAGCTCATTCCTCATCGGTGATCGTTTGCGGGCAATCGTGGCTGCGGGCGATTTCGTGGCCGCCGGAGGCGACGCCTGTCGCGACGCGACTGGGTAAGGCGGCCGTCCCACCGGGACGTTCGGCCTGGCTGCTCTGCAACCGGCATACCGGACGACGCGCCCGCCCGGAGCGGCGACGGGCATGCCGGACGAGGGGCACGGCGATGTCGGGGCCGCCGCGGCGAGAGCCTGCGAGAGGGCGCATGCGCCTTCGAGGAAGTCTTGCGGGGATCACGGCCGCCGCCGCAGTGCCCGCCCGCCTTCGGGAGCGGTTGCGACAAGGCGATGTAGCGTTTGTAGGACTCGGAACATTGTGGGTTCGGCGGGGTGACGCGGGGCTCCGCGAGGCCGTGGCGATCTCGGGATAAAACCGGGGCGCGGCGCCTTGGCATGGGACATGCGACTTGCGCCATTCCGAAGACCGAGGAGCAGCGGTCCGCAATTGCCCCCTTTCCCCCCGAGAGAAGACGTCATGGCGCTCGAGTACACCAACGATTCCGAAACCCACAAACGCCTCATCGCGGAAGTGCTGGCGGCCTATCCGGACAAACTGAAGAAAAAGCGCCAGAAGCACCTGAACGTCGCCAATCCGGCAGCGCCGGGCGCACCCGCTGCGGCCGCCCCCGCCGAAGATTCGGGCCGCGAGGCGGAAGGCGCCGAAGCGCACGCGGGCGGCACCGAGTGCGACGTCAAGTCGAACATCAAATCCGTCCCGGGCGTGATGACGATTCGAGGCTGCGCCTACGCCGGCTCGAAGGGCGTCGTGTGGGGCCCGGTCAAGGATATGGTGCACATCAGTCACGGGCCAGTCGGCTGCGGCCAGTACTCATGGTCGCAGCGGCGCAACTACTACATCGGCACGACGGGGGTCGATACGTTCGTGACGATGCAGTTCACCTCCGACTTCCAGGAGAAGGACATCGTCTTCGGGGGTGACAAGAAACTCGACAAGATCATCGACGAGATCAACGTTCTTTTCCCCCTCGCGAAGGGAATCACCATCCAGTCGGAGTGCCCGATCGGCCTCATCGGCGACGACATCGAGGCCGTGTCCAAGAAAAAGAACAAGGAAACGGGCAAGACGATCGTCCCCGTGCGTTGCGAAGGCTTCCGAGGGGTCTCTCAATCGCTCGGCCACCACATCGCCAATGACTCGATTCGTGACTGGGTGTTCGACAAGCGTCCGGTCGAGCACGAGTCGACCCCTTACGACGTGAACGTCATCGGTGACTACAACATCGGCGGCGACGCCTGGTCGTCGCGCATTCTGCTCGAAGAGATGGGGCTGCGCGTCGTCGGCAACTGGTCGGGCGACGCGACGCTCACGGAGATCGAGCGCGCGCCGAAATCGAAGCTCAATCTCATCCACTGCTACCGATCGATGAACTACATCTGCCGGCACATGGAGGAGAAGTACGGCATGCCGTGGATCGAATACAATTTCTTCGGTCCATCGCAGATCGCCGACTCGATGCGGCGCATCGCGTCGCACTTCGACGACAAGATCAAGGAAGGCGCCGAGCGGGTCATCGCCAAGTACCAGCCGCTGGTCGACAAGATCATCGGCAAGTACCGGCCTCGCCTCGAGGGCAAGCGGGTGATGCTGTACGTCGGGGGCCTGCGTCCGCGCCACGTCATCACCGCGTACGAGGATCTGGGGATGCAGATCATCGGCACCGGCTACGAGTTCGGCCACAACGACGACTACCAGCGCACGGGCCATTACGCGAAGGAAGGCACGCTCATCTACGACGACGTGACGGCGTACGAGCTCGAGAAGTTCATCGAGACCTTGCGTCCGGATCTGGTGGGCTCGGGCATCAAGGAGAAGTACCCCGTACAGAAGATGGGCATTCCGTTCCGCCAGATGCACTCGTGGGATTATTCCGGTCCCTATCACGGATACGACGGCTTCGCGATTTTTGCCCGCGACATGGACCTCGCCATCAACAACCCCGTCTGGAGTTACTTCAAGGCGCCGTGGAAGGCGCAACCGCCGACCATCGCGGCGGCCGAGTAGGGACCTTCGATACACCACACGGCGGCTCCCTGGGGCCGACGAAAGCCGAGGATTTGGGTCATGCCGCAGTCAGCCGATCATGTGCTCGATCACGCGCCGCTCTTCCGGGAGCCGGAATACAAGGAGATGCTCGCTCGCAAGGGGGCGACCGAAGGGATGCCGCCCAAGGACCAGGTCAAGGAGACCGACGCCTGGACGAAGTCCTGGGAGTACCGCGAGAAGAACTTCGCGCGCGAGTCGTTGACCGTCAACCCCGCCAAGGCGTGTCAGCCGCTCGGCGCCGTCTTCTGCGCGGCGGGCTTCGAAAAGACGATGAGCTTCGTTCACGGCTCGCAGGGATGCGTGGCGTACTACCGCTCGCACCTGGCGCGCCACTTCAAGGAGCCCTCGTCGGCCGTGTCGTCGTCGATGACGGAGGATGCGGCTGTTTTCGGGGGCCTGAACAACATGGTCGACGGGCTGCAGAACACCTACAAGCTCTACGAGCCGAAGATGATCGCGGTCTCGACGACCTGCATGGCCGAAGTCATCGGCGACGATCTGCACGCCTTCATCACGACGGCCAAGAGCAAGGGGTCCGTTCCCCAGGACTTCGACGTTCCTTTCGCGCATACCCCCGCCTTCGTCGGCAGCCACGTCACCGGCTACGACAACATGCTCAAGGGAATCCTCGAGCACTTCTGGAAGGACAAGCCGCGCGCCGCCGAGGAGCGCATCAACATCATCCCGGGCTTCGACGGGTTTGCAGTCGGCAACAACCGTGAGATGAAGCGACTGCTCGATCTCATGGGAGTCAAGCACACGCTCCTGTCGGACGTGTCGGACCAGTTCGACACGCCGTCGGACGGCCAGTACCGGATGTTCGACGGGGGAACGACGCTCGAGGACACCAAGGCCGCAATCCACGCGAAGGCGACCCTCTCGATGCAGGAGTACTGCACGACGAAGACGCTCGAGTACGCCGCCGGCCACGGGCAGACGGTGCACGCCCTTCACTATCCGATGGGTATTGCAGGCACCGACGAGTTCTTGATGAAGGTGTCGGAGCTGTCCGGACGGCCGATTCCGCGCGAGCTGGAGCTTGAGCGCGGACGGTTGATCGACGCCATGGCGGACAGCCAGGGGTGGCTCCACGGCAAGACCTACGCGATCTACGGCGACCCGGACTTCGTCTACGGAATGGCGCGCTTCGTCCTGGAAACCGGGGGTGAACCGAAGCACTGCCTCGCCACCAACGGCAGCAAGCAGTGGCAGGAGCAGATGCAATCGCTGTTTGCCACGTCGCCCTTCGGCGCGTCCTGCAAGGCGTGGGGGGGCAAGGACCTCTGGCACATGCGCTCACTTCTCGCGACCGAACCGGTGAACCTGCTCATCGGCAACAGCTACGGCAAGTACCTCGAGCGCGACGTGGGCACGCCGCTCGTGCGGCTCATGTTCCCGATCTTCGACCGGCACCACTACCACCGGTTCCCCGTGTGGGGCTACCAGGGGGCGCTGCGCGTCCTGGTCATGCTGCTCGACAAGATCTTCGACAAGCTCGACGACGACACGATCGTTCCGTCCAAGACGGACTACTCGTATGACTTGACGCGCTAGGGGCCGCACCTCTGCGGGAGGAAATCCCATGAGCGATGCACTGAAGGCCAAGATCGCCGACGTCTTCGACGAGCCCGGGTGCGAAAAGAACAAGGGCAAGGGCGCAAAGGAAAAGAAGAAGGGTTGCTCGAAGCCGCTCACGCCCGGCGCGGCCGCAGGGGGCTGCGCGTTCGACGGAGCCAAGATTGCCCTTCAGCCGATCACCGACGTCGTGCACCTCGTGCACGGGCCCCTCGCCTGCGAGGGCAACGGCTGGGACAACCGCCATGCGGCGAGCTCCGGACCGACCACCTACCGGCAAGGATTCACGACGGACATCTCCGAGATGGACATCGTGATGGGGAGCAGCGAAAAGCGCCTTTATCGCGCGATCAAGGAGATCGTCGCGAAATACTCGCCGCCCGCGATCTTCGTCTATTCGACCTGCGTCACGGCGCTCATCGGCGACGACATCGACGCCGTGTGCAAGCACGCAACGGAGAAGTACGGCACGCCGGTCGTGCCCGTCAACGCCCCGGGCTTCGTCGGATCCAAGAATCTCGGCAACAAGCTCGGCGGCGAGGCCTTGCTCGATCACGTGATCGGGACGCTCGAGCCGGACGACGTGACTCCCTTCGACATCAACATCCTCGGCGAGTACAACCTGTCGGGGGAGCTCTGGCAGGTGCTCCCCCTGTTCGATAGGCTGGGGATTCGCGTGCGCGCGTGCATCACCGGCGACGCGCGTTACCGCGATGTGGCGTCGTCGCACCGCGCGAAGGTGAACATGATGGTGTGCTCGACGGCGCTCATCAATCTGGCCCGCAAGATGGAGGAGCGCTACGGAATTCCGTACTTCGAGGGTTCCTTTTACGGAATCGAGGATACCTCGACGGCGCTGCGGACGACGGCCCGGATGCTCGTCGAACGGGGGGCGCCGGAAGGACTTCTGGCGCGCACCGAGTCGCTCATCGCCTCCGAGGAGGCTCGCGCCTGGCAGCGCATCGCGCCGTTCAAGGAGCGCCTCGCCGGAAAGCGCGTGCTGCTCTACACGGGCGGCGTCAAATCGTGGTCGGTCGTGTCCGCGCTGCAAGAGATGGGGATGATCGTCGTCGGCACCTCGGTGCGAAAGTCGACCGCGGAGGACAAGGAGCGGATCAAGGAGATCATGAAGGGCGATCCTCACATGGTCGAATCGATCCCGCCGCGGGAGATGTACGCCCAGCTCAAGAAGGGCGACGCCGACATCCTGCTCTCCGGCGGGCGCACGCAGTTCGTCGCGCTCAAGGCCAAGATGCCGTGGCTCGACATCAACCAGGAGCGCCACCATGCGTACGCGGGGTACGACGGGATGGTGGAGCTCGTGCGGCAGCTCGATCTCGAGATCAACAGCCCTATCTGGGAGGACGTGCGCCGGCCGGCTCCGTGGGAGACGGTTCGCGCCGAGCGGACCCCGAGCGCGCAGCTCCCTTGCGAGGCCTCACCCTGATGGCTCGCATCACCCCCTCGAGGAAGGCCTGCGCGGTCAATCCGCTCAAGAGCTCGACCCCGCTCGGAGCGGCCCTCGCCTACCTGGGTGTCGAGGGGGCCGTTCCCCTCTTTCACGGATCGCAAGGGTGCACCTCGTTCGCCCTTGTGCTGTCGGTGCGCCACTTCAAGGAGGCGATCCCGCTGCAGACGACGGCGATGGATGAGGCCGCCACGGTCCTCGGGGGGGCGGACAACCTCGAAGAGGCCATCATGGTCCTCAAGACGCGGATGAAGCCGCGCTTCATCGGGATCGCGTCGACCGCGCTCGTCGAGACCCGCGGCGAGGACTTTGCGGGGGAGCTCGCCGCCATTCAAAAACGGCGCGCACAGGACCTCGAGGGGACAACGGTCGTTTTCGCGTCGACGCCCGACTTCAGGGGAGCGCTCGAGGACGGCTGGGCCAAGGCGACGACCGCGATCCTGCAGACGGTCGTCGCCGCGGGGCCCCGCGCGCGTGCGGCGGTGGCGGCACCGCGCATCAACCTCTTGCCCGGCGTGCACCAGACGCCCGCCGACATCCACGAGCTCGCGGAAATGGTGTGGGGTTTCGGCCTCGAGCCCTTCTTTCTGCCCGACGTGTCCGGGTCGTTGGATGGGCACGTCCCCGATGCGTACGTCGGCACGAGCATGGGGGGTGCCCGCCTCGACGAGATCGCGCGGATGAGCGAGGCGGTCCACACGATTGCCATCGGCGAGCACATGCGGGTCGCCGGGGACGCGCTTGAGCAGCGAACGGGTGTGGCCGCCACGGTGCTGCCGACGCTGACGGGGCTCGAAGCGACCGACCGGCTGGTGTCGCTGCTCCAGACGATCTCCGGACGGCCGGCGGGGCCTCGATTGCGGCGAGAGCGAAGCCAGCTCGTCGACGCGATGCTCGACGGGCACTTTCACTTCGCAGGAAAGCGCATTGCCGTGGCCGCGGATCCGGACCTTCTGTACACGCTGGTCAGATTCTTCGGCGCAATGCGGGCCGACATCTGCGCGGCGGTGGCGTCGACGGATGCCTCTCCGCTGCTGGGAGAGCTGCCGTGTGAGGTCGTCGTCGGCGACCTGGCCGACCTCGAAGACGCGGCCGCCCGCAGCGGGGCCGAGCTGCTCGTGACTCACAGCCACGGCCGGCAAGCGGCCGAGCGCCTTGGCATTCCCCTTTTTCGCGTGGGGTTTCCCATCTTCGACCGGCTGGGCGTGCAGCACCGGTGCACGGTCGGATACCGGGGAACGCGCGAGCTTCTTTACGAGGTGGCCAACCTCTTCATGGCTCAAATGCACGAGCACGCGCCCGGCGATTTCGCGGACGCCGTGCCTCCCGGACCCATCGTCGAGGATACCCGCCATGGCCGCGCATTCGAACCGTCCTGAGGACGTGGAGACACAGGGGGCGTCAGGCAGCGGCCCGACGCTTCGCATTGCCATCGCGAGCCGCGACGGCCAGTCGCTCAACGCGCATTTCGGCTCCGCCGAGAGGTTCCTGGTCTACGACGTGAGCCCCGGCGGCCACGCGTTCGTTCGCGCCATCGAGATGAGCAGCGTGTCCGACGAGTCCGGGGATCATAAGGCGGAGAGCGAGGACAAGAATGCCCGGAAGATCGCCTTGCTCGCTGGATGCCACATCGTCTTCGTTCTCGCGATCGGCGGGCCCGTGGCGACCAAGGTGATTCACGCCGGCATCCACCCTATCAAGATCGCCGATCCCGAGCCGGTCGATTCGGTCGTCTCGAAGGTCAGGACGCTCATGACCACCGACCCGCCGCCCTGGCTCCGCAAGGTCCTCACGGCCAGGACGTCGCGGTCGATGAAGTTTTTGGACGAGGACGAATGACGCTCGATGAAGTTTCCCGGACGCGGACGGACGACGTCGTGGGTTCGCGGGCTTGTGGGATCCCCGACACCCAGGTTGGTTTCACGACGTGCCCGAGGTCGCCGTGACGGACGCATGCAGCCTTTTCATCGGGCGCCGTACACCTTTTTCGTCCGGCGCAAGGATTGCTGGGGGCTCGCTTCGAGTCTCCGAGTCACGAACCTTCACGCAAAAGGCACAACCACCATGGCTCAGCTGATTTCGCTCGATAGCCTCCGAGGCCCCGTGTCCAGTGCCGACATGCAGCAGACGCTGGGCCGAGCGGCCGCGCCGACGGTGTCACTCGATGCCCTCAAGGGTCCGGTCACGTCCGAGGAGATGCGCAAGGCGCTCTCGTCGAAATCGGGCTGCGAGTCGACCACGAGCTGCGGCACTTCCGACACGAAGGACGACCTTTCCCCCGAGATCTGGGAAAAGGTCAAGGACCACCCCTGCTACTCGGAGGAGGCCCACCACTACTTCGCACGGATGCACGTGGCCGTGGCGCCCGCATGCAACATCCAGTGCAACTACTGCAACCGCAAGTACGACTGCGCGAACGAAAGTCGGCCCGGCGTCGTTTCCGAGAAGCTCACCGTCGACCAGGCGCTACGCAAGGTCCTGGCGGTCGCGAGCGAGGTCCCGCAGCTCTCGGTGCTCGGCATCGCGGGCCCCGGAGACGCTTGCTACGACTTCAGGAAGACGAAGGGGACCTTCGAGAAGGTCGTTCAGCACATCCCCGACATCAAGCTCTGCATCTCGACCAACGGCCTGGCGCTGCCGGATCACGTCGACGAGATCGCAAGGATGAACATCGATCACGTCACACTCACCATCAACATGGTCGACCCGGAGGTGGGCACGAAGATCTATCCCTGGATCTACTACAGGAACAAGCGCTGGACGGGCCTCGACGCGTCCAAGATCCTGCACGAACGCCAGATGCAAGGCCTCGAGATGCTCACCGAGCGGAAGATCCTGTGCAAGGTCAATTCGGTGATGATCCCCGGGATCAACGACGAGCACCTGGTGGAGGTCAACAGGGTCGTCAAGAGCAAGGGGGCATTTCTCCACAACATCATGCCGCTCATCTCGGCGCCCGAGCACGGCACGTATTTCGGCCTGAACGGCCAGCGCGGGCCACGCGCCATGGAGCTCAAGGCGCTGCAGGACAAGCTCTCGCACGGCACCAAGCTCATGCGCCATTGCCGCCAGTGTCGCGCGGATGCAGTGGGCCTTCTCGGCGAGGACCGCGGCCAGGAGTTCACCATGGATCAGGTGCCCGACGAGGTCGCTTACGACCCGACCAAACGCGAGAAGTACCGCGAGCTCGTCGCGCAGGAGCGCGGAGAGCACGTCGCGACGCGCAAGGCCGCCGACAAGCAGCTTGCGGGTCTTGTGGCCGGCACCTCGGTGCTCGTGGCCATTGCGACCAAGGGCAACGGTCGCATCAACCAGCACTTCGGGCACGCGCGCGAGTTTCAGGTCTACGAGGTGTCGCCCAGGGGAGTCGAGTTCATCGGCCACCGCAAAGTCGACGAATACTGCAAGGGCGGATGGGGCGAGGACGCCGCGCTCGACGGCGTCATCGCGGCCCTCGAGGGGGTCACCGTGGTCCTGTGCGCCAAGATCGGCGACTGCCCCAAGGACAGCCTGACCCAGGCAGGGATCCAGGCGACCGACCAGTACGCCCACGAATGGATCGAGGGAGGCATCGTGGCCTGGTACGAGGCAACCTACGGGGCACAACCGGTGCGAGCATCGGCGCCGGCGACCTCTCCGGCCGCCCATGTCGCGTAACGCGTCGTGCCGCGACGCGGGCGCCGAGAATGAGAGGCCTCGCGAAGCCGAAGACGTCGGCGAGAAAGTCGATTGGCAGGGGCAACCGGTGCGCTGCTCGGATTGCCCTCACCACTCGCTTCGCGACGTGGGCGGCTGCCAGGAGGGCCGGGCGTGCGTCCGGGATCGGCGAGCGCGTCGCGTCGACCGCTTCTTCACCAACCAGCCCGAGCTGGCCGACGAGTACCTCGATCATCCGTACTTCGAAGTGCGCACGGTCGCCGCGCGGTACGCGAGCGTTTTCCGGCTGCCCGTGCTGCTCGGGGATCCGGAGCCCGAGGTTCGCGCCATTGCGGTGCTCCGGCTGCCCGAGCGGCAGCTCCGCGCGCTGCGCGGCGAGCCGGATCGACGAGTCCGGATCGCGATGGCTACCCGCGTGTCGGGACGGGCACTCGTCGACATGCTTTCCGACGAGGACTACGCGGTCCGGGTCATGGTCGTGCGCCGGTTGCCGCCAGGTGCCCTGGCTTTCGCTGTGGGCGATCGGGAGCCAGAGGTCCGGCGGTGGGTCGCGCGGCGAATCGGGCTCGATGGGCTGGTGCGGCTGGCGGGGGACGTCGACCCGCTCGTCCGTCTCGAGGTGGCTCGGCGCTTGCCGCCCGAACGGCTTCGCATGATGGCGAAGGACGAGGACTTGAGGGTTCGCTACACGGTCGCCGAACGGATCGACCCGCGACACCTGCCCCTGCTGGCGTTCGACCCCGACGAGGCCGTTCGTCAGGCCGTGGAGCGCCGATTGCATCCGGACGATCCCGGAGCGGAAACTGACAATCCTGGAGATCGATAGTTCATGGGACTCGGCAAAGAGGAAGAAATCGAGACGCGCGGCGAACCGCTGTTCAGACCCGGCGTCAAGGTGGTTTCGACCAAGTACGTCAAGAACGACGGCACGTACGCGGGGCGAGACATCGGGGAGGTTCTCGTCCGAAAGGGCGATATCGGTTACGTCCGCGACATCGGAACGTTCCTTCAGCGGTATTACATCTACGCCGTCGAATTCATCGAAACCGGCGTGGTCGTCGGAATGCGAGGGCGAGAGCTCGAGGCGCTCGACGCCAACGGCAAGCCCATCAAGCGCCTGAAGACGAACCGGTCCGTCGAGGAGCTCGAACCCCAATGAAAGTGCTCATCCGCAAGTCGGCCGTGGGACTGTCGGCTTACGTGCCGAAGAAGGACCTGGAGGAACCGATCGTCGCCGTCGAGCACGAGGGGTTGTGGGGAGGCTGGGTGCGTCTGAAGAACGGCTGGACCCTCGATCTGCCGGTGATGGCCCCGGACACGCGGCTCCCCATCACGGTGAATGCCAAAAAACGCGGCGGACAAGTGGAGGAGTAATCCCATGACGGCAAGCAAGATTGCGCTCGACGGCACATCGGTCATCGTGACAGAGAGCGCCGAGAAATTCATGCGTCGCATGACGCGCTTCGGCGGTGGTGGTGCGGGGGCGGGCTTCCGGCTCGTCGTCAGTCCCGGGGGTTGCTCCGGGCTGAGCGCCGACTTCAGCGTCGAGCAAGACGCACGACCCGGCGACGAAACGCTCATCGTCAATGGGTTCCGGATCTTCGTCCCGGCGGCGAGCGTGAAGCTGCTCGCCGGGGTGACGATCGACTTCGTCGATACACCGATGCAGCAGGGCCTGACGTTTTTCAATCCCAGGGCTCCCGCCTCGTGCAGCGACCGTGCGAAGCCCGCAGTCGTACAACTTTCCGAGTTCGTTCGCCGATAGCAGATGGTGGTTTTGCACCGCGCGGGCCTGCGCCCGGCGCGGACTCGCCGGGACGATGAAGACGGTCTACCTCGACAACAACGCCACGACGCGCGTGGACCCGGACGTCGTCGCGGCGATGCTCCCGTACTTCACGGAGCACTACGGCAACGCATCGTCCGTGCACACCTTCGGGTCCTCGGTGGGCGACGCGATCAAGTCGGCTCGACGCCGCGTGCAGGAGCTCGTGGGGGCCGAATTCGATCATGAGATCGTGTTCACTTCGGGCGGAACCGAATCCGACACGACGGCCTTGATCTCGGCCTTCGAGTCGGGAGGGGAGCGTAGCGAGATCGTGACCAGCGCGGTCGAACATCCGGCCATCCTGGCTATCTGCAAGCACCTGGTCGACACCCGCGGGGCGGAGCTCCGCCTGGTACCGGTCGACTCGCGGGGTCGGTTGGACCTCGAAGCCTATCGAAAGGTGCTCGGGCCCAGGACCGCGGTCGTTTCGGTGATGTGGGCGAACAACGAAACAGGAACCCTCTTCCCCGTCGCCCAGCTCGCGCAGTGGGCACATGAAGCGGGCGCGCTCTTTCACACCGACGCGGTGCAGGCTGTCGGCCGGGTTGCCATGGCCCTGAAGGACACGAAGATCGACATGCTCTCTCTGTCGGGCCACAAGCTGCATGGTCCCAAGGGGATCGGCGCGCTCTACGTCCGCCGGGGCACGCGCTTTCGGCCGCTGCTGCGCGGGGGCCACCAGGAGCGGGCGCGCCGCGCGGGCACGGAAAACACCGCCGGGATCGTCGGGCTGGGCGCTGCGGCGGCGCTCGCGACGGTCCGATGGCAGGAAGATGCGGCGCGGGTCGGCGCGCTGCGCGATCGGCTCGAGGAGGGTCTGCTCGAGCGGATCGGAGGGACGGCCGTCGTCGGCGATCGCTCCCACCGGCTGTTCAACACTGTGAACGTCACCTTCGAGTTTCTCGAGAGCGAGGCCCTTCTCGTGAACCTGAGCCGTGCAGGGATTGCCGCCTCATCGGGCTCGGCGTGCACCTCGGGGTCCATGGAGCCCTCGCACGTGCTTCGTGCCATGAAAGTCCCTTTCACGGCTGCGCAGGGCGCAGTGCGTTTCTCGCTCTCCCGCGACAACGTCGACAGCGACGTCGACCGCGTGCTGGAGGCCGCACCGGCGATCGTCGAACGGCTGCGCCGCGGAGCTTGAATTGCACTTTTCTAGCTGCCCGTACCAGTGAGCAGGGAGGACGATGTGTATTTCCCCCGCTCGCTCGGATGTTCGTTCTCATAGCTCTCGAGACTCTCGCGGGAGATCGCCACCACGATCACGCCGTCGCCAGCGACGCGCGCCTGGCATCCGAGCCGGGAGCTTGCGCGCACGTCGAACGCCTTGTCGAGGATGTCGGCTTCTTCGTCCTCCTGGGCGGTCAGCAGGTCCGCTCCCTCTTTCACGTAGACGTGGCAGCTCGAGCACGCGCAGACTCCGCCGCACGCGCTGCCGAGGGGCAAGTGCGCCCTGGTCGCGGCCGCCAGAATGGAAGTGCCGGCGCGCACCGTCATTTCGCCGAAGCCTTCCACTCGGAGAATGGACATCACACGACTCCCTGGGGCTGTGGGCCGTGCGCCGCTTCGATGCCCTTGGCGTGTTCGACGGTCCGCTCGATCGCGTCGACGGGCCGACCGCCGATCGCACGCGCCATCGCCCGATTCATGCGGTGCGCCGCGAATGCCTGGGTCACCTTGTCGAGCGCATCGATCGAGGCATGGATCTGCGACGGCTGTTCACCGCGCGTCGCTTGCTCCAGCGCGGCGCAGGCGACCCGGATCGTCTCCTTTTGCCCTTCGTCGAGGAGATCGGCGTCTGCCTCGAGCGCTCGCCGCGTCGCAAGAAGGATTCGACCCGCCTCCACCCTGGTTTCCGCCAGACGTCGGCGGTCCAGATCCTCTTCGCCATGGTCGAGCGCGTCGGTGAGCATGCGCTGGATGGTGGCGTCGTCCAGTCCATAGCTGGGTCGCACGGTGACCGTTTGCTCGATGCCCGTGGTCGTCTCCTTGGCGTGGACGGCGAGCAGGCCGTTGGCGTCGACCTGGAATTTGACCTCGAGGCGAGCCATTCCGGCGGCCATCGGCGGAATCCCCCTCAACGTGAAGCGCGCAAGGCTCCGGTTGTCCGCGACGAGCTCGCGCTCGCCCTGCACGACGTGGATCTCGAAGCCGGTTTGATGGTCCTCGCGGGTCGTGTACGTGGCCCGCGCCGCACACGGGACCGTCGAGTATCGCGGCAGGATCTTGTCCACGATGCCCCCGCCCACCTCGATGCCGAGAGACAGCGGCGTCACGTCCAGAAGCAGCACGTCGTCTCGACGGCCGTGCCCGGCCAGCAGGTCGGCCTGAACGGCGGCCCCGAGCGCGACGACGCGGTCGGGATCGATGTCGCCGAGCGGCTCTTTCTGGAACAGGTCGGCCACGAACCGCCGCACTGCGGGAACCCGCGTGGCCCCGCCGACGAGGATGACTCCGTCGAGCTCCTGCGGCGTCACCCCGGCGTCCTTGAGGGCTCGGCGGCACGCGGCGCCGGTTCGCTCGAGAAGAGGCTGGATCAAGACGTCGAACCGCGCTCGTGGGAGAAAGACGCGCCCTCGGTCGGCCACGTCGACGTGGACTCCGTCGCACGAAGTCAGGTCGTGCTTCGCGCGTCGGGCCTCGTCGAGGACACGGCGAACGAGCTGTGGCGTCTGCGCCGCGGGATCGAGGCCGACTTGATCGAGCAGGTCGTGGGCAATGGATCGATCCATGTCGTCGCCACCGAGCTGGCTGTCGCCTCCGGTCGCCTTCACTTGAAAGACGCCGTCGTCGAGGACGAGCACCGTGACGTCGAACGTCCCACCGCCGAGGTCGTAGACCGCAAAGGTGCCCCGGTGATTCTTCTCTAGGCCGTAGGCGAGCGCGGCGGCGGTCGGTTCGTTCAGGAGACGCAATACGTCGAGGCCCGCCAGCCGCGCGGCGTCCTTGGTGGCCTGGCGCTGCGCGTCGTCGAAGTACGCCGGGACGGTGATGACGGCGCCGCCGACGCTTTGAAGCTCGTCCTCCGCGCGCGACTTGAGGGCGCGCAGAATCTCGGCGCTCACTTCGACCGGGGTGACGATCCGGTCGGCCGCTACCCGGAAGCGGACGGCGTTCGCCTGCCCGGGCTCGGGCGATACGAATTCGTACGGGGCGAGCCGCCGCGTTTCCGGATCATCGGCGCCGCGGCCCATCAGGCGCTTGACGCTGACGATCGTGTCGCGCGGGTGCTCCGCTGCGAGCTCCGCGGCGTCGCGACCGACGACGACGTCTCCGTCCGGCAGGTAGGCCACCACGCTCGGAAGCAGAACGACGGAATCGCAATCGGCGATGGCCACAGGCCGGTCATTGGCCACGTGCGCGACGAGCGAATTGGTCGTCCCCAAATCGATGCCGATCGGTCGCGCGGGGGCCTTGGGGTCGAAGATCTCGAGCAGAGCCATCAAACGAGCTCGTCTTCGATGGCGTCTACCTCGTCGAGGAAGCGCTGGTAGAATCGGAGCTTGCCGAGCGTACCCACCAGCGACGCGTCGGGGCGGGTCGCGAGGCCGGCGGACAGCTCGCGCTCGGTATGACGACTGCGCGTCCGGACGGCGTCGGCCAGCCGGTGGACCGCGCGGCGATCGCGCGCCCCGCGAGCCTCCGACAGGGCCTCGCGCTGCTCGAGGATCTCGAGGAGAAACTCGGGCTCGGGGCTGGGCTCCCGGTCCTCCCCCACGGCGACGCCGTGCAGTGACAGCAGCGCTTCGGCGCGCCGCAGCGGGTTTCGCACGATCCGCCACGCCTCGTTGACCTCGACGGCCCGCGTGAGTGCCTCTCGCTTCTCGCCTGCCGTGGAGCCGACGTAGCGATCGGGATGGATGGCTCGCGAGAGCTCCCGGTGGGTTCTCTCGAGCGCTCCGAGATCCACGTCGTAGCGCCGCTCGATTCCAAGGGTTGCAAACGGATCCATCGTTTTCCTCGCAGACTCGCAGACTTGCAGACTCAAGAAGTGTGCTGGGACTACACCGTGAACGAGCTTCCGCAGCCGCAGCTGCTCTTCTCGTTGGGATTGGCGAACTTGAAGCCCCGGTGCATGAGCGTCTCTTCCCAGACCAGCTCCGAGCCGTTCAGGTAGAGCAAGCTTTTCGGGTCGACGACCAGACGCACTCGGCTGCCATCGGTCGCAACCCGCTCGATGACGCGGTCCCGCTCGTGGGGCGGTCCGTCGTGGTACTCGATCACGTACGAGAAGCCCGAGCAGCCGCCGCCCCGGATCCCCACCCGCAGGCTCGCGTCCGGCGTCCCTCGCTTTCGCATCTGGCTCGCGATGACATCCACGGCGACCTGCGAAACCGCGACGGTCAGGCCTTTCGACCCGGCGGCTCCGGCGACGTTCGTCAAGAGAACGGTCGGTTCCATGGCGGTCACTCGCCCACGCGCGCCGCGTCGAGGCTCGAGCGGCGATCGGACTGCTTCCGCCGGTAGTCGGCGATCGCGCTCTTGATCGCGTCCTCGGCCAGGACCGAGCAGTGGATCTTGACGGGGGGAAGGTTCAGCTCCTCGACGATCGCCGAGTTCTTGATGGCTGCCGCCTCGTCGACCGTCTTGCCCTTGATCCATTCGGTGGCGAGCGAGGAGCTCGCGATGGCCGACCCGCAGCCGAACGTCTTGAACTTCGCGTCCTCGATGACCCCCTGATCGTTGACCTTGATCTGCAGGCGCATCACGTCGCCGCAGGCGGGGGCGCCGACCAGGCCCGTGCCGACGCTCGGGTCGGCCTTGTCGAGCGTGCCGACGTTTCGGGGGTTCTCGTAATGCTCGATGACTTTGTCGCTGTATGACATGGATGCTCACTCCGATGGTGCTCTCGTCTCAATGCGCGACCCACTGCACGCTCTTCAGGTCGATTCCTTCCCTGTGCATCTCGTAAAGGGGCGATAGCTCTCGCAAGCGCGAGACCTTGTCGGCGACCAGGTCCGCGACGTAGTCGACTTCTTCCTCCGTGTTGAAGCGACCCAGGCCGAAGCGGATGCTCGAGTGGGCCAGCTCGTCGCCCACGCCGAGCGCGCGAAGGACGTAGCTCGGCTCCAGGCTCGAGGAGGTGCACGCCGACCCGGAGCTCACGGCCACGTCTTTGATGGCCATCATGAGCCCCTCGCCCTCGACGAAATGGAAGCTCAGGTTGAGGTTACCCGGCAGACGGTGCTCGAGCGATCCGTTCACGTACACGTCGTCGAGCTGCGAGGCGATCCGCGCCCTGAGCCGCTCTCGCAAGGCGAGCAAGCGTGCCGATTCTGCGCGACCCTCCTGCGTGAGCAGCTCGCAGGCCTTTCCGAACCCCGCGATCAGCGGAACCGCCAGCGTGCCCGAACGCATCCCGCGCTCGTGGCCTCCGCCATCCATCTCGGCGACGAGCCGCACCCTGGGACGGCTGCGCCGAACGTAGAGAGCGCCGATGCCCTTGGGGCCATACATCTTGTGGGCCGAGAGGGAAGCGAGGTCGACGTTCATCTTCTCGACGTCGAACTCGACCTTGCCGATTCCCTGGACCGCGTCGGTGTGAAAGAGGACCTCGCGCTCCCGCGTGATCTTGCCGATCTCTTCGAGCGGTTGAACGGTGCCAATCTCGTTGTTGGCGAGCATGACGCTGACGAGGATCGTCTGGGGGCGGATCGCGCGCCGGACGTCGTCCGGATCCACGCGTCCATCGCTTCCGACGCCCAGGTACGTGACCTCGTAGCCGCTCTTCTCGAGTCGCTTGCAGGTGTCGAGGATGGCCTTGTGCTCGGTGACGGTCGTGATGAGGTGGTTGCCTTGGTCCTTGCGGTACTCGGCGATCCCTTTGAGCGCGAGGTTGTCGCTCTCGGTGGCGCCGCTCGTGAGGACGATCTCCTTACCGTCCTTCGCACCGATGAGCCGGGCGACACGCGTGCGGGCGGAGTCGACCGCGGCTTCGGCCTCCCAGCCGAACTTGTGGCTCCGGCTCGCGGCATTGCCGAACTTGGTCGAGAAGTACGGGAGCATTTCGTCGAGCACCCGCGGATCGACGGGTGTCGTCGAGTGGTTGTCCATGAAGATGGGGAGCTGGAGTGCCATCGAATCTCTTCTCGTTGTGATGTGACTTGGTTCGCTCGCTGACTCGTATGCAAAAACCTTGCGCTCACTCCGTGGGGGAAGCCCCGTAGTTTTTGACCCGTGTTCCCTCCTCGTCGCCCAGAACCTTGGCCAGCCACGGCGCCGGGTTCTTGCCGATGACCCGCTGCAGTTCGCGCAGCACCTGCCTGGCCGGCCCGCCGTCTGGCACCGGCATCAGGTGGATGTCGGCCTTGATCACCTTCGCGGACGCCGGGCCGCCGATCGACACGATGTACAGAATCCGACAGTCACGAATGAGCTCCACCCGATAGGCATTCTTGTCTCCGGATGCCTCGGCCCCGGCAGCCGATCGCACATCGACGAGGCGAATTTCATCGGCCGATACCTGGTAGACGAGATAGAAGGTGGCCGAGCCGAAATGACCGTCGAGCTCCTCGCCGCGGTTCGAGGCGACGGCCACGCGCACCGATCGCGGCATGGTTCCCTCCTCGTAGGCGTCGACGCGCGGCGCACCGTCGGAGCCGCCCCATCCCCACAGGATGCGGACGGCCTCTTTGAACGCGGAGATGTCGGCAATCCGCCATTTTTCGCTCCCGTCCTCCTCTCCGTCCAGGTTGTAGCTGCCGCCGAACGAGGCTTTGAGGTTGGCGACGGTCACCCGTTTCAAGGCCGCGTCGTCCAGCTCGTCGCCCAGGCAGGTGTGGAGCGCATCGATCAGGCTCGGGAGGGGGACGCCGTTCAGCGCCCTGGCGGCGAAGGCAATTCGCAGCGCGACGTCGTTGGATACGACAGCGTTGATCACGGTCCACTTCCTTGCTGGTAAAAGGCGCGTCGGTCGGACGACGCTCAAGCCGGGACGCACGTCTTCGGGACGGGACACACGGCCGCGCATTGCGGTGTGTCGAAATGGCCTTCGCATTCCGTGCATTTCTTGGGATCGATGACGTACATCTCGTTCTTCAGCGAGATGGCGGCGTTCGGGCATTCGTACTCGCAGGCGCCGCACACCGTGCACTGCGAGGCCACGATCTTGTATGCCATGGCGACTTCTCGTTCCTTTTCATTTCTTGGGCCTCAACGCACCGAGAGGCACGAACGGGGCGGGCTTGGGGGCCTTGGGCCGGACGGCGTCTCTGTGAACCTTGAACACGCGCTCTTCAATGGGCGATCGCGCGACGAAATCGTTGTATGCGGCCTGCAAGTGAACGCGGCAGCGCGCAAGAACCTCGAGCTCTGCCAGCCCGGCCAGTGGCTCCTGAGCGAGGTACTGTCCCATCCGACGCAGGATGTGCAGGCGACAAACGTTGACCACGGCGGGCTCGAACGGAACCCCCAGATAACGAAAGATCTCCTCTGCCGCCGAGAGTTTCCGCAAGTCGTCGAGCACGCTCATGGCAGCCTCTTGATTCGACTACGGGGTCCGTCGGGCTAACCGAACGACTTGCCGCAGGCGCAGCTCGACGTGGCGTTGGGATTCACGAAGGTGAAGCCGGCCCCCTCGGCGCTGACCAGGAAGTCGACGGTGACGCCGTTGAGAAGCGGGGCGCTGGACGCGTCGACGAACACTTTGATCTCCCCCCGCTCGACGACCACGTCGTCGGGCATGGGCTCGGCAACGAGGCCCATCATGTACTTGTTGCCCGCGCACCCCCCCGACTGGACCATCAGGCGGAGCCCTTGAACGGGCGCGCTCGACCCGGCGATCGCCGTTCGGATGGCATTCGCGGCACTCTCGGTGATTTCGATCATGGCGGTCTCCTGTGTGCGCAGCCCCTTTGCGGCCGGTGGGCCGGTACGCGAAAGGCGCCATCGCAACGGTTATGCCGAGCTCGAAACGCCCGGGTTTGTCGTCACTTGGGTGGACCGCGCCGGACGAGTGCACGTCGCCTTTGTGCCAATGTACGCTTTGCGACAAGCCGCGAGCGGCGGGTTCGCGCGGGGGGCCGCGGCGAGGGTCATGGCAATCCGCGGCATTCCGCCCGAGACCTCGCCCCGGTCGATGGCACAGTCCATGCGAAGCTCCGGGCGCTCGGGATCGAATTCGACCCGCAGAGGGAGACACGAGGACCCGTCCCCGATGGCTGTCGTGCTACGCAAACTGGAGCTCGTGGACGGTCGCACTCCGCGCGCAGGCGCCGAGGAAGCGGACTGCGACGGCCCGCGGTTGCGGGTGGCCATCGCGAGCCAGAGCGGTCGAGCGCTCGACGCGCACTTCGGGTATGCGCGGCGCCTGATGGTCTACGACGTGACCCGGCGCTCGCATCGCCTCGTTCAGGCCATCGCCTGTGCGCCGGAGGAGCGCGATGAGCGGGCGGAGAACGAGGACACGATTGCACCCAAAGTGGCCGCGCTCGCGGGATGCGACGTGCTTTTCGTGCTCGCCATCGGGCCGCCGGCGGCCGCCAAGGTCATCGGGGCGAACATCCATCCCATCAAGATTGGCGCCCCGGAAGGGATCGACGCGGTGATTGAGCGCGTGCAAATCATGATGAGCGGGGAGCCGCCGCCGTGGCTGCAAAAGATTCTCGGCGAGTCCCGTCGTCCCATGAAAGGCCCCAAGGAGAGACCCCACCCATGACCACCCCCGAACCGTTGCACGCCCCCCCCGAACCTGCCCCGACGCCGAACGGCGATGCCGCCGCACTCGCGTCTGCGTTTCTGCAGGCTCTGGTGCGCTTGATCCGCGCCGAGGACAGCTACGGCGCATGGGACAAGAAGCGCGACGTCGACCTTCTGGCTCCGTTCATCGTGACCAAGGAGGCGCGGCGCAACATCCCCATCATCGGCGACCCGGACCCCGACACCCTGCATCGGGTCGAGCAATTTTATCAGGCCGTGGGTCTGACCATCGAACAGAAGACCGGGCTCATGGCCTCGGCGATGATGAAGATGAGTCACGAGGGATTCGGACGCCTCGTGCTGACGGTGGGCAAGCTGGTGGCCTACTCGAAGAGTCTGCGGGACGTGCACCGCTTCGGCTTCGAGGGCGCGGAGTCACTCGCGCGTGAAGGCGAGAAAGTGGCGGACCAGGCCGTCGCCACGATTGATGCGTATCCGGAAGTGGCGCGCGCCTGAGGGGCCTGGCCGGTGAGGAAGGCTGCCATGGGCGACATCGAAACCCTGAAGGCGGAGATCAAGAAACTTTCCGCGAAGGCCATGCAGCTCAAGATGGATCTGCACGATCTGTCCGAGGAGCTGCCCCAGAACTGGCCGTCGATCCCCGACGTTGCGCGGCGCACGTTCGAGGCATTCTCCGAGCTCGACTCGAAACGAGCCGAGCTCAAGACGATGGAAAGCGCGCTGACTTTGGGGGCGGGCTAGCGCGGATGGATGACCCGTTGCGCGCTGACCACGCTCGTCGAAGGGGATCGGGGCGCCCATGGAGAGCGCAGACGTTTACGGATGGTTGATGGGCGAAAGCCCGACGGCCGTGTGTGACCGGTTCGACGCGCACGTCGTCGCCTCGGTGCTCAGTCTCGCGATGGTCGAGAGCACGAAGGAACGTCGTTCCGTCGTGGTGAGCGTCGGCCTGGAGTCGGCGGCGTTAACGGACCTCGTCGGCGAGATGTTCCCTCATGCGCACGACCTCTTCGCACGGCTCGCCACGCCGGACCCTCTTCTCTTGGCCGAGGACGAGGTTTGCCTGCGAGACCTTCTCGTCCGCTGCGCGACGCGAGGCTCTACACTCGAAGTGCGACTCGCGTCGATCGTGGCGCGCCGATCCCAGCGCCCCAACCACTTGTGGCAGGACCTGGGCCTTCGCAATCGGCAGGAGCTCTCCTGGCTGATGGCGCAGCACTTCGAGTGGCTCGCGAGCCGCAACACGCGGGACATGAAGTGGAAGAAATTTCTCTACCGCACCATCTGCCGCGACGGCAGCTTTCCCATCTGCACCGCGCCGAGCTGCGCCGAATGCTCCGACTTCGACCACTGTTTCGGCGACGAGAGTGGAGAGAGCCTGCTGGCCATCGGGCGGCGAAAAGCCGAGCGAACCGGCCGTGCCGGCGAGTCGCGCTGACGCCGGTCCGCGGAGTCTTCAGGCCACGAGCGCGACGCTCTTGACCAGCGCGTACACTGCGAGGCCGGGGGTGAGCCCCAGGGCGTCTCGCGAACGGCGGGTGATGCGGGCCAGCATGGGCAGCTCGTGGGCGTCTCCGACGGACAGCCGAACGTTCACCCGATCGGGGCCGTCGTCGCGCAACTCCTCGACGCGCGCCTGGAGCACGTTGAGAATGCTCGATCGACCGGGCGTGTCGCGTGCGAGGCTGACGTCCCGGGCGAGAACGCGGACCCGTACGCACGTGCCGTGGGCCTGTCCGATGCGGCGGACCCAGAGCGATGCACCGCCGAACGAGACTTGGCTCAGCTCGTCGACGTCATCGTGTGACGTCACTTGCGCCTCGAGGACGACGCCGGCGTCGTCGAAGCGGGCGGTGGGCAGGTCGAGGCGGGTCAGGATCTCGGCAGGCGGACCGCTCGCGAGCACGCGCCCGTCGTCCAGGAGGACAAGGAGGTTGGCGAGCCGCGCCACCTCCTCGAGCGCGTGGCTCACGTAGACGATCGGGACCCTGGCCTGGTCGCGCAGCCGCTCGAGGTAAGGCAGGACTTCGGCCTTGCGCGCGGGATCGAGCGATGCCATCGGCTCGTCCATCAGCAGCAGCTGCGGGCCCGTGAGCAAGGCGCGAGCGATCGCCACCCTTTGCCGCTCTCCGCCCGAAAGATGGGAAGGGCTCCGCTCGAGCAGGTTCGCGATTCCGAGGAGCTCGACGATCGACTCGAAATCGCGCCACGACGCGCCGCAAGGACTTCGCTTGCGCCCGTAGTCCAGGTTTCCCTTCACGCTGAGGTGCGCAAAGAGGCCCGCATCCTGGAAGACGTACCCGATCCGCCGTCGATGCGTTGCGACGAACACCCTCCGCGCGTCGTCCTGCCACGTCTCGGTCCCGACGGCGACGAAGCCCGACATTCGCTCGAGTCCGGCGAGCGCTCGCAGGAGCGTCGTCTTGCCCGAACCGGAGGGGCCGAAGAGCCCAACGACCCCGCAGGCGGGGACGTCCAGCTCGACTCGAAGCGTAAAGCGGCCGAAGCTTCCGCGAAGCGTGGCCCGCACCCGCGGCCCATCAGAGAGGTTTGGGTCGGGCACGGAACGAATGGAGCACCAGGAGCACCACGACCGAGAAGGTTAGCAGGCCCGCGGCAAGGCGATGGGCTTCGCGATATTCGAGCGCCTCGACGTGGTCGTAGAGTGCGACCGACAGGACGCGGGTCTTTCCCGGAATGTTGCCGCCCACCATGAGGACCACACCGAACTCGCCGACGGTGTGAGCGAACGCGAGGATACAACCCGTGAAGTAGCCCGGCGCCGAAAGGGGCAGGGCGATCGTGAAGAAACGGTCCCACGGACCGGCGCCTAGGGTGGCGGCCACCTCGAGCGGGCGGCGTCCGACCGCCTCGAATGCGCTCTGTAGGGGCTGCACGACGAACGGCAGGGAGTAAATCATCGACGCGACGACCAGACCCGCGAACGTGAAGGGCAGGGTGCCCAGGCCTGCGCGCTCCATCAGGCGGCCCAGGGGTGCCTGCGGCCCTAGCCCGAGCAGAACGTAGAAGCCCAGCACGACGGGCGGGAGGACAAGCGGCAAGGCGACGAAGGCGCCGACCCAGCTTCTGCCTCGCGAGCCCCCGGTCGCGAGCCACCACGCCAGGGGGGTGCCGATGCCCACGAGGAGCGACGTCGTCAGCGTCGCGAGCTTGAGCGTCAGGCCGACGGCGACGAGGTCGCTCGAGTCGATCACGGCAATTCGTAGCCGTACGCGTGGATGATGCTTCGTACCTTC
>DASPUY010000048.1:0-8329 GCA_035622655.1 Polyangiaceae bacterium
ACGCTTCGCCCCGCACGGCGGAAGTCCGAAGTCGCGTTCGGCAGATCGTCGCGAGTCTCTTGCGCGACAGGGGCTTCGTCGAGAAGCCGGAAGGCGGGGACTTCCTCGTGCAAATTGCGTGCGGCCGGCGCGAGCGGGAAGTGGAGCGCATGGTCCCCGTCCCGCACCCGCTGCCGAAACGGCCAGGCTGGTTCGAAGAGCACGAACTCGAGGATTTGGTCGAGGGAGCTCTCGTGGTCGACGTCTTCGATGGCAAGACCCACGAGCCCGTTTGGCACGGCGCTGCCCGCGTGGAGGTTCAATCCGATCGGGTCGACGAGTCGCTGCTCCGACGGGCGACGGCGAAGGTGCTCGACTCCTTTCCCTTGCGTGCGAAACTTTCTGGGGAACCGGCCGCGGCGCGATAGCGCGAGAGGACGCAACCGACGTGCGTGTCCTCGCCTTGTTGATGGTTGTCTCGTTCTTCTCCGTCACGGCCGCGAGCGCAGTGCCCCCGCCAACCGACCCCGACGGCGTCGCCTTGCCGGCCCGTATCGATGCGATCGAGATTCACGGGCTGGTCCGCACCAAGAAGCGCGTCGTCCTGCGCGAGCTGCCTTGGCAGGTCGGCACGGTGGTGTCTCAGATGACGTTCGACCTCGGCATTGCACGGCTGTGGGATACTTCAATGTTCAGCCGTGTCGCAGGACGCGTCATCCGCCGCGGTGCGACCAACGTCGCGGTGATCGACCTCGAGGAGCGCTTCCCCATCCGGCCGATTGTCGAGTTTCAGACGGGAGGCAACACCGGCTACATCGACCTCGGGATCAGCGACCGCAACATCCTCGGCGAGTATCTGGAGAGCGAGGTCTACGTCCAGGACTTCGGCGGCCATTGGGGCGGCAGCCTATGGTTTCGGGACGCGCGCCTGTTCGATCGCCGGCTGGAGCTCTATTTCCTCGGCGAGCGGGTGATTCGGTCCCGCCCCAATTACCTCGTGAATACGACGCACGGACGCCTGGAGCTCAACCTTTGGGTGATGAGGGATTTAATCAAATTCGGGACGGGCATCGACGCCCGCGACGACGTCCTGCTTTCGCCCAAGCCCGGCAGCGTGGTGGGCGAGCCCAGTCCCGTGCATGCGGCGATCTTCGAGCCCATGCTCCGCATTGGCCGCATCGACACCGTCCGCTTGCGCGAGCGAGGCGTCTCCCTCCAGGTCGTTCCTTCACTCGGGGTGACGAGCATCCCCGGAGCCCCGGCCTTCCGTCGACTCACAGTCGAAGGAAACGCCAAAATCATGAGCGGGGAGCGTTGGAACGTCGATCTCCGCGCCCAGTTCGGACTCGTGACCAACGAGCCAAACGAGCTGCAGTTCTTCATGGGCGGGCTCGATCTGCTCCGCGGCTACCCGGACAACTATTTCCAGGCCAATGCGTGTGTCATCACCAATGCCGACGTCAAGTTCGTGCTCCTCGACTCGAAGTGGCTCGGACTTCTGCCCGAAGCGTTCTCTGATGGCGCTGCGATTCGTCGAACCGACGGAACGACCGATGCTGCATTTTCGGTCGGCGCAGGGATCATCTTCGTCGTTCCGAAGCTTGTGGATACGCTCCTCCGGGTCGACGTCGGCGTACCGCTCCGGCCTCCGTACAAGCCAGGCGTCAGTACGGGAACTCAAGTCTTCTTTTAGCGTGGATTTCACGGGTATGATGAACGTACCAAGACACAAGAACATCGAGCCCTCGCGACGCTCCGCATAGGACACGCGCGCCACGCTGGATCCGCCGCCGAAGGCAAAAGCGACGGCGATGCGGACGCCATTGTCGCCCCACCCAATTGGGCTCTCTCAGACATTGCGGCGCCTCAGCCCAGGCAAGCCCGCTCGATCATGGCCGACATGATCGACGTCAATGGCGACCTCTACCCGCGTCCAAGGCGAGCTGCGCGAGCAGCTCGCGAGCTGCCTCTGCGCCCGCCTTTGCGCCCGCCTTTGCGCTCACGGACTGCGCGCACGCTTTGCAGACCTACGCATCCTCGGCACGGCGCCGGCCGTGTCGAATGCCGTCCCTGCTCCGGACACTGTGCGCGCCATCGAAGCGCGAAGCCCTTCCGGCTTGTGTCCCATCGAATCCGCTGCCGCTGGTCGTCCGTCTCACCGGTGACTCTCGGCGACGCCTCGACGAGATGTGCACGCGCATCCTGGTGCGTGTCGGTTTACGGGGCTTGGCTTGGCTCATGCCACGGAAGCAACGGCGGGGGCGGTGGGGGTGATTCTCGCGAAAGAGGCTTTTCATGGCACGATCCCACTTTCTCCGGCTGCCGCTTCGCCGGACTGCCGCTTCGGCCGCGATCGTTGCGATTGGCTGCGTTTTGGCCGGGTCTCTACTCTTCCAGGGCGTCGCGTACGCACAACCCACCTATGCGCCGCAGCCTCCGCCGACGTACCCGCCGCTTCCGCCGGCGTACGCCCCGCCTCCGCCCGTCATCTACGGCCCGTACCGTTACCCGCGCTACGAGTACGTGGTATCGGAGGAGCCTCGCAGCACGCTCGACCTCGGCATCGACTTCGAGGGCGCGGCGCCGGTGAGCATCCCGAGGCTGCCGGATGGCAACCGGATAGAGAGCGGCAGCGGCTTCAAGCTGCGGATCGGCGACAAGCTCTACGTCGCACCGGGAGTGCACCTGACGCCCGAAATCGGTTACGCCTACGATCGCTTCTTCGCCATCAACGACTTCACGGGCGGGTGGGCGTATGACTGGAACACGAGCCGCCTGCAGGCCGGCCTTCGCATCGAGTTCGGTCGTCTGGTCGTGCCGAGCATCTACGGTCACTTGGGTGCCGGTTGGCGGTGGTCGGGAGATCCCACACTCTCGTTGTCGGCGGGCTTCGCGGGCGACGTCGGGGCCGCCCTCGACCTGCGCCTATGGAGGCACTTCCAGCTAGGGGGCTTCGTGGAGTACGCCGCGATCGACGTGACGCCCGCCGCCCCCCAGTGGTGCGGGATCGGGATCCATGGCGACGTCCTTTGTTAGGCTGCTACGCGGCCTCGCCGCTGACTGGTGCCGCTGACGCCGACCGCCGCGCGGCCTGCTGCACGCGTGTCGCGCGCCCCCCCGAGCTGGTGTTCGAGGCGTTGCGGCTGGGCGGCCGACGTGGTGCCGATGACGCGGGGGGGAACCGACCCGGCGGGAGGCGTGGGGTTCGGATCGGATGGCCTAGCGGTTGCAAACGACGGTCGCTTCCCGAGAGAGCAATGGGGAAGGGCGGGCGACGACGGACACAGAGGCTGCTTAAACGGACGAGGGGTCCGCCTTCAAGAGGTCCGCCCTCGAGGTCGAAGAATGGACGTCGCGACAACAGAGACCACGCGCCCGAACGTCGTGGGGGACCCGCACTCGAGTGCGTCGGTCGGGACGTCGATCACTCCTTCCACGTGGGCCGAACGTGCCGCGCTGGTCATCGCCCTGGCGGCTGCCGCCCATTGGATCGTTGGAGCGACGACAGGGCTGTCGGACACCGAAGCATACTATGCCGAGTGGGCCCGGGTACCGGCCCTCAGCTACTACGATCATCCGCCGCTCGTCGCCTGGACGACCTGGCTGGTGACGCGCGTGTCCGGCGCGCCGTGGGCGATTCGGAGCGGGCCCGTTCTTTATGCGATCGCATTCGATGCGCTCGTCTACCGCCTGACCGCACGCTTGTTCTCCCCTCGCGCAGGCTTTTTGGCCGTGTGCATTCTCACCGCCGTTCCGGTGATCTTCTTTACCGGATTTCTGCTGAATCCCGAGGGGCTTCTGGCACCGCTGTGGACGCTGTTCTTGGTGCTGCTGCTGTCGTTGCGTGACGACGACGCGCCGTGGAGGCCGCTCGCGATAGGCGCGGTCGTCGGGGTTGGATTCCTCGCGAAATACACCGCCATCCTGGCTGTCCCGGTCGCCCTTCTCACGTTGGCTGTCTCACCGCCAAGACGGCGCTGGCTACGACGGTCTTCGCTCTACCTCGGCGGGGTCGTGGCGCTCGCGATTGCCACGCCGGTGATCGGCTGGAATGCCCTAAACCATTGGCCATCGGTCCACCTGCACTTGTCCGAGCGCTTGGCCCAATCGTCGGGCGAGAGCCTTGTCTCATCTCTCTGGCGCGTGGGGCGCGGGCAGCTGCTCTATTTTCAGCCGCTGCTGCTGCCCATGCTGGGCGCCGTGCTCTGCGCCGCGCTCGCTCGATCGCGGCGCGACGATCGGTATCGCTTCCTCGCGACGACGAGCGTTCCGGTGCTTGCATTTGTGCTGACGGCCATGGTCCGCGCGCAGGATTCCGAACCGCACTGGACGCTGGTCGGCTACGTGCCGCTCATCGTGGCCGCCGGCGGGCTCATTGACGAAAGCACGGTGGGCTGCGCCGTGTCGCGCAGGGTCTTCTGAGCGCCGCGCTGCTCCTCAGCGCCGCCGCCGGCGGTCTTTACGCTCTGCACGTTGCTTCACCCGAACTTGCCAAGCGTCTGCCTTCGTACGACCCGAGCGCCGATCCGCTCGCCGAGACCATCGGCTGGGACCGGGTGAGCGCTGCGGTCGGCCTGCACGCGGCCACGCTCGGCCCCGGCACGGTCGTCGCCGCCGCCCACAACGTTCTCTGCGCTCACCTGCAAGCGACGATTGACGACTCACCGGCCGTCTACTGCCCAAGCCCGCAGCGCACGCAGTACGATTTCATCGGACGCCGATCGCCGCCTCGCCAATCGCCCGTCGTCTTCGTCGACAGCGAGCGTTATCCAGCGGATCCGAGCGCGGCGTTGCCGTCTCACGTGTGCGCGCCGGCCCAGCGGGTCCCCATCGACCGATCCGGGCTTCCCCAGGCGCTGTATCGCGTCCGCGAGTGTGTCCCTCGCGCGGTCGGCGCGCGATGAGCTCGACGCGCGCGCTCGTCGACCGGCTCGTGAGCTGGCAGCTTCGGCGATCCGTCCTTGCGCTCGCGCTCGCGTTGATCATCACGGCCATCTGCGGCGTCCTGGCAGCCGGACTCACGCTCCGCACGCGCTACGACGCGCTGCTACCCGAGCACTCCCCGAGCGTGGTAGAGCTCAAGCGACTGGAGAACCGCGCCTCTGCGGCCCAAACCGTGCTCGTGGTTCTCGAAGGGCGCGATCGCGGGGCGCTCCGCCGCATGGGAGATGCCCTCGTGCCGGCGCTGCTGGCTCTCGGTCCCCAGGAGATCTCGGACGCCGAGGACGGCCCCCACGATCTGCGGACCTTCCTCGCGCCACGCCTCGGACTGTTCCTCGATCGCACGGAGCTCGATCGACTCGAACGCGACGTCGAGGCGCGGTGGGACTACGAGGTGATGCGCGCCACGGGATTTTCGCTGGACGACGACGAGCCGCCTCCGCTCGACTGGGGCGCCATCGAGAAGCGCCTGCGGGCAAGCGTGCGCAACGCCGCCGGCGACGTGGTCGAGCGGTTTCCCGACAGCTACTACGAGCGCGGCGACGGAACGGCGCTCGTTGTCATTGCGCGATCGCCGGTCCCGGGGGCGATCTCGACAGGGCGGGCTCCACCCTGGGGCGCATTCGTGCGGCCGTCGCTCGCGTGCATGCCAGCGCCCCCGACTTCTCGGCCATCGCGGTGTCGTATGCGGGCGATTCGACCGCGGGCTACCGCGAGTACCGGGTCATCTCGCACGATTTGCTCAGCGTCGGCGCCGCCGGCATCGCGCTCGTGCTCGCGGCGGTCGTTTTCTACTTCCTGCGGATTCGCGCGCTGCTGG
Source organism: Polyangiaceae bacterium (assembly GCA_035622655.1). Taxonomy (GTDB): domain Bacteria; phylum Myxococcota_A; class Polyangia; order Polyangiales; family Polyangiaceae; genus Palsa-1150. Next base: position 5,741 of record DASPUY010000048.1, read on the forward strand.
TGATGGCGATCACGATCGCGGCCGCCCTGACGTGGACCTTCGCCTTGACCCGTCTGGCCATTGGTCACCTGAACATCGCGACCTCCTTCTTGACCAGCGTCGTTGCCGGAAACGGGATCAACGTCGGCATCCTCTATCAGGCCCGTTACTTCGAAGAACGCCGCGCAGGGCTCGATCCGGCCGCCGCCATGCACAAGGCGGTCGGCGAGACGTGGAAGCCCACCGCCATCGCCGCACTCTCGTCGGCGGCGGCGTACGGCTCGCTTCTCAAACGTGGCGCGCATTCCGAGTCTCCTTCCAAACAACTCAGCTGCAGCGCGCGTACCGACCCCGAAAGCGGTCGGGCGAAGGCCCGGATGAGTTTGTGGAGGACGAGGAAGCTGTCCGTGCGCGGCTCGCCGCGCTCTTGACGTCGCGACGAAGGACCGAGCCGCAACGGGTGCGACTGCTCCAAGAGCTTCGCGAGCGACAGCATGTGTCCCAGGTAGCTCTCGCAGACAAACTGGGGGTGCGGCAGCCGACGCTCTCGAAGATCGAGCGCCGCGAGGACGTGCAAGTCGCCACGCTCCGAAAGTACGTGAGGGCATTGGGAGGTGAGCTCCAAATCACCGCTCGCTTCCCCGACGGTGCCGTCGAGATCGGGCCTCCTTCTGATCGAGACGAGGCAGGCGCGAGTCGGTGAGCTTGGAGGGGGGCGGCCAGCGTTCGCTCGAGACGAATGCCGCCCCGGCGGCAGCTCCACATGGCACCTCCACAGCACCTTCCGGTGAACCGGCTTTGCGTATCAGCATCGCGATCACGAGGGCCCCAGACGGCTCCGGCGCGATCTCCCGCGAGCGCGTCCTCGCCTTCGGCCGCTTCGATGACGCGCGCGCCGTCCCTCGGCGAGACGGGGCGGGCGGCCGTGCTCGCGCGAGTCGCGAGCAGCGGCAATCAAAGATGGTCGCCAAGCATTCGACGGACGCACCTCGTGATCCCCGCTGCGTCGACCGACGGCGGCGCTAAGCTGCGATCGTGCTCGAACGCATCGTCGTCGACCCCGCCGTGCACTTCGGTAAGGCATGCGTCCGGGGGACGCGTGTTCCCGTGTACTGCGTGCTCGAGCTCGTCGAGCAAGGTGTGCCGTTCGAGCAAATCGTCCAGCGATTTTACCCTGAACTTTGCCGTCGAGGACGTGCGCGCGTGTGTCTCCCATGCGGCGGGACTGACGCGCGGCGAGGAAGTGCACGCGGCCGGAGCAAACGGCTAGGTGCGCCTGCTGGTGATCAGGACGTTTACGCCGTTACGGTCCAGCTCCTTCGTTCCACAGGTCACGATGTGGTCCGTGTTGCGGAGATCGGCATGGCTCGGGCATCGGACAGCGCCATTCTTGAAGCCGTGCTCGCCGGTGCGCGTGTCATCATCACGCGCGACCTTGACTCATTCTGTCGGTCGCGTCGGGGCACCGGCCGAATTCCTGCAACCTTATGCTAGCTTTCAACGCGTCATGGCTGCCGTCCCGAGCTTCGTCGTGCCGCCTCCCGCCGAGCAGCGCTTCGTGTACTACGGAGTGTCGTGGAAGGAGTACGTGCTCGTTCGGGACGTGCTCGACGGCCCTGGCCTGCGCATGACGTACTTGCAGGGAGCCCTGGAGCTCATGAGCCCTTCCCTCGAACACGAGCTTTGGAAGACCAACATCGCCCGCCTCGTGGAGCTTTACGCGCATGTTAGGGGCATTGACCTGCGCGGCTATGGCTCGACCACCTTCAAGAGCGAGGCAAAAGCGCGCGGCGCCGAGCCCGACGAGTGTTACCTGGTCGGGAAGAAGCTCGCCGACGTTCCCGAGATCGTCCTCGAGGTGATTCACACCTCGCCGCTCGTCGACAAGCTTCAGGTGTACCTGGGGATGGGCATTCCCGAGGTCTGGGTTTTCCGCGAAGGCGCGTTCATGATACATGTGCTCGATCGCGAGAAGAACCGCTACACCGTCCAGTCGAGCAGTGCTCTGTTGCCCGGCCTCGACTTCGCGACAGTCGCTCGCTACGCGCTCCGCGAGGATACCCCCCAGGCGCTGCGCGAGTTCGAGGCGGGCCTGCGTGTGTGAGGCGGGCGGCGTCTCGGACGCCGGTACCCGTCCGCGCGTCGTCCCTTGACGCACGCCGCCGGCTTCGCCCGTAAGGCGGAGGAGAACAAATGGTCGCAGCCGGCGCTGTCTCGGGGGTGGCCGGGAAACCCCGGCCGGAGCAAACGACTAGGTGCCGCGTGTGTGGATCGGGACGTTTACGCCGTTACCGGGCATTGTGATCATGCGCATGCAACCCGCGGTGATGGTCGTCGTCGAAGCTGCACGACATTCGCGTTCGGCGATTCGTACCACCTACCCATTGAGGTCTTGTCCGTCCGCTGTGCCACGGCACGCGGGTGGACCGGTCTCGGGCGCGTCGACCGACGCTTGAGGGCTTGTGCCACCAGCGTGCCATGAACGTGGTGGATTCCCGCGGATGGGAGCGGAATCCAGGGGACGCGACGAATTGCGGAAAGGCGAGGGGACTCGAACGATTAGACGAAAAACAGAATGCCATCGCACATTTGGAAAATAGGCTTGAAACG
>DASPUY010000049.1:0-29718 GCA_035622655.1 Polyangiaceae bacterium
GTGCCGCTCGCGGGCCGCGCCGCGCTTGCCCGGAGCTCGAGAAGCTCGCTTTGCAGCTGGATCGATTCGAGCAACCGGTCGATGCCCTCGCCCGTCACGGCGCTCACGCCCACGAACAGCGTGTCCCCGCCCCATTCCTCGGGCACGAGCCCCTGCTCGACTAGCTCGCGCTTGACGCGCTCGACGTCCGCCTGCGGCTTGTCCACCTTGTTTATGGCGACGAGGATTGGGACCTTCGCCGCCTTCGCGTGTGCAATCGCCTCTTTCGTCTGCGGCATCACGCCGTCGTCCGCAGCGACGACCAGGACGACGACGTCGGTGACGCTTGCGCCGCGAGCACGCATCTGTGTGAAAGCTTCGTGACCCGGCGTGTCGAGGAACACAATCGTGCCTTGCCTGGTCTCGACCTTGTAAGCCCCGATGTGCTGCGTGATCCCCCCGGCCTCACCTCCAGCAACGTTGGCTTTGCGTATCCGATCGAGCAGGCTCGTTTTGCCATGGTCGACGTGGCCCATCACCGTGACCACGGGAGGCCGACGGGTTACCGCCTCCGCGTCGCGCGCTTCCTCCTCACCGCGTGCTTCCGCGATGGTCTGCTCCTCGCTCTTGCTGACGTCCTCGACTTCCCATCCGAACTCGCTCGCGAGAATTTTCGCGGTGTCCGCGTCGAGCGTCGTGTTGATGTGCACGTTGCTCATCCCCATCGACAGAAGCTTCATGAGAAGCTCGGTGGCCTTGAGGCTCATGCGGCTGGCCATCGTCTGCAGCGTCACGTCGCTGTCGATTCGAATGACCTTCTTGTGAGCGCTCATCTCCTGGGTCGATACGACCGGCGGCCGCTTCGGGGGCAAGGGGCCGATGGGGCGGCGACCGCCGGCGCCGCCGGGAGTGCGCCCCATCATCGGCCGCCCTGGTTGCTGACCCGGCGCGCGCACGTCGCGGCGCGCGCTGGATCCCGCGGCCGAGCCTGCGCGCGGATCGTACTGGATGCGCCGAGGCATGTTCGGCTGCGGAGACGCACTTCGGGCGGTCGTCGCGCTCGTGGACACGGGCATCGGCACGCCCGGCCTGCCCGTCCAGTATTCGACGCCGGTCTTGGGCGAAGCCCCGGCACGCCCGAGCGGCACGTCCTGCGCAGGCGCGACAGAGCTCACCGCGGCCAGCGGCCCGATCGTCGGCGCCGGTGCGACCGCGGATGGCTGTGGTTTCGGAGACGCGGGCGCCTCTTGAGGCGGCACCGGCGTCGGCTGAGGGACCGGTGCCGCGGCAGCCGCAGCGTCGTCGGTCGGCCTCTCCACCAGTGCTGCAACAAGAGCGGGCAGGGGCTGCACATGGAGCTCCACCGCGGGTGCAGGAACTTGCACGCGAACCGGTTCGGCGACGAGCTGCGGGGGTTCAGCGACTGGAACGATCGGCTGCAAGAGACTCGCCCTTTCCTCGTCGGAAGGCGGCGGCGTCGAAAGAGGCTCCAAAACCTCCTTCTTGGTCTCCTTTTTCCTCAAGCTCTCGCGCGTCTGCAGGACGGGGGACGGCTCGGCGGACAGGTGGCCGTTGCGCTCCATAACGACAGCGTCGTCGAGAGCGCGCAGTGAGCCCGACGAAGGCGGCAGCGACGACGTCGAGACGACGTCGCCAAGCGCCGGCGAGCCCGGTTTGGCGACGGCGCGGCGCTTCACGACACCGAAACGAACACGCTCTTCGACAACGTCGTGAGTTCGCTGCTTCTCGAGGTGACGCTTCACTCTCTCGATGGCCTCCGGCTCGACGGAGCTCATGTGGTTGCGCACATCGGCGACACCGATGGCCTGAAAAAGGCCGACGACCTGTTTCGGGTCCAGATTCAGCTGTTTCGCCACCTCGTAAATGCGAACCTTGCTGCTCATCGAACCTCCGGAGATTTGCTGCATTCGCCACCTTCTCGCATCGCCGCGGCGCCCGCGCTCGCTGCGGCACACATCGTTTTCAGCTCGGCCGCAATGCGCTCGTCACGGACCGCACAAATTGCAACCGACGGCTCCCCGAGCAAGCCCCCCAGCTCATTTTTCTCCTTCCACGCAATGGCGCGCCCGCCGCCCACGGCGTCTGCGACCTCGGAGCTCGACGCGATGGCTCCGGCATCCACGGCGACGATCGCCAGCGGCGCTCCGTGCCGGATCGCCTCGAGCGATGCGGCGGTTCCGACGCTGACGCAAGCGAGGCGGCGGGCGGAAAGCAGCAACCCGACCATCCGTCGATCGCAGGCACGGACAAGCCTGCGCCCGAGCTCGGGGACGTCGATGCCGACATTGCGCCTGAACGAGCGCGCGATGCCGCGGGGCGCTCGAGACAGGCATGCAGGGCGAGCATGCACATGAGCTCCGCGTCCCCACGCCCCGCCACGCAAATCGAAGGCGACGCCCGGATCGCCTTGCGCCGTCGTCTCGCGCTGCGGGGTTCCCACCTCGTCCACGATCACCAGACGGATCAGCTCCGACGCGCGGCTGCGCTGCCCGCAGCCGACACACGTTCGCGTCGTAACGCGCCGCCCGGTGTCATGAAGGTGAGTCGCCGATCGCATGCTGCCACACTCAAGGTTGAGGTTGAGCGCCCTGGGCGTCGCGGGCTTTCGCGATCGCCTCGCGGCGAGCGGATTCGATCGCCTTGGCTTCGTTCGAAACAAAGTGCTCCGCCCCATGTTTGATGGCGCGCGCCTTCTTGATTCCAAGGCCCGTCTTGATCGCCAGCTTGTCCTCGTCTTCTCTCAACATGTCTTCCACGGTGCGATAGCCGGCGTCCTCCAGGAGCTGCACCGTACGCTCGCCCACCCCGCGAATGAACAAGAGGCGTTCGCGCTCCGTGAGCGGCTCGGTGCGCATCGAAGCGGCGCGGATCCGGTCCTGCCGGAGCCGCTCCATCGTGGCCTCTGCATTGGCCCGGACGCGCGCGGCGGCGTCGGTGCCCGACAAGCCGGGGATGGACGCGAGCTCCTGTTCACTCGCTTCAGCGAGCTCCTCCAGCGTGCGGAAACCGAGCCGGTACATGCTCCGAGCGATCGCCTCGGAGACGCCGTCGATCTGTTGCAACTGGGCGACGGCCTCCTCCTCCATTTGCTTGAACTTCGCCTCGCTGATGATGTCGAGCTTCCATCCCGAAAGCTGCGCTGCCAGGCGCACGTTCTGCCCCTTGCGCCCGATCGCCAGCGACAGCTTCTCGTCGGGCACGACGAGCTCCATTCGTCCGTCCGCCTCATCGACGATGACCTTGCTGACCTCGGCCGGCTGGATGGCCGCGCATACGAACCTGGCCGGATCGCGATCGAACGGAACGATGTCGATCTTTTCTCCCCGCAGCTCTTGCACGACGGCCTGAACGCGCGCTCCTTTCATCCCGACGCAGGCGCCTACCGGATCAACGTCGGCGTCCCGGCTCGTCACGGCAATTTTCGACCGCGCGCTCGGTTCGCGCGCGCAGGCGACGATTTTGACGATTCCCTCGTAAATTTCAGGAACCTCGGCTTCGAAGAGCTTCTCGACCAGACGTGGATCGTTGCGCGACAACACGACCTGAGGGCCGCGCGCTTCGCGGTCGATGTCCTTGACGTAGGCGACGATTCGATCGCCAGGCCGATAGGTCTCGCGCGGTGTTTGCTCGCGAAACGGGAGGATCCCCTCGGTCCGACCAAGATCGACGATGAGGTTGTTTCCCTTCTCGAACCGCCTTACGACGCCTTTGATGAGCTCTCCCTTGCGGTCCTTGAATTCGTTGAAAATGAGGTCGCGTTCCTCGTCGCGCACGCGCTGGATGAGCACCTGCTTCGCGGTCTGAGCGGCAATCCGCCCGAACGCCTGGCGGGCCTGCTTCACCCGGAGGATGTCGCCGTAGTCCTTGTCCTGTTCGGCGGCTTTCTTCGCATCCACGGCGTGCCAGAAAATTTGAAACCCCAGCTCTTCGCCCATTTCCGCCGTCAGGCCGAGACGTTGCGCGTCCTCGAAGGCGATCTCCCGATCCTCGTCCGCGACATCGTCGACCACCGTCATGTACTGGAAGAGGTCGACCTGTCCGGTGTCCTCGTTGAATCGGGCCTCGAGCTCGCGGTTGGCCCCGAAGACGCTCTGCGCCGCCTTCAGGATGGCCTCCTCGACCGTCTTGATGAGGCGCGCCTTGTCGATCCCCTTGTCCTTCGCGACCATCTCGATCGCTTGCAGAAGCGTCAAGTCGCCGGAGCCGGCCTGTTGTTGTTGAATCGCCATGATTGCTTCCTCGTGCTCCTAACCGCGCCGCGGATGTGCCGCCGGCGTGCCGAATTCGAAAACAAGACGCGCAGTGTCCACCTCCGAAAGCGGCACCTCATGCACACCGCTGTCGTCCGTGACACGAACTTTGCCGTCGATCACCCCTCCAAGGATCCCGACGAAGACCCGGGAGCCGCCTCCGCTTTCCCCTGCCGTTCCCGGGGCTCGCGACACCTTGATCCGGGCTTTTTGCCCTGCGAAGCGCGCGAAATCCCTCTCGTGCCGGAGAGGGCGCTCGACCCCCGGCGAGCTCACTTCGAGATGATAAGCGTGAGAAATGAGATCGGCCACGTCCAGCGCGGGGCTGAGATCTCGCGAGATCGCGGCGCAGAGCTCCAGATCGACGGCGGCGTCGCGGGTGGAGAGATTGCTCTCCGCGGCGCCCTGCTTCTCGACGAACAGCCTGAGCACCCAACCGCCGCGCTCCGGCCGAAACTCGAGGTCGACCAGCTCCGCCCCGTGAGCGCGCGTCACCGGCTCGACGACTGCCCGGAGAGCATCGAGATCGCTGTGCTGGAGACTGGCCCTGGAAGTCGACATGAGTGAGTGCCCGAAGCGTCAGGGGTAAAAAAAAACGCGGGCCCCGAATTGGGGTCCCGCGCTCCTCAAACCACCAAACTAGGGCGGCCGTAGGCTAGCCGAACATGGATCTTCGATCAAGTCGGCCCCTGGGCGCCCTCCCGTCAGAAGCCCGGCGCCGGCGCTTTCTTGTCACCATTCGCTGGCATCGCTGGCGCGCCGCCTTGCCCTGCGCCTGCCTGACGCTCGAGGATGATGAACTGAACGCGGCGATTGCGCGCGCGATCGGCAGCTGTGGCATTCGAGGTGAGAGGGTTGTCCTGGCCGTATCCGCGCGCCACCAGACGGTCGGCTGCGACGCCGTGCTGGACGAGCCACAGCCGGACGGCGCCCGCTCGCGCATCGGAAAGCACCTGGTTGTGCTCCGCGGTTCCGCTGCTGTCCGTATGCCCTTGCACTTCGACGTGGGTGAGCTCGGCGTGACGAATGAGCGTGTCCGCGACTTCGGTCAGAACACCGAAGGATTGCGGCAGGATGACGGAGCTGTCGAGCGCGAACTGAATCTGCTCCTTGATCGTGATCTCCTTCGCAGTGATCTGAACTTTCGGCTGTTTGGGCTTCGGCCGAAGCATCAGGTCGACCGTGGTCTCCTGACGTGGCTTGACATCGGTCGGCGCCACGAGAGCCAGGTAGCCGTCGGCGACGACGCTCAGATCCGCCGTTCCGGGGGCCACTCCCTCGAAACGGAATCCGCCCCCTGGATCGCTCGCGAGACGAAGCTCCTTGTGCTGCGGATCCGTGAGAACCAGCTGCACGTTCGGAAGCGCTTGGCCCGTGTCGGCGTCGCGCACGACCCCGAGCACCGTTCCGGTGCGCGGGAGCGCCTCGAGCGCGCAATCGATGTCCACTTGCGGCACGGAGTTCGGACCCGCAGGCGAGGCCGTTGAAGCGTGCGACGCATCCGCCTCGCACGTGGCCGGCTTGAACCCGTCGGCGCGAACGTCGTACGTGTAGGTACCTGGAGGCACGTCGTCGGAGAACTTGCCGTCGGGTCCAGTCGCGAGCGGCGAAAGATCGGCCCGATCTCGATACGACACGATGGCGGCCGCGACCGGATCGTTCTTGTCCTTCTCGTGTACGAAGCCGACGACGTGCACGAGGGGACGGCCGCGCTCGACGATCTTCTCGACGGTCTTGACGACCGGCGGCCGATCCCACGTGTCGATCGCCCATCCCCCACCGATGAATAGCGTCCACGGCGGCACGGGCTGCAGCTCCTCGATGAAGTTCTTCGTGCCCGTCAGGCCGATGTCCAGGGCAGTGAGGAGCGAGAAGCCTCGTTTCCAGGGGTAAAAGCGGCCGCCGATCGTGAGGGTGGACGGAACGTCATGGTCGTAGATCAAGCAGTCGTCGCCGCTCGGGTTGGTCTGGTCGCATTGATAGTGCTGACGGTTGCTGGGAACGAGGACGTGCGCCTCGAGGAAAGGGCGCACGCGCTCGTCGAAGAGAAGGGCCTCGCCCCCGAAGAACAGATCGACGTGATCGACCCGGTTGACCCCCAGCCCGTAGCGCTCGATGCGAGTCACGGGCATGTCCTGAGCGGCCTCGGTGGCCGCCAGCACGGCACCGGTATTGTCGAGGGAATATACGACATCCACGCTGAACCGCAGAGGCACCGGCGTCTCCAGGCCCCGAAGGTCGGCCGTTCCCAGCGCGCCGAACTTCGCGCTCGTGCCGCCTCCGTCGAGCCCGACCGACCCCGTCCCGTTGATGAGCCAAAGCTCCGTGAAGGCTCCGACGCGCACGATGTCCCCCAGCGACGCGACGTACTTCGCGCCCAGATTGGTGTCGCCGAGCACCTGGAGCAACGACGGTCGGTTGGCGGCGTCGTTGTTGGCGTACGCCGTCGTCGACGCGTACCCTTCGAGAGTGCCTGGCCCGAGCTTGGCGAAGGACATGCCGAGCGACAGCGTCCCTCCGACGTGGTCCAGCGTATCGCTCGTCAACGCAGCCCCGCCGGTCGGGTTGGGGCAAGGGTACTGCGGGGTGCACAAGAAGTTGGCCGTGAACCACTCGGCGACGAAACCGACGCGCAGCTGTCCGGGTGCCCCGCTCTCGGCGTGCTGCGTCCGCAGCAGGCCAACACCGCCCGTCAGCGTGTTCGCCTCGTTAATGTCCCGGTCCCGCGTCTGCCATTGCGCCGTCTGCGCGCTCTCCGCGGTCGGGACACCGGCGGAGTCGGAGGCCGCGACTGTCCCGTCCGGCCCCGCCGGAACCGACGGCGCGGGAGATTCGCTCGACGGGGTCGGCGCCGCATCGTCCGCAGGAGCCGCCGGCCCGACGGGCGCTGCGGTCGACGCGGGTGCGGGGGTCGACGACGGGGCTGCCGCCGCACCTTGCTGCGCCGCATCGTTCGTCTGCGCGTTCGCAGTCGCGGCGCCTCCGAGCCATCGCGCGCCCGGCATGGGCGCGCCGCAAAGCACGGCGAGCGCCAAACCTAGTTTCGAGCCATGAACAACCGAAGCAAGGCAGCGACTCATTCCGTCTCCAACGTGACCGCGCGAAGCCTCTCACGACGTCATGACGTCGGCGCCCCGCCCCGACTTCAACTTTGGCCTTTTATCACCAACTCGGCTCGACGCTCCACAAGCCTTTCGCCAAAAAAGCTCGGTTACTTGCCATGGCACACCGCGGCCGCATTTTGATCGTGGACGACGAATCCAACGCTCGAGCGGCGCTCAGCGAAATCCTCGGCGAAGAGGGCTACGCCACCGAGACCGCCGCCGATGGCTTCAAAGCCCTGGGCAAGCTCGACGAGTTCGTGCCCGACGTCGTCTTGACCGACTTGAAAATGCCGGGGCTCGACGGCATCGCGTTCATGGAGAAGGCCCGCGCGGCGGCGCCCGGAACCGCATTCGTGGTCATGACCGCCTTCGGTACGATCTCGAGCGCGGTCGCGGCCATGAAAAAAGGGGCGGAAAACTACCTCCTCAAGCCGCTCGACCCCGATGCGCTCGGCGCGGTCGTCGAGCGTGCCATGGAAAAGGCCCGACTCACGCAGGAGGCCCAGCGGCTGCGGGACCGGCTGCGCGAGCGGAACGCCTTCAGTCACATCGTTTCGGCCGATCCAAAAATGCACGACGTCCTGCAGCTCGTCTCCCAAGTCGGGCCAAGCCGAGCGAGCGTCCTCATCTGCGGGGAAAGTGGCACCGGCAAGGAACTCATCGCCGAGGCCGTACACGCCGCCAGCCCGCGGGCGAAAGCACCGTTCGTCCGTCTGCATTGCGCCGCGCTGAGCGAGACGTTGCTCGAATCCGAGCTTTTCGGTCACGAGCGCGGAGCATTCACCGGCGCGGTGGCGCGCCGCGAGGGCAGATTCAAGCAGGCCGACGGCGGAACGCTGCTCCTCGACGAGATCGGAGAGATATCGCCGCCGGTGCAGGTCAAGCTTCTGCGCTTTCTCCAAGAGAAAAAATTCGAACGGGTCGGCGGCAACGAGACGTTGAGGGTCGACGTCCGCATCATCGCGGCCAGCAACCGCGATCTCGCGGCCGAGATCGGAAGGGGAGCTTTTCGCGAGGACCTCTTCTACCGGCTCAATGTCGTGACCATCGATCTCCCGCCGCTCCGCGAACGGCGCGGGGACATCCCGGCGCTCGCCAGCTTCTTTCTCCGCCGCTACGCGGTCGAGAACGGAAAAACGATCGAGACCTTCACCGACGACGCGCTGCGAACTCTGCTCGATCATCGATGGCCGGGAAATGTTCGTGAGCTGGAGAATGTCATCGAGCGGGCGGTGGTGCTGTGCGACGGGCCGCGCGTCGAAACGAAGCATTTGCCGCCGACCGTCATTCCCGCGGAGCGCCGGGAGGGGCCGCCGCCCATCCCGGGCTCGACGATAGCGGATCTCGAGCGCTATGCGATTCTGAGGACGCTCGAGGCGTGCGGCGGGTCGACGTCGAAGGCCGCGACAGTGCTGGGCGTGAGCCCTCGCAAGATCCAGTACAAGCTGCACGAATACGAACAACCCGGCCACGGCACCGCCGAGCCCCGCTCCCAGGAGAAGAAAGCGTGACCGAACCGGTGCTCGCAGCATCCAGCGTGGCCAAGCAGTACCGCAAGCCATTCACCGGCAGGCGGGTCGACGCGGTTCGCGCCGTCTCGTTCGAAGTCCGGCGCGGCGACATTTTCGGATTCCTCGGACCGAACGGCGCCGGGAAAACGACCGTCATCAAGATGCTCATGGGGCTCGTCGCGCCCACGCGAGGATCCATGCAGATCTTCGGGTCTCGGGTCCCGGCTCGCGAGGTGATGAGGCGCGTCGGATTTTTGCCCGAGAGCCCCTACGTGCATCCGTATTTGACGCCGCGCGAATTCGTGGTGATGTGCGGCCGGCTGTCCGGGCTGCCCGCCTCGAGCCTGCGGGCGCGGGCGGCAGATGCGATCCGGCGCGTCGGGGTCGCGGAAGCGATCGATCGAGCGGCGCGGACCTTATCGAAAGGGATGCTGCAGCGCGTGGCGTTTGCTGCAGCGCTCGTCCACGACCCGGAGCTCTTGATCCTGGACGAGCCGATGAGCGGCCTCGACCCGGTTGGACGCAAGGAGGTACGCGACCTCATCGTGGAAGAGAAGAATCGCGGACGAACGGTCTTCTTCTCCAGCCACATCCTGACGGACGTCGAGATGCTCTGCGATCGTGTCTGCATCTTGCGCAAGGGCGAGGTCGTCGTTGCAGGCGCCCTCGGTGATCTCCTGGCAGCGGAAAAGAGGCGGAGCGAAGTCACGATCGGCGCGCTCAGCGACGACCTGCGTCGTGCCATCGTCCCGCTGGCCGCTGCCGCGCGCGACGTCGGCGAGTCGCTGGTCCTGGAGGTGGAAGGCGATGCCGCGGTCCGTGAAATCTTGCAGCGCACTCTCGCGGACGGGGCGCGCCTCCAGAGCGTGATTCCCAAGCGCGAGACCCTCGAAGATCTCTTCGTCAGGAAGGCGCTTTAGACTTGGCGTTTTCCCCTGAGTCTTTTTTTTGGGTTCTCACGTCACGCTGAGCCTCGCTCCGCCTCGACTCGCCGACGCTCGCTCGGCTCCGCTGCGGCAGACCCGCCAAGCAATTCACGTTGTGGGGAACGCTGCTCCCCCCAAACCCCTCCCCAATCCCCCCCAGCAGAAAAGCGTGCGGCCAACCTGTCGCCCGCCCCGGCAAAAAAGCGTGCGCCCGGCCTGCCGACCCGAGCTCCGAGCGGGAGCGCGCTCGAGCTCCCCCGGTGGGAGCGCGCCGCAATTGCGTGAAGCGCTTTCGGCTGGGGGGGGTGGAGCGGTGTGGAGCCGCCGCGCTCCCCCCACCGGTACTAGAGACTCGTGTAATCGATGAAGTTGCCGCTGAGCACGAGCAGCGACAGTACACCGAGCGACGTATCGAAGTAGTTATTTCCGTTCCGCGAGGGAAGCGTCAACGAGTAGGTCTGGGTCCAGGCGGCGTCGATGAATGCCTGATTGCCCGAGCTGACCATCGCGGCAATGGCCGCGGGTCCCATGACGGCTGCCGCGGGGTCCTGCGTCCCGTCTGCCCCACCGGTATCGATGTTGATCGGGATCTCCAGAGACGTGACGCCGACCTTGACGAAGAAGGCGGCCATCGGGGTGAGTATGCCCTTGGCCTGGTCCGAACCCGTGAAGCAGTAGTGGAGCCCGACGCGGAGAGGCGCGCGAGATGCCTCGAAGCCGAATGAGACGGTTCCATTCCCACTGGTGATCCCCGAGCTGTCGGGAATGAGCCCGGTCGTGTTGCCCGTCGTGGTCGCTGTCAGTGCGCCCAGTAGGTTGTACCCCGGTGTGATGTCCGACGTGAGGCCGAACAACGTGTAGTAGGCGGGAGCGAAGTAATCAGGGTGAATCGTCGAGGAGTTGGCATCCTGGTCGCCGATGTTGGGAACCCCTTGATCGAACTCCCCGCTCAGCTTGCCCGCGATGGTTTGCCCGGCAGCCGCGTATCCATTTCCGGGCCACTGCTTGTCCGCCATGAGGAGCGCCCATGCCATGTCCTCGTCCGCATCCGTCGCGGATCCGGTCCCCTCCGTGTTGCCCTCGTCGTCGATCTCCCAGTTCATGAGGCCATTGCCGTCGAGATGCTGCTTCTCGTATCCCCAGAGCTCGTTGAACGTCGTTTGGTCCGACATGTAGACAGCCGCAAGCAGGCCGTACCCGATCCCTTCGGACACGGTCCGATTGCTATTGAGCGGATCTTGAACGCGCGCGGTGCCGGATGGGGCGCCGGAAGTCGTCACCATGGCGGACAGCCATGCCTTGTACGCGGCCGACACGTCGGCGTTCGAAATGCTCGTCGGATACGCGCAGTACGCCCCCCGGCGATTCTGCGGAAATGGATACGTCCCGCTCGAGTTCGATGCCGTGGGAGGCCCCCAACCGCTGCTGCCGGAGCTCGACGAACCTGCGGCGGCCGTGCTGCTGCCGGCCGATGTCGAGCCGCTGGATTGGGACGTGCTCGACGAGGTGCTGCCCCCCGCGGTCGAGCCGCCGGAGACGCCCGTGCCGCTCGTCGATTCCGAGTCGTTGCTCGTGCTGCTCGCTCCATTGCCCTCGGAAGGGCCGCTCGAAGACCCCGCGCACCCATAAATATAGAAAATTGCCGTGAGTGCAGATGAGAAAGTGTAGGTTCTGATACGCACTTTGCCTCTCTCTATACGTGAAGACCAAAAGTCGGTGTCCCGGCCGCTTCGATCGACGCGCGCGAACCCCCTCGGAGCGCCCGAGCGTCGTGTGTAATGCCTCAAAGTGTGTCCGCGCGCCAGCCGACAGGGCTCAAAACGTTGCTCCGATGCCCACACCTCTCGGCCCAATAGCGGGAAAGACCGAGACAGGTGGCAGCGGACGGCTGCGCGTCTCGACGAACTCGGGAACGAACGTCAGCTCGGCGTGCACGATTCCCGCGATGGCTGCGAAAGCGAATGCTGCCGCGAATACATCACCCACGACGAAGGCCGATCGCGCTCGCCCTTCGTACAGGTTGGCCGTCGTGGCATTGCGTCGGGCGATCGACGCATCCTCCTGCCCCACGTTGTAAAGCCAGGCTGCCGCGCCCACCACGCTTCCCACCGCGAAGACCGACTCACTGGACAGAAACATCCATCCGAGCGCCGCCTGCCGGTTCTGGAACTGCCCGACGCCAAACGGAACGAGAGCTATCCAGCGGGAGCTGCGCTCGATCACGACCTCCTCGGCGGCGAGTTTCTCGATCAACGCTTGCCTCTCGGCCGCCCTCTGTCTTGACGCCTCGATGCGCGCTCTCTCCTCCTGCGCCTTTCGAACCTTTTCCGCCTGGATGGCTTCGAGCCGATCCCGCAGCCGGGTCCGCGCGTCGATGAGCGCGTCGATCCCTTGCAATGCGACGCGCAGCGGATCCGGTTGGTAGTCGGGCCGCTCCAGCAGCAGCTGCTCGAATACCTCCGCCGCGACGTCCTTCTTTCCCTCGGCGACGAGCACGGCCCCCAAGTACATCCGGGCGTCCGCCACCGCGTCGGGGTCGGTGAGCGTGCCCGTCTGCGGGTCGAGCAGCGCCCGGAGGCGTTTTTCCGCATCGTCGTACTTGTGGGCGACGTACGCGCTGTGCGCCTTCTCGAGATCGCTCGCCGGATCGGCGCGCGCGTCGCCGCTGGACGAGGAAACGATGAGCGCAGCCCACGCGGCTACGAGCCAGACGAGCGCCTTGCGCACGGCGAAACGATCCATCCAAGCGCCGCTCGTCCGCAACAGGTTTTTGGAAGATCGCGATTGCCGGTGCCTCGACCGGCGCCCACGGCTCGTCACGGAAACTGCGCTCGCACCGACTTGCCTGCCTCGAGGCGGAGCGAGACCGATGCTCCCGTCTCGATCTGCTTGATCGTGACGTGCTCGAACGCGCTCTTGAGCGGGATCGTGGTCGTGCCGGCCCGGGCAACGACCTCGGGATGCTCGACGACCTGATACGTGCGGTCCACTTCGCCTTCGATGACGAGGATCGCGGGCTTGACGGGGACCGATACGACGAGAGTATCGTCGTGCTCCGACGCCGAAACCGCGACCTGCGTCGCCACGCACACGGAGCAGGAAAACGTCAGGGCGTGCGCTCGCGAGTCGAGTGTCAGCGTGTCCCCTGTGCTGACCGAGCGCGGCGGCTGGCGGTCGACGGAGACCGATACCCCCATCGGAGGAATGAGATCGAGCGTCAGACGGCGATCGACGGGCTTCGCGACCACGACACGGGGTAGGGCTGCGGCGGTGGCACTTGTGGCGGGCTCCGGTGAAGTTGCGACAGCGCTCGCGCCCGCTGGACGGGGGGTTGCGCCGTCCGACGAGCGCAGCTCGCCACGGTCCGAGATGTCCATCGGTCGCGCGAGTCGGGTGTGCAGCGAGCGTGCAACCCCGCCGGCGACGATTCCACCGGCGGCGGCGACAGCGGCTATCTTCCCCCATCGACGAAAGAGACGCTTGCGGACCTCGACGGCGTGCAGCCGGGCCACGATTCGAAGCAGGCGCGGATCGTCGGGAGCGTTCGCCAGGGCGCGGTTGTAATCGGACGCAGCCGCCAGTGTCCGCCCCTGCCTTCGCGCCAGTTCCGCGCGCTCGCAAAGTCGCGCGACGATCCGGGCGGTGTGACGCGTCGTGTAGGTCTCCGGGTCGTCGAGATACACCTCGAGCTCCCGATCCGCCGGCCAGCACCCCAGGCCGTCGAGCTCTGCGACCAGAGCATCGCGCATGGCCTGGGCATCGGCGAAGCGATCCGTTCTGGCGTGCGCGAGCGCGCGGTCGACGATGCCACTCCAGTGGTCGCCGACCCGGGGCTGCTCGACCCGGGCCGGGCGATAGATTCCATCGAGCACGCGACGCAGCACCTGCGCCGGGTTGCTGCCCTCGAACGGCAAGTGCCCGACCATGCATTCGTACAGCAGCACCCCGACCCCGAAGATATCGGAGCGCCCATCGACCTCTCCGCCTTCAATCTGCTCGGGGGCCATGTGCGCCGGGCTTCCGAGCACCTGCCCGGTCGACGTGACTCCCTGCGCGTCGAGCAGCTTCGCGATCCCGAAGTCGGTGAGCTTGACGTTGGCGCGCGGACCTGCGTCGCCTCGTTCTTCCGCCGTACCCGATTGCTTGCGGTGCTCGATGAGCACGTTCTCCGGCTTGAGATCGCGGTGTATGACGCCGCTCGCGTGCGCGTGGGCCAGTGCATCGAGCAGCGTCACCGCCACCGACGCTGCGATCTCCGCCGGCATGGCCCCACTCTCCTGCAGCACACGTCGCAGCGTCGTGCCATGAACCAGCTCGACGACGAGGTACTGTTCGGGCTCATCCGAGCCGGCGACGTCGAAGACCTCGACGATGTTCGGGTGATGCAGCTTCGCGACCGCTTGAGCCTCGGTGTGGAAGCGCGCGGCAACCTCAGCAGAGTTGCGCAGATGCGGGTGAATGACCTTGAGAGCGACTTCACGCCCGAGCCGGCTGTCAAGCGCGCGGTAGACCGTGGCCATACCCCCGTGTCCGATCTCCTCGCGGATCTCGTATTTGGCGAACCTCGGAAAGTCGCCGCCGCGAACTGCGAACTCGACCATCGGCCCCTTTAAATTGTACGCACACTGGGGGGAATTCGGCTCAAAGTTCCGTCGACGACGTCTTCGAGACGCCGCGGACGCCCATGTCCTCGCCGAATGCGCACACGGGGTTACGTCGAGGGCGCGACGGCCTCCTCCGCGACGCGCGACAAGAGCTCATCGTGAAACGCCTGAAAAGCGCTTTCTCGGGGCCATGAGGGCGCACCTGCCAGCAGCAGCGGAACGTCGCGGGTCCGGCCGTGGTCGATCGCGAGGACGGCTGCCGCGTAGCGCATGGCCCAGTGGACGAGCGGCGAGGCGGCCGCGGCTTTGGCGAGAAGGCGTGCGTCGCCGCCGCGGCTCGAATGGGCGAACGCGCGGGCCAGCGCGGCGAGACCCTGGCGGAGAAGCGCGATGCGGCGCCGCGTGAACGGTCCGGCGTTGGGCATGGGAAGGTGCTCGAGCGTCGACGCCTTGCGAACGGCGGCGTCCCGGTCTCCTTCGAACGTGTCGAGGAGCGTCTCGATGAAGAGCCTTTGCTCGACGGCCGCGTCCCAGGCGGGCCCGCGCACCGCGCGATCGAGCGCCCGCCGCGCAGGCTCGATCCAGCCGTATGCCGCGTAGGCGGTCGCCTTGAGAAGAGGTGCCATCGTACCGCGGTGCGCCGCGCGCTGCAGCGTCCCCTCCCAGGTACCGATGACCCGCTCGACATCGCCCGACATGAGAAGTTTCCTCATCCGCCAGCGACCGACGATGCGCGGCGCCGAGAGCAGGAGAGCCACGGCCAGAGGCGCCATCAGATAACGCGGATCGCGGCTCAGAGTCTCAGCGCCCAGCGCAGCCACGAGACTGACCACGAGAAACGGCAGGAGGGACCGGGCGAGAGAGAGGCGCCGCGGAGCAGAAGGGGCCATCCGTATACTATCCTTATTAAGGCTTCGTGCAGCCCGCGCAACGTGGCTCCCGGGGCGAATCGACACCGACCGACAGTCGGAGCGCCTGCGAGTCAGGCTCGAAGGCGACGTTGAGTCGGAGCGCTTGCGAGTCTAGGCTCGCAGCATGCGAAACGAGAAGGACGTCGAAGCGTACCTGCTCCAGATGAAGCGTCCGTACCGATCGGTGGACGATCAGCCGGGCACGTTTCTCGTCGAGACGAGCCGCCCTCTCCCTCCCATCGCCGTCCGCGTCGATCCGCCTCTCGTCGTGATCCGTGTTCACATCGGCGACATCGATCGCGGCACGAACCAGGAGGCCCTGTATCGCAAGCTGCTCGAGCTCAACGCGCGCCAGCTGGTGCATGCCAGCTACGGAATCGACGACCGACACGTCGTTCTCTCGAGCGCGCTCGAGCTCGAGAATCTCGATTTCAACGAGCTGCAGGCGACGCTCGATGAAATCGATCTCGTGCTCGCGCAGCAGCTTCCAGAGCTCGCGCGGATGGCCAAGCAACTCCCAGCGCCCTCCCTTCGCTGATTCGGCTTCGTCGATTCGAAAACCTCGAATGAAACGATGCCTGAGGTGAACCGAAAATGGGTATTTTCAGCCGGCTCGCACAACTCATCAGAAGCAATTTGAACGACCTGATCAGCCGCTCGGAGGATCCCGAGAAGATGCTCAATCAGGTCGTTTTGGACATGAACAATCAGCTCGTCGAGGCCAAGAGGCAGGTAGCCGCCTCGATTGCAGACGAGAAGCGGCTGGCCAAGCAGCTCGAGCAGGAGACCGCGAACTCACAAGAATGGGAGCGCCGCGCCATGCTGGCATTGCGGGCGGGAAACGAGACGCTCGCAAAAGAAGCTCTCGCCCGAAAACGCGAATACGACGAACTGACGAACACGCTCAAAGACCAGTGGACGAAGCAGAGGACCGCCGTCGAGCAACTGAAGACGGCGCTTCGCCTCTTGAACGACAAGATCGAGGAAGCGAAGCGCAAGCGCAACGTCCTCATCGCCCGGAAGAAGCGCGCCGAGGCACAGAAAGCCATTCACGAGACGATGAGCGGCCTACGCGATCAGAGCGCCTTCGAGACGTTCGATCGGATGTCGCAGAAGATCGACCAGATCGAAGCCGAGGCGGACGCCCAGGCGGACCTGGCCGAAGAATACAGCGGCGACACCCTCTCGAAGCAATTCGAGCAGCTGGAGCAGACGCACGGCGCGGAGGACGATCTCGTCGCCCTTAAAAGAAAGATGGGCATATTGCCTGCCGAAGAGCCGGAGGCCGCGGCTCGACCCGTTCAAGCTCGCGTGGAGGCGCCCGCACAGCCGAACACCGAGCAGGAAGAGTTGGCGCAAGCCCTCGAAGAGCTCGAGAGGGAGCATCAAGCGGACGAGAAGCGCAAAGCCGAGCGATGACGCCGGTCGCGATTGGTTCTTTCGCCGCTCCAGCTCATTCGGAAGCGCCGGGAACCCTATTCGCGCGCCTTCGAACCGATCCGGTGCGCGGCCTCTCCGAGGCCGAGGCCGAGGCGAGGTTCGCCCGAGACGGGCCGAATGCGCTTCCCGCGCCCCGGAAAAAGAGCGCTGCCCTGCAGCTGCTCGGACAGTTCTCGAATCCAGTCGTCCTGACGCTGCTGGCAGCGGCTGTCATCGCTCTTTTCACGGGCCGCGCCGACGACGGCTCGTCACCGCTTGTCCGATACGGCGACGCCACGGCGATCTTGTTGATTGTCGGCCTGAACGCGGCGCTGGGCTTTCTGCAGGAACGCCGGGCCGAAGCGGCGCTCGCCGCTCTCGAGAGCATGCAGACGCCGTCGGCGCGGGTCCGACGGGACGACCGAGTCATGGTTCTGCCGGCGACCCGCGTCGTCGTCGGAGACGTGCTGGAGCTCGAGGCCGGCGACGCGGTTCCCGCGGATGCGCGCCTGCTCCAGACGATCAATCTCGTCGTCGAGGAGTCCACATTGACCGGCGAGAGCGTGCCGGTCGCGAAGGACGCGCGAGCGGTCCTGGCCGACGACGCGCCCCTCGGCGATCGGTGCACGATGCTCTTCGTCGGGACGAGCATCGTTCGAGGAAAAGCACGCGGCATCGTCGTCGCCACCGGAGCTCGGACGGAGCTCGGGCGGCTTTCCGCGCTCATCGGGCGCGTCCATGATCGAAAGACCCCGCTCGAGGACAAGCTCGATGCATTTGCCAAGCGCGTCCTGTGGGGCTGCCTCGCTCTCTCCGCGCTGCTCTTCGCGCGCGGGGCGCTGCGTGCTGATCGCCGGTGGCACGATCTTCTTCTTGAGGCGGTCAGTCTCGCGGTGGCCGCCATACCCGAGGGGCTGCCGGCGATCACCACCATCACCCTGGCGCTTGGAATGCAGCGCCTGGCCAAGCGCGGCGCCATCGTCCGCAAGCTCGCGGCAGTCGAGACCCTCGGGGCGGCCACGGTCATCTGCTCGGACAAGACCGGGACCCTGACGCGGAACGAGATGACCGTCCGTCAGGTTTACGCAGGAGGCTCGCGGTACGACGTCAGCGGCGACGGCTACGATCCGACGGGTGAGCTCCGAGACCCCGGCGGCAAGCCGATCGAGAGCTTGCCCGACGCGCTCGGTGACCTGCTCGCCACGGTTGCACTCTGTAACAACGCAAGGCTCTTCAAGCGCGACGGATCGTGGGGAGTCGAAGGCGACCCGACCGAGGGCGCATTGCTGACGCTCGCCGCCAAGGCGGGCGTGTCCCCCGATGAGGTGGTCAGCTCCCACCAGGTCGTGGGCGAGCTGCCGTTCGACAGCGATCGAAAACGAATGACGGTCATCGCACTCGATGCGCGGGGACGCCAAATCGCCCACTCCAAAGGCAGCGCCGACGAGCTGCTTCCGCGCTGCTCGAGTTACCAAGGCCCGGCCGGAAACGTGCCCCTCGACGACACATCGAGGCGGACGATCCTCGCCGAAGCCGAGAGGATGAGCAGCGGCGCGCTACGTGTGCTCGCCGTGGCGCGGCGAGAGCTCGACCGGCGCGCCGGCGAAAGAAGACGTGCTTCCGTCCCGCCGGACGGTCAAGACGCCGCCTCCATGGATCGCGAGATCGAGGATCGCCTGACTTTTTTGGGCCTGGTAGGGATGGCCGATCCAGCGCGCCCTGGAGTCAAGGAAGCGGTGCGGCTATGCGCTGACGCGCACGTTCGCGCGGTCATGATCACCGGCGACCACAAGCTGACTGCCGTGTCGATCGCGAAGGAGCTGGGACTCTGGGACCAGGGCGGAGAGTGGGCAGGATCGCTCGCGCTCACGGGGACCGAGCTCGAGAGGCTGTCGGACTCGGAGCTCGAAGGCGTCGTCGACCGGGTGCGCGTGTTCGCGCGGGTCACGGCCGAGCAGAAGCTCAGGATCGTCGGCGCGCTGAAGCGACGCGGCCACATCGTGGCGATGACCGGCGACGGGGTAAACGATGCTCCGGCGTTGAAGGAAGCGCACATCGGAGTGGCCATGGGCAAGGCCGGCACGGACGTGGCACGCGAGGCCGCCGATATGGTCATTGCCGACGACAACTTCGCGACCATCGTCGATGCCGTTCGAGAAGGCCGCTCGATCTGGCGCAACATTCAAAAATTCATATTTTTTCTTCTTTCTTCGAATGCCGGCCTCCTCGTCGCCGTATTCGCGGTGAGCTTCTTCACCAATCTCGATCCTCTGACGCCGCTGATGATCCTGTGGATCAATCTGGTGACGAACGGCCTGCCGGCGCTCGCGCTGGGGGTCGATCCTCCGGACCAGACTCAGATGCGCGAGCCACCGCGGCAACGGTCGGCGGGGCTGCTTTCGCCGCGCGATTGGGTCGGCATTGCCGTGGTCGGGCTCTGGATGGGGGCTGCCGCGATCGCATGCTACGGCGCCGCGCTCCAGCCGGGGGTCGCGATCGCCACCAAAAAAGGGCGCGCAATCGCCTTTTCGCTACTCGCTTTGAGCCCCCTCTTTCATGCGTTCAATTGCCGATCGGCGACGGCTTCGGTGTTCTCCCTACGCCCTCGTCTTCCGCGAGCCCTGGTGGCCTCGGTCGTGGCCAGCGCGGCCATTCACTTCGTTGCCGTGCTCGTGCCCGCGCTGCGCCCCGTATTTCAGACGTTCTTCGTGACGGGACGACAGTGGGGCATCCTCATCTTGCTCTCGGTCTCGATCATACCGGCTGTGGAGGTCGTCAAGCTTGCCGAGCGTGGGCTCGTGCATCGCATGCGGTGGCTCGGTCCACTGTCCCGACGCGGACCGACGTAGCACGCACGTGCCCTGCTACTCTTCTTTGAATGCGCCGCCGCGTCACTGCACTGGCACTCACGTTCTTTTCGTGCGGAGGCGCCGTGCCTGCCGCGCGCGAGGCTACGGCCCCGGGCTCCAGCGCGGAGGGCGACCGCGACTTCAGCACTTACGCGGCGGCGCATGGGATTGCGACGTTGAACGGTGGTGGGGGAAGCACCGCGGAGCCGGCCGGCGCCGACGACCTTCGACTCGAGCACTTGGAGAAGGGAAAGCCCGTGAAGCTGGACGGCGTGCTCGCCGAATGGCCCCCGCTCACAAAAGCCACTTTCGCGTCGGGGCGGTCGGACGCTCATCCCGCCCTGGGAATCGCCCTCCAGTACGACGAGACGGCGCTCTACGTCGGGGCCGACGTCACCGACGGCTCGTTCACGCCCGGCAGCGATCATCTTTCGCTGGTTCTCGCCGTACCGCAACCCGGCGCCACGTATACCGTTTATGACGTCGGCCTCTACGCAGGCAAACCCGGCGAGACCGAGGGTAGTGTGCGCTACGGCCGCCGCGGCGCGGTGCCCGGCGCGAAGATCGTCGAGGCCATGACAGGCAGCGGTTACACGGTCGAAGCTTCCATTCCCTGGAGCGCGCTTCCCGAGGCGCGCGCCACGCGCGTTGGAATTCATGGAATCGCACGCTACGTGCACGGAGACGCTGCCGTGGCGACCGGTCCCGGCGACGCCCAGCATCCGGGAACGATGCCGTGGATCCCCAGCGAGCCGGAGCTATCCCTCGTCGAGCAGCTTCTCGCTCCGAAAGGTTTGGCGAAGACCGCGCCGGCGGCCGATATGGTCGCCGATCTCACCGGTGATGGAGTCCGCGAGAGAATCGCTGTCTACGAACGCTACTTGACGATTTGTGGAACCTCCTACCTGGGGGGGACGGGCTTCTTCTTTCGCGATTTGGGCGGCGAGCTGGTCAAGCTCGACGTGCGCGACGTGACGGGCCGCGGCAAGGCCGACGTGGTCGTACGACGGCGAGCCAGCGTCGGCGACGGCACGCGGGAGTACCTCGAGATCCTCAGCGTCTTCGACGCAAACAGCGAGCCGCGGCTGACGTTTGCACACGAGATTGCGGTGCGCCAATCGGATCGGGAGATTGACAACGCGGTCCATATCGCGCGGGGCGAGATCGAGGTTAGCGTCGAGCCTGCCACCCGATGGGACGCCGAATCTTACAGCGAACCCATCGCAAGCGACGTCGAGCCGATTCTCTTGCCCTGGGGCAGCGTTCGTTCGCAATCCTGGCGCTGGGACGGCTCGCGCTTCACGAAGGCCAAGGAAACCTTCCAGAGGCCGCAAGTACCTGCGGGCGCCGCCCTCGGTCACCGATCCCAGAGCCAGGACGACGCCGCCCCCCGCCCGGCCGAGCCCCCGACCCCCAAGGTCGTCCGAGGCAGCGAGCTGTCGGCCGAGATCCTCGCCGCCTACCGCCGAGACCGAGGTGTTCCTCCGGACGTCCGCCCCAAGACGGACCTGGAGGTCCAGGTCGCGGGCGACGACCGTCCGGAGCGCGTTCTTCTCGTCGGGCGCGATCTGGTCGTCTTCGGCCCGGGGTTCAAAGGAGGAACCGGCTACGCGTACACCACGCTCTCCGAGTTCGCGGACCCGAACGATATTCATGATGTCTCGGCGCGCGACCTGACCGGCGACGGCGATGCGGACCTCATCGTTCGCGGCGTTCGGCACATCGCAGTGCCGTCGGGAGTCGTCGACTCGGAGGTGCTGCTGGTCTACGAGGTCAACGGCGAGACCATCGGCCGTGTTTTCGGCATCGAAGCAGGCCGCCAGCTGGGCAAGAAGCGCGTCCAGGGCCTCGTCCAATTCGTGCCCTCGCCCGGCGGCCGATCGTTCGACGTGCTCGCTGCTCCGGGGCGAGCATCGGGCTGGACGGAACGCACCTACCCGTGGGCGCAGGCAGTGCCGGGGAGCGGGGGCGACGTCGAACCGTTGCTGTTGCCCTGGGGAGGCATCGCCAGCGTGCGCTACGCCTGGAACGGATCGCAATTCGTCAAGGCAGAGTAGTCCGCGGTCAGTCGGGCGTTCGAGATCAGCGCGGCATCGAGATGCACGCGGACGAGCTCAGTGTTTTGCGGCGAACGGATCGCCCACGTCGTCGATGCCGCTTGGTTGCGGCGCGCCGGCGGGTTTCACCTCCGGACGATGTGGCTTGGCCGCAGGGGCGCCACCGACGGCCTCGAGCGTGAACGTCTGCTTCGCCGGCTCTGATCCGACGGTGACCTCTCTCGTCTTGAACCCCCGGTGCTCGAGCACGAGGACGGCGTGATCGCCGGGTTGCAAGTGGAGGGCTACGGGCGATTGCCCGAGCGGCCGGCCATCCTGGGTGATGGTGGCATCGCTCGGGAGGATGCTGACCAGAATCTCCCGAGAGAAAGGCTCGGAGGCCGCCGCCACCCCGGCCGAAACCGCCACCGTCGGAGCCGTGGAGGGGGTCAGGGTCGGTCCGACGGCAACCACGGCGGGCGAGCTCGCAACGGCAGGCGCCGGGGTCGGCGTCGTGGCCCCTGTGGCGCCGCCGGCCTGCACGGCCGGCGGTTGCGCCTTGCCCGTGCCGCTCTTCACGACCATCACCACTGCGACGACGCCGACCAGGGTACCCACGGCCCCCATGAGCGCGAACAGCGGCCATCGCTTTCTCCGCCCCGCCGGCGGAGCCGCCGGCACGGGCGCCGGCATCGCAGCGCGAAAGTAGTCGGCGGGGACGTTGAACCCGCCCGATCGGGCCATCATCTCGTGCACGGCATCGGGCAGGAGCCCTCGCTCGAGCTTGTCGAGATCGGCAAGCATCTCGTCCATGTTCGCGTAGCGACCCTCCGGTTTCTTCGTCAGGCTCTTGAGCACGATGGCGTCGAGCCCCGCCGGCACGTCGATTTCCGGGACCAGCGCCCGGATCGGAACCGGGGCCTTGTACATGTGCTGGGTGAGAATCCCCATGAAGTTGTCCGCGTCGAACGGCACCTTCCCGCTCGCCATTTCGTAGAGGATGACCCCGAGCGCGTAGACGTCGGTGCGGTGGTCGACGGGCGCGCCGGCGGCTTGCTCCGGGCTCATGTAATGAGGCGTGCCGATGACGCTGCCCGCCCTCGTCATCTTCTTGGTTCCCCCCCCGACCTTGGCGATTCCGAAATCCAAGATCTTGACGAAGTCAGCCTCGGTTCCGCGCCGCACCAGCATGACGTTGTCAGGCTTGAGATCTCGATGAACGATGTTGGCTGCGTGCGCGGCCGCGAGTCCCTGCGCGATCTGTTTCGCGACGCGGCAGAGGCGCACGACCGGCATGGGGCCCCGGGCCTCGGAGATGGTCTCGCTCAGGCTCTTGCCTTCGAGCAGCTCCATGACGAAATACGTCGACCCGTCGGGAAGCTGTCCGAAGTCGCTGATGTCCACGATGTGTGGGTTGCCGATCGCGCTGGCAGCCCTGGCTTCTTGCAAAAATCGCTCATTGAGCTCCCGATCGGACGCCATGTCGCGACGCAGCACTTTGATGGCCACGCGCTTGTCGATGAGCCGGTGGCGCCCTGCGTAGACGACCCCCATTCCTCCTTCGCCGAGCACACGTTCGACCACGTAACGACCGTCCAGCGTCGAGCCGACGTACGGGTCACCGCCCGCGGCCGGAGCGACGGCAACGTTGCTCGAATCGAGCACCGGACGGCGAGGCAGGTCGATCGTCGAAGCGCCCAGCGTGGCCGAGCTGCCCGACGGAGTGATGGGCGGCGTCGGCGATCGCGGCGGCTTGGGAAGGTTGGTCATAGAACCTCAGGAAGAAGGATACTCGAGCGGGGACGGACGCGTATCGGGATCCGGGCGAGCGGCTTGCAAATCGCGCTCCGACACAAAAGCCCGGTCAGTGCCCACCCAGAGGTTCCGGGATGCGGCAGCGCCGCCATGCCCGTGCCATTCGTTGCCATCCGAGCTCGCTGCTTCTGTGGAGCGCCGGGCACAGTGACCGCACGCACGCGCGGCGCCGGTTCGCGGCCCGCCCCCTCGTTTCGTGGTAAGGGGCCCCGAACCCGGGAGCCCGTCCGCGTGGGTGCGGCTCCGTGATCAACCTACAGATGCCGTATTCGCTCACCGTTGCGCTTCGTTACCTCCGTTCGAAAAAGCGCAACATGATCTCGATCAGCACGGGGCTCGCCGTGGGCGGCGTCATGCTCGGAGTGGCTGCATTGACGATCGTCATGAGCGTCACCGGCGGGTTCCAGGAGCAGTTTCGCGAGAAGGTCCTCGGCGTCAACGCCCACGTGCTGGTGCTCAAATACTCGATCGACTTCCGCGAGTACCGCGACATCATGAAGAAGGTCGAGCACGTCCCGCACGTCGTCGGTGTTGCGCCGTTCGTGATCAATCCGATGATGGTCACGCGTGGCGATCGGACGGCAACCGGCGTGCTTCTCAAGGGAGTCGACCCCGAACTGATGCCGCGCGTGCTCGACCTGCCGAAACACATCGTGGCGGGTAGCCTCCAAGGACTGCGGCGTCCCGGCGCGCAGCCGATGAAACGCTCCTCGGACTTGCTTCGCGACGAGCTCGACGCGAGCGACTCTTACCCCCTCCCGACGGCGGCCTCGGCCCTCCCCCGCGCCGATGCGGGAAGCGAATCTCTCCTCGAGATCATGCAGCAGGAGGTGGCCGAGGAGATGGCACGCCTCGACGGCGGTGCCGAAAAGCGCCGCGATCCGTCCCTCGCGGGCGAATCCAGGCTCGCGCGTGAGGCGACTCACTCCCCGGAGGATCGAGCGAGCGAGGATGTTCCGACGCCTCCTCCCAACGCTCCGCACGGCGACATCACTCCTGCGGGCGGCTACCGGAGTCGACTTCCGGACGATGACGCCCTGCCCGACGCGATCAATCCGGATCCCTGCCAAAGCCCCGAAGACGTGGCGAAGATGCCCGGTATCGTCGTGGGGCGCACGCTGGCAAAGCAGCTTGCGGTCGGCCTCGGCGATTGCGTCCAGGTCACGTCGCCCCAGATTGGAATCTCGTTCGGCAGCGGCACGCGATCGCCCATCGCGAAGCAATTTCGCGTCATCGCCATCTTCGAAGCGGGATTCGACCAGTACGACTCCAAGCTCGTCTACACCGATCTTTACGAAGCGCAGGCATTCTAC
The DNA here is from genome assembly GCA_035622655.1 of Polyangiaceae bacterium. Taxonomy (GTDB): domain Bacteria; phylum Myxococcota_A; class Polyangia; order Polyangiales; family Polyangiaceae; genus Palsa-1150. The sequence continues at coordinate 24,739 of DASPUY010000049.1, forward strand.
GAATACGGTGACAGCGTCACTGGCATCGAAATGAAGGTCGATGACATCGATCGCGCCCATGGCATCGCCGTCGCGATCGATCGGCTTCTCGACAACGGCATCTACCACACGATGGACTGGCGCGAGCTCAACCATGGTCTATTCACCGCGCTCCTCATCCAACAGATCGGAATGAGCTTCGTTCTCGGTCTCATCATCCTGATCGCCGCGTGTACCGTCATCGCGACGCTCATCATGGTGGTCCTCGAGAAGAAGCGGGAGATCGCCCTTCTCAAGGCGATTGGCGCGAAGAACGACGCGATTCTCCGCATCTTCCTTTATCAGGGCGGAGTCATCGGGCTCGCGGGAACGGCGTTTGGCATCTTCATCGGTTGGCTGTCGTGTCGATTCCTGCTCGCGTACGGCTTTCCCCTCGATCCCAAGGTTTACTTCATCTCTCATTTGCCCATATCGATGCGGCCCATCGAGTTCGTGCTTCCGGCGGCGGTCGCGATTGTGATCTCGCTCATCGCGACGATTTTTCCAGCAATCTATGCCGCGAAGCTCCGGCCCGCCGACGGACTCCGCGCGGAATGATGTGGGCGCGCGTCGTGAACACAGCAATCCGCCAGCCGGCGCGTTGACCGTTCGGACAGCGCCCTGATAAGAGTTCTGCGGGCACGCCGCGTGCCCTCCCGTTCGAAAGGCGAAGCGACGCATGCGCTGGCTCGTCGATGTGACGCCGCTCGGCAATGACACCGGAACCGAGACCGTCCAAGTCGACGCAGATTCCTGGCAGAACGCCCTTCTCGTCGTCCGCACGCGACGCGGAGAATCCGGGCTGCTCAATGGCTTCTCGATCCAGCTGCTCGCGGGAGGCGACTGTCGAGCTCTGGATCCTTCTTCGGGCATCCGTTACGACGTCCGCAACGTCGTCGAACGAGAACCCGCTGCGCCGGCCCACGAGACTTCCACGGACGCGGCCCCCCGCTCGCGGGTGCCGCCCCGTGTGACGTCGGCGCTGCCACCCCGCCCCTCCACCCAGCCGCGCATCTCGTCGAAGACGGCGGGATCAGCGCCCTCGCCGTCCGTCCCGGAGAACACGGGCACGATGGGGCGTCCGGCACCACCCGCCGTCCTGCCCGCCGTCGTGTCCCTGGTGGACGACTCGGTCGCAACGGCGGGATCCCGCGCCGGCGACTCCACCGCCGTCGCCACCTCCCCGACACCGGCGGCCGACGATCGCGAACCGTCACCTCCGGAGGCGCGGGCGGCTCCGGCATCCGACGTCGACCTGGTTTCCTCCCAGATCATCTTCAAACGCGAGCAAGAACGGACGCCTGCGCAGCCCATCACGTACCGGGAGTACATCTACCTGGTTCCTCGAGGCACGAGCGACGAAGCCGCCGAGCTCCTCTTGCAACGCCAACTGGAGCGGGTGCAGGCATCGCTCGCGCAGGTCGCAGCAGGAAAGCTCATCCATCTGGCCGCCTTCGACGTGCAATTTCACGGCAAACCGCCAGTCGCACCGATCGCGACGCTCATCTGGAAAGATTGGCTTGGCTCACCCGTCGTTGCGCTGCCCCGCCGCGGCGCTCCCGAGCCGTCGGCACGTCGAGACCCCTCGACGCAACCGGCCGCGGCCGACGCCACTCAGGCGGACACCCGGGAAGCCTCGTCACGTTCCGAGACGGCCGAGACCGCGGTGGCCGCGGCGCCGGGAGGGTCCAATGGCGTGGGCGCGGTCGCAACCGGCGATGCGCTCTCGTTACCTGCTGAGCACTCGGATGAGCTTTCTCCGCGCGCCGAGCCCCCGGACGAGCCCCGGCCGCCCCGACCGATTTCGCCTCGACAACCCGGGACCGAGACGAAAAGGGGTGCGCGGGGGGAGGATCTCATCGCGGATTTGTTCGAAGCCATGCACGATCTGCACTTCCTCCGGGATGCGGTGGAGGGAGGGGCGTTCTGCCTGGCGCTTTGCGTCGAGAAAATCCCGTGCTCCACAGGAATGGTGCACCTTTACGACATCGACCGGCGCGAGTACCTGGTGACGAACACACATGGGGCCCTGGCGAGGCCGCTGCTGCTCCGCCGCACCTCGGAAGCCGACCCGGTCCTTGCAGCCGCCACGCGCAGAAGACACGCAATTTCCGTCACGTACGCGGAAGAAAACGAAGCGCGCAACGTCGAGCGATACGACGCGATCGGGGGTGCGAGAAGAGTGCTCGTCGCCCCCGTCATGCAGGCGGGGCGCTATCTCGGTGCGCTCGAGCTCATCGACCCTCTCGATGGACAACCGTTCACCGAAACGGAAGCGAATGCGATGACATACATTGCGGGGCAGTTCGCCGATTTCGTCGCTGCTCGCGGCATCGTCACCGACCCCGAACGCATCGGGGCGCTCGCGCGGTAGCGCGGCTAAGCTCAGCGGGCCATGGGGCGGCGGCGGCGCGAACGTTTCCCAAGCCTCGTCCTGCTTCCCGCGGTCCTGGCCGCCGTCGGCACGCTGGCGTTCTTCACGGTCCGAACGACATTGCAGGTCGAGCGTTCGAGTCAGCAGGCGATCTTGGAAGCCACGCTGGGGCTCGCGAGCGAAAAAGCCGACCGTCTCGACAAGCGGATCATCGAGCAAGACAACGCTGTCTTCGCGATCGCCGATCCTTCGCGCCTTTCCGATTTGACGCAGCGATGGCTCCCGACTGCGCAGCGCGAGACGCCTACCGTCCGGGCTGTTCTGGTGCTGGACGAGACGCGTACCGTGCTTGCTTTCGCCTCGCGGGCCAGCGGGGCCTTCGCGGAGGAAGAGGCGTTTCGACGGCTGCTGGTCGAGCGCATGTGTGCGGACATGGAGCTCAGCAGCCAGCCGCCCGATGAGCTACGACACTTGCACCGCGAGTACCGGGGCCAGAGCTACCTCGTCAGCTACTGGCAGCGGCTTCTTCCCTCGGGCGGCGTCGAAGAGGGCGACTCTCCCCGTCCTCGACGGTTTCTCATCGTTGCCTGGCATGACATCGGCCGAATCGTCAGAGATACGATGCCGCCGCTCTTCTCGGAGCGCGACCGTTCGGAGAGGAGTCAAGGCGCCGCATCCCCCAGCCGCGTCAACGTCCTCGACGAGGATGGTCGGATCATTTTCGGTCCACCGTTGCGAAGCGGGGAATTCACCGTGGCGGTTCGATTTCCGACGACGCTCTACGGGTGGCGGGTGCAGGTGTCCCCGAGCGCCGGGGACGAGCTGACGTCGCGAGTTCGTAACCGGGTGATGCTCGAGCTGGTTCTCGTCGTTCTTTCGTGCGTCGTCATCGTCCTCGGAGTGGTGACAATCCTCTTTGCGGCGGAACGAGAACGACGCATATCCGCCCTCAAGAGCGAGTTCGTGGCCAACGTCAGTCACGAGCTCAAGACCCCGCTGGCGCTCGTCCGCATGTTCGGCGAGATGTTGCAGTCGGGCCGCGTGACCAACGACGCCAAGCGCAAAGAATACCTGGACATCATCGTCAGTGAGAGCGAGCGCTTGTCGTCGCTCATCGAGAACGTTCTCGATTTCGCGCGCGTCGAACGAGGCAGACAGGCCTACGATTTTGCCGAAGGAAGCGTGGCAGATGCCGTCGCCAAGGCCGTCAACGTGTACCGTTACCGCGCGGAGCGCGAGGGAATCGAGCTCGACGCGGACATCGACCGCGACCTTCCCTCCGCGATGATCGACGAGCGTGCCATTCAGCTGGCGATCATCAATCTCATCGACAACGCGCTCAAGTACGCCCCCCGCACCGAGGTCGTGACCGTCCAGGTGCGCCGCGAGGGCCGCTGGATCGTGGTACGGGTCATCGATCGCGGGCCAGGCGTACCGTTCGAAGATCGCGAGCGGATCTTCGAACGATTCGTACGGGGCTCGACCGTCGACGTGGCAAGCGCCCGAAGCCCCGTCCGCGGCAGCGGAATTGGTCTGGCTCTGGTCAAGCACATCGCGGAGAGCCACGGCGGACGCGCCTGGGTCGAGACCGCCGGAGGCATCGCGAACGCCGACGGCGCTCCAGGATCACGACCGGGCGCGAGCTTCGCGATCGAGATCCCGATCGCACGCGAGCCAGGGGCTGGACCTGCTTCCGCCGTCGAACCGGGCGAAGCAGGAGCAGCGGAAGCGACGGAAAGCGCGGAGCCGACAGGAGAAGCGGGAGGAGCGGGAGCAACCGGAGTAACGGGACTGTCGCGCCGCCGCTCGGCCGCACGTTCGCCGGAGCGCTTCGCCGACAGCTCCGACGGACGATCCGCTGGCTCCCCAAGCGCAGGCACAGGAGGACGCACGCAAGCCAGCGCTGCGCCCTTCCGACTCCCTCGCGGCGAGAGTTGACGGGCGACGCGTGCGAGATATCGTGGACATTAGGTTACATCCCCGCCCTCGCAGTGCGTTGGCGCTCCTTCGGCAGCGGGGTCTGCAAGATCGAAAAACGGACGAGAGGCCGTGAGTTACCGAATGGCGAACGAGGAGGCGAAGCTGTTTGTGGCGGGTCTGCCTGACAGCATATCGGAGGATGTGCTCAAGCAGCTCTTCGAGGCGACGGGGGGAAAAGTCGTCAGCGTCAGCCTGCCGAAGGACCGTACGACGGGCCGGCCGCGAGGCTTTGGATTCGTGACCCTCGCGACGCCACAGGAGGCGCAGTCGGCGCGCGATGCGCTGGACGGGTCGATGCATGCGGGCAAATCGATCTCGGTCCGACCCTTTCAGGCGGAGCCGCCGAAGCGAGGCGACGCGCCTGGCGGTCTTCGCGGCAGCGGACCCCCGGGCCCGCGCGCCAGCGGACCGCCGCAGGGGCCCGATCGCACCCTTTACGTCGGCAATCTCCCTTACGACGCGACGCAAGAGGAGGTGCAGATGCTCGTCAACAGCGCGGTCGAAAACAGCGTCGTGCGCGTGCACCTGCCGATGGATGCCGATGGCCGCAAGCGTGGGTTCGGCTTCGTCACGATGGCGAGCTCCGAGGCTGCAAAGAGCGCCGCAGA
>DASPUY010000050.1:0-28642 GCA_035622655.1 Polyangiaceae bacterium
TTTCGCCGAGCGCTGGCGAAGATCGACAGGCGAGCGGACGGGAGCATCATCGGGCAGATGCTGCACGCGTTTCCGCTCGGGAAGGCCGAGCTACGCGAGCGCAAGAAGGTCGAGGCGGCGGTCCCCGCCATCCGAGCGCGACTCGAGGAGCGGCGAGGGGACATCTTGCCTCTGCGCATCGAGGTCGATTGGGAGGCGGAGCACGGCGCCGCGCGCATCACGATCACGCCGCGCCCCGGGGCAGCAGCACGGGCGGTCGTCATGGATTGGAACCTCGTGGACTCCGCAGAATACGAGGAGCTCTACGCGATCGAGCAGGACGTTCGCTCCATCGGCCCGGCCCCCTATTTCGTGCGAGAGGGCGACAAGGGCAAGGGCGAGATCGAGGTCGAGGACGCGGATGCGCTGTGGGACTACATCGACCAGCGGGGCCGCAAGGGAACGCAGCTTCAACGGTACAAGGGCCTCGGCGAGATGAACCCCTCCCAGCTCTGGGAGACGACGCTGGACCCGAACATGCGAGTCATGTTGCAGGTCCGCCTCGATGACGTCGTTCAGACGGATCAGATCTTCACCATCCTCATGGGCGATCAGGTCGAGCCGCGACGCCAGTTCATCGAGGCCAACGCGCTCAGCGTGAAGAACCTCGACATCTAAAGCGCCGACTCGAGCCGTCTCTTGCGCAGACGCGACGGAGACTTAGCTTGGGGGTTCAGGCGGCCCCGAGCGAACGCGCCGGGCGGGCGCAGCCGTTCGCCCGCGGGGCCACAGGAGAGAACTCGATGCGTCCGGATCGAATGACGACCAAGAGCAGGGAGGCATTTCAAAGTGCGATCGACGCGGCGTCACGCTTCGGCAATCCGGAGTTGCAACCCGAGCACGTCCTCGCGGCGATGCTCGATCAGGACGGGGGCGTCGCCACGCCGCTGCTGCAAAAGGCGGGCGCCGATGTCGGCGCCCTGCGGAGCGCGCTGGCCAAGAAGATCGGCGCTCTCCCGCGTGTGACCGGAGGCGCCGAGCCGGGGCTGTCCCGGCGGTGCCTGGAGCTCATTCGCCGTGCCGACGACGAGGCGAAGAAGCTGAAGGACGATTACATCTCGGTCGAGCACTACCTGCTTGCGGCCGCCGAATTCGACAAAGATCTCATGGGGCTACTGGAGCAGAACGGCGGCATCAGCCACGAAAAGCTCCTGGCGGCCCTGGCCGCCGTCCGCGGCAGTCAGCGGATCACCGACCCCGATCCGGAGCAGAAGTTTCAGGCGCTCGAGAAATACACGCGCGATCTGACGGAAGCGGCCCGACGGGGCAAGATCGATCCGGTGGTGGGCCGCGACGAGGAGATCCGTCGCGTCATGCAGGTCCTCTCGCGCAGGACGAAGAACAACCCCGTGCTGATTGGCGATCCGGGCGTGGGGAAGACCGCGATCGTGGAGGGAATCGCGCAGCGAATCTTCCGCGGCGACGTCCCGGAGTCGCTCAAGGACAAGCGGCTGTGCGCCCTCGACATGGGAGCGCTGGTCGCTGGCTCGAAGTATCGCGGTGAATTCGAGGACCGACTGAAAGCCGTTCTCAAGGAGATCGAGGCTTCGCACGGCACCATCATCCTGTTCATCGACGAGCTTCACACGATCGTGGGCGCGGGCGCTGCGGAGGGGGCGATGGACGCCGCGAACTTGCTGAAGCCCGCCCTTGCCCGCGGCGAGCTGCGCTGCATCGGCGCGACGACTCTCGACGAGTATCGCAAACGCATCGAGAAGGACGCTGCGCTCGAACGGCGCTTCCAACCGGTCTACGTGTCGCAGCCGACCGTGGCTGACACGATCGCGATATTGCGAGGGCTCAAGGAGCGCTACGAGATTCACCACGGCATCCGGATCCAGGATGCCGCGCTGGTCGCGGCGGCGACGCTCAGCGACCGGTACGTTCCCGATCGCTTCTTGCCCGACAAGGCGATCGACCTGGTCGACGAGGCCGCCGCCAAGATCAAGATGGAAGTCGACAGCATGCCGGCCGAAATCGACGCTCTGCAACGCAAACTGATGCAGATGCAGATCGAGCAGCAGGCGCTCAAGAAGGAACGCGACCAGGCCAGCAAGCTCCGGCTCGAGGAGGTCGCGCGGCAGATCGCGGAGCTCGAAGAATCGTCGAGCGCGATGAAGGCCCAGTGGCAACGCGAGAAGGAGATCATCGAGCAGATCCGCAAGGCGCAGCCGGAAGTCGAGACGTTGAGAAACGATGCCGAGCAGGCGCAGCGTCGCGGAGATCTCGGGCGGGTCGCCGAAATCACGTACGGGAAGATCCCCGAGCTGGAGCGGCGAATCGACGACCTCCGAAAGACCCTCGCGAAGGTGCAGAGCAAGACCAGCTACCTGCGGGAGGAAGTGACCGACCAGGACATCGCCGCGATCGTGTCCAAGTGGACCGGGATCCCGGTTACGAAGATGATGCAGGGCGAGACCTTCAAGCTCCTCCACATGGAAGACGAGCTGAAGAAGCGCGTGATCGGCCAGGATGCGGCCATCGAAGCCGTGGCCAACGCCGTGCGGCGGTCCCGCGCCGGGCTGGGGGATCCCAACCGTCCGATCGGAAGCTTCTTGTTCCTCGGCCCCACCGGGGTTGGGAAGACGGAGCTGGCGCGCGCGCTGGCCGAATTCCTGTTCGACGACGAGCGGGCGATGATCCGCATCGACATGAGCGAGTACATGGAGAAGCACTCCGTGGCGCGGCTCATCGGAGCGCCGCCCGGCTACGTCGGTTACGAGGAGGGCGGGCAGCTCACGGAGCCGGTTCGCCGGCGACCGTACGCCGTGATTCTCTTCGACGAGGTCGAGAAAGCGCACGGAGACGTGTGGAATCTGCTGCTGCAGGTGCTCGACGACGGCCGCTTGACCGACGGCCAGGGGCGCACCGTCGACTTCAAGAACACGGTCCTCATCATGACGAGCAACATCGGCTCCCAGCACATCCAGGCGATCGACGAGCGCCCGGGTCTCGACGCGGCAAGTCGCAGGGAGCTCGTTCGCCACGCCGTCATGGACGAGGTCCGGAAAGTTTTCCGGCCGGAGTTCGTGAATCGTCTGGACGAAGCCGTCGTCTTCAATCGGCTGGAGCCGGCGCAGATCCGGAAGATCGTCGACATCCAGCTCGATCGCTTCGCAAAGCGCCTCGAGAAACGCGACCTGTCGCTCTCGGTGAGCGATCGCGCCAAAGACCGGCTGGCTCAGGCCGGTTGGGATCCCCAGTACGGAGCGCGCCCCCTCAAACGAGCCATCGTGCGAAGTCTCGAGGACCCACTCGCGCGAAAAGTGCTGGCGGGCGAGTTTCCTCCTGGAACGCGCGTCGAAGTCGACGCGGGTCCTGGGGGGGATCTGACCTTCGCCGCGAGAATGCAAAACTAGAGCGCCGTTCCGAAGGATTCCGCAGGATGCATTTAGGGAGGCCAGCGTTGCCGGAAACCAAATCCGGAGCGGCACGCCATGCAACGCTTTGTGGCGTCGCGGGCCACGGCGCTGAGGCGCCGGCCAGGGGGGGAGGGCGTGCTCCCCTGAATCGGCTGTGCCATTCACCAGCGGTGTGACTGTTTTGTCGTCATCCGTCGGACACCCGACGCCTCCGGGATCCTTCGGGGACCCCCGCTGACGGGGCGATCAAAGCCCGCGAGATCCAGGGGTTGGAAGCTGTCGCTCGGGGCGCGACAGCGGACAAGCGCGGTCGCCGGCTGGCGAAGCCCCGCGCACTCGGGGAATTGCACGGGATTCGGGCCGCGGGTCGCCTTGACGGGCGCCTCACTCGAGCCTGGCGTGATTCGTGCAGACCTTGGACGGGAGCGCGAGATGCTGAGGCCCAAGAAGATCGCCAAGCGCCACATGCCGTCGGCAGCGACGGGCTCGTGGATTGCGCTCGTCGCCGCCACCACCCTGGGGGATGCGGCGGAAACGATTCGCGCCGAGATTCGTGCGGACGGACCGCTGCAGGGACTGGAGGGCGTGTACCGGCTCGTCGTGCAGTCGTACGACTCGACCGTCAACGAAAGGCCCGGGCGGTACGAGCGCCCGATCGGAAGCGCGCAGCGGGCCGTCACGGCGGACGAGCTTCGAGACGGCGTGCACATCAGCATGGTCGAGTTCCGGGATCGCGTACCGGGCGTGAGCGGGCAGCCCACCGTCCTTGCATGGATCGAGACCGGCGAGCCGGATCTGGAGTTCGACGGGCGTATGGCCCGGCCGCGTCCCGGGAGCATGTATGGCCTGGGGCGCCGGGCGGTCGGTGACGATCTCGTGCAGATCAACTTGAATCGGACGGCCACGTAAGCGATTCACGTCGAGGTCGTCGCGCGGCGCACGCTCCGGATGTCCCGAACGCGACGCTCGAAGGTTCGCCGCATCTCGTCGGTCAAGCGGACCCCGCCGAAGCGGGCTTCGAGATAGATGTGGGTGAGCGAAAGGGTCTCGTCGCCGAGGGGATGTCGACGCGACTGGAGGTCCTCCGCGTGCCGCAGCGGCGGGGTGGAGGGAGAGCGCGTGATGCCATGGAGCTGGAGCGCGGACTCGAGCGCGCGAAAGAGCGCGGCCGCCGACTCGGCGCGGGGGTCGACGGGGCGACTGCCCTCCGTCTTGCCGTCGGAAATGCCCGACCTCTGTCGATGTCGTCGCCAGAGGGTGTAGGCGACCGCCGCAAGTCCCAGGGAGAGCCCGGCCACGACCGGACCCCGGGTGACTTTGTCGAGGATTCCCTTGTCGATCCCAGCGCGACTTCGCATTCGCTCGTAGCGGCGGCTGACGTCCTCGAACAGCCGCATCTGCTTGTGGACGTCGTAGCCGACGACGTACGTGTTCCATCTCTGGGACAGTGCCTCGATGAAATCGCGCACGTAGTAGTAGACGCCTGTCGGTGGCTCCAGCGGCTGGGCGCCGCTCGCAGGGGTAGGGTCGAACGTCTTCCAACTCACGCGAGGCGAATCGTCGATGTACGCCTCGACCCACGAATGCGCGTCCCCTTGTCGCACGGCGTAGTAGCGGCCGAAGCGATTCCACGTGCCGCCGACGAACCCGGTGACGTTTCGTGAGGGGATGCCTACGGCGCGAAGGAGGATCGCCATCGCGGTGGAGAAGAACTCGCAATGGCCCCGGTGCGACTCGAAGAGAAAGTGGTCAACGGGGTGCGGCGTGCCGGCCGAAGGCGAGTGCAGGTCGTAAGCGAACTCCTTGCGGAGGTGTTCTTCGATGGCGGCCGCCTTGGCGTCCGAGGACGGCAAGGAGTCGGTCCACTTGTGCGCGAGCTCGGTCACCCGGCCCGGAAGCTCGGGGGGAAGCTGGAGGTAGCGGGCGCGATCGGAGGGCGACAGCGGTTCGAGAAGTGGCTCGTCCGCTTCGGCCAGGTAGACGTCGTAGCGTAGACCGCGTGCGTCGGGTGCGGAGTACCGAAGCTCTCCTTCGGCTCCGCGCTGAATGGTGAGCGGCTCACTGAAGGCGAGGGCCGAGGGCGTGCGCACGCGAAGTGCGACGGCGCGCGGCGGCAGAAAAACGACGGGGGGATCGATCGCTTCCAGATCGAAGGCCACCTGTCGATCACGGGTCACGTCCGGCAACCGGAACAACGGGTAGGTGTCGGCACCGAAACCGTGATCGGGGGCGTGGGGGGCGTCGTGCTGGGTTCGGGCCCAGGCACGGCCGTCGTATCCATCGAACGCGGTCCCCCGCAGCCGCAGCGTCATGCGCGTCGGAGGCGGCTCGGGCAGGTCGGACAATTCGAAACGGAGCGCGATCGTGGGGTCGTCTCGCAGAACTCCGACATCGCCGAGATTGACGTGCTCGGAAAAGCCGATCATGCGTCCCGCACGGGGATGGCTGAGCAGCAAAAGGGACAGGCCGATGCGAGGGAAAAGGATGAAAAGAGCCGTCGTGAACAGCAGGATGGGCACCGACAGCAGGCACGTGGCCGACAAGAAGCCTCGCCCGACGACCCGGCGACTGCGGAGGATGCGTGGAACGTCGACGGGAAGGCCGGTGCGGTCGCGGGCGCCTTGACGATAGTTGCCCTCGACCTCACGGCGGAGATGGCTGAGGACCAAGGCCCCGGGAGCCACGACGAGAAAGCCCAAAAAACAGAGGCCGTAGGTGAGGCCGCCGCCGAGAACCGTGCCGGCGACGAAATGGAGCATCGCGAGGACGATGATCTGCTGGTCGTGGGCGGCGCCCCTTCTCGTGGCGAGGCGCACGATCTGGAGTAGCGCCGCAAACTCCACGGCGACGTCCAGGGGTGAGTGGCCCGCCGCGAGGCGCACGCCTTGGATGAAGAGGAGAACGGCCGGTGCGAGAGTGGCGAAGTGCCGCAGGGCCGGACGTCCCTGCCAGCGCTCTGGAAGCGCGATTGCGATGGCGAGCCCGGCGACGAGGATGAGATTCGTCCAGGGCCCGAGCGATGCCGTGCTCACGACGGCGAGGACGCCGAGCGCCGCAAGGGCGTCGGTCATGATTCGATGCACGAGGCCGAATTTCATTCGGCGGCCCCGGATTTGGCAGCGCCGATCGGAATGTGTGCCGAATCGTTGTTGGGGGCGACCGAGATCTGGATCGGCTCGGCAGGCCGCGGCGACAGGGCTCGGAGGGCGGGCTCGAGCAGGGCAAGGAAACGCAGGAGCGGGTCCACTCCGACCGTGCGATCGGCCCGGGTCGCGGGGCCGCTCGTGCTGACGATCGCCACGCGGTCGCCGCGCTTGACGTGGGTGACCGCTCGTGAGGCGACGTCGCGGATGCGGCGTTCGAAGGCGACGTTCCAGTCCTCCCCGGCTCCGTCGGGGCGAACGTTGTCGAGCGTCAATGTGACGTCAGGACGACTCTCTCTCGCGCGCTCCCGCATGACGAGCTGCCCGACAGCGGCGGTCTTCCGCCAGTGCACGTCGCGAGGGTCTTCGCCCGGGCGCATCAGCTTCAAGCCGAGGAAGTCGTGACCGTGACCACGGCCGACGACGTGCTCGGCTCCGGCGAACCGACCCCCGGGCGAAGGGCTGAGCTCGACCGGATCGATCGCAGGATAAATGATGAGCTCGCCCACGGCCGACACCTCGCGGGATTTCTCGAAGAGGCCGAAGGGAAAGCGTGTCGCAATGCGGAAGCCCGAATGCACATCACGACCGCGGCGCACGGGGGTGCGCCGGTAGGCCGCGACCTGCGCTGATTTGGGGCTGATCTTGAGAAAGAAGCACCTCTTGTCCGCGGGTTGGCCCTGGCGCAGGTCCTCGATCTCGATGGCGTAGGACGGGATGTGGAGTTTGTGGTTGAAAACTTCGATTTCGACGAGGTGCGCGCGTCCAACTTGGGCGCGCAGCGGCAGACGGCGGACGACGGTCAAGTCGCGGAGGGAGAGCTCGCTCATGATCCCGCTGACGACGATGAGCGCGAGGAGCATCCCAAGGAGGAGGTAAAGGAGGTTGTTCGCCGTGTTGATGGCCGCGAACCCGACCCCGAGAGTGATGCCGACGAAGAACTTGCCTTCGCGGGTGAACTTCAGTCGACGTGGCGGGCGCATGCGCCGCCGCCAGGCCGTCGACCAATCGATGAAGGCATCAGGGCGGGGCGGCGAGGGCGCGGGCGTCGGCACGGGCTCAAAGCGGGACGGGAATGCGGCCGATGATGTCGCGCAAGGCGGCCTCGGCTTCGTCGCGAGTCGGAACGAAGCCATCGGCTTGAGTCACGAGTCTCACGCGGTGCGAGAGAACCGGGATGGCCAGGTCGTGAATGTCGTCGGCGATGCAATAGTGTCGGCCGCGCAGCAGGGCGCGGGCGCGGGCGGCATGACCGAGGGCCATGGCGGCGCGGGTCGAGGCTCCGAGCGACAGCAACGGCGAGCTGCGCGTCGCCATGATGAGCGCGTGCAGGTAGTTCGCGAGCGAGGTGTCGATCGTGACGCGTTCGACCTCGCGCTGGAGGCCGACCAGGCGCCCGGGGTCGAGGACGCAGGCGACGTCGCGGGCGGTGTCCTTGTGGCCATCGAGCACGAGGCGCATCTCGATTTGGGGAGGCGGATACCCGATGCGCAGGCGGAGCAAGAAACGATCGAGCTGGGATTCCGGCAATGGGAACGTCCCCGCGAAATCCTGAGGATTCTGCGTGGCAATTACGAAAAACGGGTCGGGGAGCGGAATGGTCTGTCCGTCGAGGGAGACTTGGCCCTCGTTCATCGCCTCGAGGAGCGCGGATTGCGTTCGGGGGCTCGCGCGGTTGATCTCGTCGGCGAGCAGAATGTTCGCGAAGATGGGGCCCTGCCGCAGGACGAACTCGCCGCGCCGCTGATCGTAGACGCTGACCCCGAGCACGTCGCTCGGCAGCAGGTCGCTTGTGAACTGCACGCGCCGGAGATCGCCGCCCACGGACTTCGCAAGGGCTCGCGCGAGCGTTGTTTTCCCGACCCCGGGCACGTCCTCGATCAAAAGGTGGCCGCGTGCGAGGAGCGCAACCAGCGCGAGCTCGACCGCGTCGCGCTTTCCCTCGAGAGCGGCTTCAACGGTTTGGCGCAGCGTTTGGAGGGCAGGCAGCTCCTGGGCGATGCGGGCGGCGGCAGCCGTCATGTTGCCCAGATTAGCACGGCCGCCCATAGACGCGGTTTTGGGGCAAAGGGATCAGGCCGCGGCCCGGGTCCCCTATATCCTTGGGACGGCTGGCCATGATCGATCTGCGAAATGTGACCAAAACGTATGGCCCTGTGCGTGCGCTCGTTGGCGTCGATTGGCGCATCGAAGAAGGGAGCGTGTCGGTCGTTCAGGGTTCGAATGGCTCGGGGAAGTCGACCCTTCTGTCGATTCTCGGGACGCTCACACGCCCCACATCCGGCCACGTCGATCATGGGTCGTTTGGTCGAACGCGGAGGGAGGTCCGGAGGAACCTGGGGTGGCTGGGCCACGACTCGCTCTGTTACCCGGACCTGACAGGACGGGAAAACATCGAGCTGGCGGCGCGCTTGTGGGGAGCGGACCCGGTGGTCGCCGTAGGACGGGCGGTGGAGCGGTTCGACCTTGGGGCATTCGTCGATCGGCACGTCCGAACGTACTCGAAGGGGCAAAGGCAGCGGGTCGCGCTGGCGCGGGCCCTGGTTCACTCGCCGCGTCTGCTCCTGCTGGACGAGCCCACGGGCGGGCTGGACGCCGCGTCGTCGGCGCGGCTCCAGGGGGTGCTGGAAGAGGAAGGAGCGTCGGGTGCGACGATCGTCATCGTCACGCACGATCCGAGCTTGGCAAGGGGGCTCGGAGCCGCAGGGATCACGCTGGAACGGGGACGCGTCACAGTCAGCTCGTGATGAGCGAGACGACCTCGGCGATGGCGTCATGGTGCACGAGCTCGTCGACTTCAGAGCGAGGCAGCGTGACGGCCAGCGGAATCGGCACGAGGCGGCGAAGCTCGGGGCCGTTGTGACCGGTCGAGAGGTCGCGCCGTTCCGGGGTGACGAGGATGATGCCCCCGATGGGAAGGGGCACCGTCTCGGCGGCACGTAGGGCGCTGAGGACGTCGTTCAAGACGCCGAGCCGATCCGGGGCGGCCAAGAGGGTGAGGTCGGGGTCGAGATCTCGTGCGAAGTCCGCGTTGACTACAGTATCCGACAGTGGGGTAAAGAGACCTCCCGGCAGCTCGAGCACGACGACGTCCGCTTCGGTGCGGATGGCGTCGATCGCGGCCACGAGCGGCTCGAGGTCGATGACGGTCCCGCTGCGACGCGCGGCGAGGTGGGGCGAAAGCGGCTCGGCGAATGAGTAGCCGAACGGTTCCACGTGGAACGTGGATGCGCGCTCGAGGCGCGCAGAATCCGACGCGGTGGGTTGGAGCAGGCCGCTCTCGATGGGCTTGAGGCCCAGGACGCGGCCGTGGCGAGTGGAGAGCGCGCGGAGGAGCGCCTCGGCGAAGTGAGTCTTGCCGATCTCGGTCCCTGTCCCGGCGATGACGACGAGGCGCGAGCCGCTCATGATGAAACCGACGACGCCAGGACGCGCTCGATCGCGGCCAGCGCGCGGCGAATGTCAGCGGGCCCATGAGCTGCTGTCACGGTGAGCCGGATCCTCGCGGTTCGCGGGGGCACGGACGGCGGACGAATCGGGCGGACGTCGAGACCGTGCGTGTGCAGCGCTGCGGCGACTCGGAGTGCCTCCCCAGGGTCCCCCAGGATCCACGGAAGGATGTGACCGAAGCCACGGGGAGCGACGCCCAGCTTCTGCAGGCCGTCGCGCAGGTCGTTGGCTGCGCTGTGGACCCGCTCGCGCCGCCACGGCTGCGAATCCGCGAGGGCCAGGGCGCTGCGGGCTGCGGCCGCAACCGCAGGGCTTAGGCCTGTCGAGAATACGAACGTGCGGGCTCGGTTCCACAGCCAATCGATGAGCGCCGGGCAGCCTGCGACGAAGGCGCCGGCTGCCCCGAATGCCTTTCCGTACGTTCCCACGAGAGCATCCGCCAGGATCCCGGCCTGGGCGCAAAGGCCTCGACCGTCCGGGCCGAGGACACCGAGCGCGTGGGCCTCATCGACGAGGAGCGCGGCCGACCGAATGTCGCAAATGCGGCGAAGCTCCCTCAGGTCGGGAGAGTCGCCGTCCATGCTGAAGTACGACTCCGTCACGACGAAGGAGCGACCCCCACGGTGCTCCTGCAGCGTCCGGTCGACCGCCGCGGTGTCCAGGTGGGGGACGATGGCGACGCGGGCCCTGGCGAGGCGGGCGCCGTCGATGAGCGATGCGTGATTCAATTCGTCGCTGACGATGAGGTCGCCTGGGGCCGCCAGCGACGAGATCAGCCCGACGTTGGCGGCGTATCCGCTGGAGAAGGCAAGCGCGGCCGGGTAACCGACCCATCCCGCGGAAAACGCCTCGAGACGGCGGTGCTCGGCGTGCTCTCCGACGACGAGTCGGGACGCCCCGGCGCCCGCAGGCGCCTGGGCGGCGATGGGCCGATGGGCGAGCGCGAGGTAATCGTTCGAACAAAACGATACGGCTGGATCGCCCCTCGGCTCCGGGCGCTCTCGCCGAAGCGCCCGTGCACCGTCGGCGTCGAGCGCTGCGTCGAGAAAGGCGAGCGCCGGGGGCGTCGAAGCGACGGCGCCCGCAAAGGCCGACGCGCCCGAGAGCGGTTGTTTCACGTGAAACGTTCCTCCCCTGGCTCGATCTTCCCGAGATGAGCATCCGACTTTCCGAGATGGGCATCCGAAGCCCCGCCCCCCGGAGCGACGCCCATTCCTCCTTCCCCCATCCCGGTGCCGACGGCACCCACGGCCGCACCGAGAACCAGGGGATTTGCCAGCGCCGCGTCCACCCGGCCGAGAAGCTGTCCCAGGAATTCTCGCGTCCGATTCCAGAGCGCCTCGCGGTGTCCGCGCTCCTCCTCCACGTCGTGGGCAAGCGCCAGCGCGACGAGCAGAAGACGCTGCGAGCCATCCACGCGCCCGTGGGGGGCGAGCTCGTTCATCTTCCGATTGACGACCGCGGCGAGGCGTTCGAGCTCCTCGGCCGACGCGGAGCTCACGACCCGGTAACTCTGCCCAGCAATCCGCAATTCGACCGTGCGCGCCATCCGACCGCTACCGTACACCGGTTTTGTTTTCGGGGTCTCCTGTCGCCCCGGACGCCCGGGGCCGCCCGGACCTTCGCTCGTCAGTCCGCTTCAGCGTCGGCGGGAGCGTCGGCGGTCGCGTCAGACGGTCCTGCCTCGGGCCCCCCCGGGGACCCATCCGTGGATGCATCTTGGCCGGTCGTCCCGGAGTCGATGCCCGTGCTCGTGCTGCTGCTTGCGCTGCTGGTGCCCGCGTCCGCGCCGGCATCGGGCGTTGGGAAGGGCTGCACCTGCGGATTGCAGTCGGTGTTGTCGAGGCAAAGCAGGCACGAGATCGCCAAGTCTTGGCCCGGAATGCACGGCTCGGACATCGGGGCGGCGACGTTGGCGCTGTTCACGCAATTGGGCAGCGGATACCCCGGGGCGTTCAAGTAGTCGATGAGACACCCTTCGCACATGTCGACCGGAAACTCGTACACGTTGGATTGGACGGACTGTCCCCCCAGCGTCACGCCGAAGAACTGGGTGAACGTGAGAACACGCAGGCCATTCGCGCCGTACTTCAGGACGGTGTTCGCATCGACAATGGTGATCCCGACGGGGGCGAAGCCCGGCGTCCCGCCACTGGCCGGCGGCACCGTGACGGAGCTGTTATCTGTGTACTGTGCAAGCACCTGGCTCCCCGTGCTGTCCTTGATCGTCACCACCGCTCCCTGCACCTGGATGAACGAGGTCTCGGTCTTCGGGGCGTTGGGGTTCGCTTGCGCGATCATCTGATTCCCGATCAAGAACTCCGCTTCGTACGAGACACTGAGGTCGATATCGAGGAGTCCTCCGTTGATGAACGGCTGGGTGACGCTGCTCGTGAACGTGCATGATTGACCGGGGGTTACCGTCGGCTGCGCGAGGACGTCGTAGACGAACAGCGTCGTGTCATCGTGCGCGCAGGCGGGGACGAAGACGGCCGGGACGCCGACCAGCACGGCTCCGGCGAGCGCACGTCCCCAGAAGCGTTTCATCTGACCTCTCCTCCTTCTTCGCTCGTCGTCGGTCCTCGCGCGAGCCATGACTCCCGCTTGAAAGCCTACCGCGATATGAAGCACTCGCCAAAAAACGTCGCTGTCGCGGAGCGGCCTTTGGCGTGGGAGTGGACTCTCCCGTGTGGGAGGCGGTGCACGCCGCGCAGCACCTGCGCGGGGGCCCGGGCGCCGGATCACGCGGGCCGCTGAGGGTCGGAATTGAGCACCGCAGCGCGGAGATCGGCGGGCGTCACTCGCTCGACGACCGCCCTGCCGGCCGCCATGACGACCGGAAGCCGGAGCGCACCTTGGTCTCTCTTCTTGTCACGATCGACGAACGGCCACGCGGCGGCGAGGTCCGCCTCGTCGACGTGCGTCGCAAGGCCCACGGTGCTGAACAATCGCTCCGCGCGGTGCACCAGCGCCCGGGGCGTCCACCCGAGAACTGCGGTCGCGCGTAGCTCGACGATCGTTCCGAGCGCGACGGCTTCCCCGTGCAGCCAGCGCGAATAGCCCCCCCTTGCCTCGAGCGCGTGTCCGATCGTGTGCCCCAGATTGAGCAGAGCTCGCACGCCACTTTCGCGTTCGTCATCACGGACGATTCGGATCTTGGCGTCGATGGCGGCGCGGACGATGCGCGCGAGCGCAACGCGATCTCGCCCGATGACAGCGGCCGCAGCCGATTCGAGATCTTCGAGTAGCCCTTCGTCTGCGACGAGGGCGATCTTCACGACCTCGGCGAGGCCAGCGGCGAACTGTCGCCCGTCGAGCGTCGAAAGATGATCGAGGTCCGCAACGACCGCCGAAGGCTGGTGGAATGCTCCGACGAGATTCTTTCCGGTCGGGTGATCGATGCCCGTCTTGCCCCCCACGGACGAGTCGACCATCGCGAGCAAGGTCGTCGGAACCTGCACGAAACGTATCCCCCTCAACGTGCAAGCCGCGGCAAACCCCGCAAGATCGCCCACGACGCCGCCTCCGACGGCCAGGAGGAGAGCGTCTCGGTCCACGCGGGCACCGAGCGCGGCATCCCAGATCGCCGAGACGGTTGCGAGTGTCTTGTTCTCTTCGCCCGGAGGGAGAGTGACGCGCGTGATCGGGACGTCGACGCCGCCGATCGCACGCTCGATTGCGCCGCCGCGGGCGCGCTGGACGTGGGAGTCCGTCACCAGCACGATCGAGGAGGGCGCGCAGCGCGCGATCGCATCCGTGAGTCGCGGCGGTTCGTCGGAGCAAACGTCGATGGCGTAGCTGCGAGAGCCCAGCGGCACGAGGAGGGGATTTCGCCGCGATAGGGCGACGACGGCGGTGGCGACCGCGTCCACGTCGAGCGCATCGGTGGCGACCGTCAGATGGCACTCGCCGTAAGCATCGCGCCGCTGAGCCAGAAGCTCGCGGACGCGAGCGACGGGATCGTCTCCGGGCGACGCGAGCAGGGGTCGTGTGACCCCCGTTCCGGCCCTCGCGGCGAGCGCTTCGGGGGAACCGGTCAGCGTGACCACGAGCGCGCGATCGATGGCCAGCCTCCGGACGTGCGGCATCGTGACCGTACCACCCCCGAAGGCGATCACCTTCGGCCGGCTGTCCTCGAGAAGCGCCTGCGCCAACGCGGCTTCGCGCTGTCGGAACGCCGATTCGCCCTCGCGTCGCCAGAGGTCCGCGATCCGCTCCCCGGTGGCGCGCTCGACTTCTTCGTCGGTGTCGACGAAGGGCAGGCCGAGCCGCGCCGCGACGAGAGGGCCGACGGTGCTCTTGCCGCTGCCCATGAAGCCACTGAGAACGATGGATCGCATCGTCAGGTCCCGAGCCAAGCGACCGGGGCGCGGGATCGCATGGTCAGTAATCGCTCAGCTGCGCGCGATAGCTCTCGATGTTCCGCGAGATCTCTTGCACCGAGTCTCCGCCGAACTTCTCGAGCAGCGCATCCGACAGGACGATCGCGACCATCGCCTCGCCCACGACGCTGGCAGCCGACACGGCGCACACGTCGCTGCGCTCGAAAGCGGCGTCATATGGCTCCTTCGAGACGACGTCGACGCTGGCTAATGCCTTCTTCAGCGTGGCGATCGGCTTCATGGCCGCGCGGCAGACGACCGGCTCGCCGTTCGTGACTCCGCCCTCGAGCCCGCCGGCCCGGTTCGTTGGACGGGTGAATCGCCGAGATGCGGCGTCGTAGTGAATGGGATCATGAACCCCCGAGCCACGCGTGCGCGCCGCGCCGAAGCCCGCGCCGATCTCCACCCCCTTGATGGCCTGGATGCTCATCAGCGCCTGAGCCAGGCGTCCATCCAGCTTCCGATCCCACTGCACGTGGCTGCCGAGTCCGGCCATCACGCCGGTCGCGACGACCTCGAAGACTCCTCCGAGGGTGTCTCCGGCGTGGGCGGCCTCGTGAATGGCCTCCTTCATGAGCGCCTCCGCCGC
The DNA here is from genome assembly GCA_035622655.1 of Polyangiaceae bacterium. Lineage (GTDB taxonomy): Bacteria > Myxococcota_A > Polyangia > Polyangiales > Polyangiaceae > Palsa-1150. The sequence goes on from DASPUY010000050.1 coordinate 14,966, forward strand.
TGCATCGGCGCACGCGAGATCGCTCGCGCGAGACTTCGAGCGAAGCTCGGCAGGCGGCATGTCGCGCGCCTGGGCGGCCTCGACCGGTCCGATCGAGATCACGTGCGCGAACACGTCGATGCCGAACGCCGCCAGCAGCCTGCGACATACCGCTCCGACCGCGGTGCGAGAGGCGGTCTCTCGCGCGCTCGCCCGTTCGAGCACGTCCCGCAGATCGTGTCTCCCGTATTTCAGACCGCCCGCCAAGTCGGCGTGTCCGGGCCGGGGTCGCGTGAGCGGCTCCACCGGCGCTGGAAGGGGCGCCGCCGACATTCGGTCAATCCAGTTCGCGTGATCGCGATTGGCGATCGACATCGCGATGGGTGATCCCAGCGTCTCGCCCGCCCGGACGCCGCCGACGAACTCCACTCGATCGGTCTCGATCTTCATCCGCCCGCCGCGGCCGTAGCCGCGTTGCCTGCGCGCGAGATCGGCATCCACGTCTGCGCTCAGAAGAGCCAGCCCTGCCGGGATCCCCTCGACGATCGCAGTCAGGCGCGGGCCGTGAGACTCTCCGGCGGTCATCCAGCGAAGTCGCGACACGGAGCGTACGCTAGCAGACCGCGGCCTGCCCGAAAGCGCGGGGCGTGCTCCGGTAACAGGGCCGCCTCGGCGCCCTCGCGCGAAGCCCTCGCGCGAACGGTCCACTCGAAAACGCGGGGCGTCGCGAGGCGTGCTACGGCCTGCTCGGATGAGCGCGGGCCTCCAGTTTCGAAAATACGAGGGATTGGGTAACGACTTCGTCGTGGTCGACGCGCTCGACGAGCGAGCGGTCGCGGTCGAGCAGGCGCCGGGTCTCTGTGATCGCAGGCGCGGCATCGGGGCCGACGGAGTGCTCCTCGTCCTACCCCCGCGCCGCGGCGACTGTGACGTCCGCATGCGCGTGCTCAACGCGGACGGCTCCGTCCCGGAGATGTGCGGCAACGGGGCACGGTGCGTCGCGCTCCATGTGGCCCGTGCGCGCGGGCTGCGTCGCGCAACGCTCAAGCTCGACACCGACGCCGGCGTCCGCTCGTGCGAGGTCGACGATGCTGTTTCGTTCGATCCTCCCGGTCGCGCCGGGACAGCGTTCGTCACGATCGACATGGGGGTCATCGCCGTCCTCGGAGAGCGGTCGCTGGAGGTCGGTGGCGAGCGACTGACCGTGACGCTGGCAGACGCCGGAAATCCTCACGCCGTCGTCTTCGGTGACTTTGCGCGTGCAGACGTAGAACGGATCGGGCCGCGCGTGGCGACGAGCGTGGAGTTCCCGAGTGGCACCAACGTCGAATTTGCACGGGCCGATGGGGGTGGAATCGAGCTCATGGTGTGGGAACGGGGCGTGGGGATGACACTTGCGTGCGGGACGGGAGCGTGTGCCACGGCCGCCGTGGCGTGCGCGCGGGGGATTGCGTCGCTCGACCGCGTCATCGGCATGACTCTTCCGGGCGGTCGTCTCGAAGTCACGATCGGGCGCGACCACCGGGCGACGATGCGGGGCCCCGCGCGGCACGTCTTCTCGGGGGTGCTTGCTCCGGGCTGGAGCGGGCGTCCCTAATTTAAATCAGGCGGGCAGCTTTGAGTCGAGAAGCGCACGGGATCCTCTTCCGAGAGGGCGCCCGATCGCCTGTCGCGAAGGGCGCCGAATGTCTCGGGACAGGGCGGCATCTGTCGCGGACACCCGTCCGGCCGACACGGGGGCGCGAGAGTGCCGGGCGGGGGGGGCTCGCGCGGGGCGGGGCACGCCGGCGGCTCGGGGGGGCTCGCAGGGGACGCGCCGGGGCGATTGGGCGGGAATCATCGCCATGGCAACGATCTCGCCCCTCCCCCAGCCCCGCCGCCCGCACGCAACCCCCCGCCCGCCCGTCGGGCGGCACGAGCGGTGCTCTTGGTCCCGCCGCATGCACGCCATTGCGTTCGGCGCCAAGCGCGTCTTTCACAGCTCCTCCGCGTGACCCGCAAGCCGCTCCTCGCGTGGCCCGGGCTGACCGGCGCACGCTTCGGCCTCTTGTCGGCACTTTTGCACGCCGAGTACCGCCGCCCTTCGTGCATCGAGCTTCGTCAGAGCGAGCTACGGCGAAAGCTCGGAGTCAGCGCGTCGGTCGTCTCAAGGATGGTCCGAGCCCTGCTCGGGCGAGGATGGATCGCGCGGCGCCGTGACAAGGACCGACGAACCTGGACCTTGTGGCTCACGCCGTCGGGCGAGGCGGTCATCCGCGCCGCCCGTCGGCTGCCGCTCCGCGCCATGGAGCGAATCGTCAACGACACCATTCGCCTGCCCTGGATCCGACGCCGGGCCCACCTTTTCAGCGCCCTGCTCACCTTCACGGACTATCTCGACGCCATCCGCTACAGCTTCGCCGACCGGGCGACGCTCGAATACCTCTGGTGGCCCTCGCCCTTCGATCATTAGTCGGGGCGACGCTCACCCCTCGACGATCGTCCCGATCGCCTCGCCGAGGACAACGCGCTTGATGTTCCCTCGGGTCGCCATCTTGAACACGCGAATGGGCATGTCGTTGTCGCGGCAAAGGGTCACGGCGGTCGAGTCCATCACGCCGATTCGCTCCGCCAGGAACCGATCGAACGTGACGCGCGAATACATCTCCGCGTTCGGATGTCGGACAGGATCTCGATCGTAGATGCCCTCCACCTTGGTCGCTTTGCAAAGACAGTCGGCATGGATTTCCATCGCGCGCAGTGCGGCCGCCGTATCGGTGGAGAAATAGGGGTTGCCCGTGCCAGCGGCGAAAACGATCATACGACCCTTCTCGAGGTGGCGGATTGCGCGCCGCCGAATGTAGGGCTCGGCGACCTGACGAATCTCGAGCGCGGTCATGACCCGTGTGGCGACGCCGGCCTTCTCGAGCGCGTCCTGCATGGCCAACGCGTTGATGACGGTGGCCAGCATGCCCATGTAATCGCCCTGGGCGCGGTCCATGCCCGTGCTCGCCCCCTTGAGCCCGCGAAAGATATTTCCACCGCCGACAACGACGCCGATCTGCACGCCAAGCGAGTGCACCTCGGCGAGCTCCGTAGCGGTTTCCCGAATGACGTTTCCGTCGATCCCGAATCCGCCGTCGCGCCCGCAGAGCGCCTCGCCGCTCAGCTTGAGCACGACGCGGCGGTATTTGAGAGCGGGATCGGGCGGCGGGGGAGCCACCGTCTCGTCGTCGCGCTCGTCCAAAGGAGTCATCCGAAGGCGGGCCTTACCCTTGCGGCGTCGTGCGCGCAATGGCGACCAGCCTGGCCTCCAGCTTACCGACCAGAGCCTCGGCACCTTGAGATCGGGCCCTCAGAGCCGCCAGACGGGCATCCTCCTCGGCGAGCGCGGGCCATTCGCCCTCGTCGGCGCCCGAATCCAGCTCGAACCAGATCCTCAGCCATGTGGCGTAGATTCGCTCGTCCGCGTCCGTTGACTGGATCAGCTGTGTCGTCAGATCGAGCGCCCGCTCCGCGTCCCCCCGTTCAAGCACGGCCTTCACCAAGACGTGAAGTCGGTACAGGTCGGCTTCCCGGTTCCCGGTCGTGCGCGCCGCGCTGAGCTGCTCGACACATCTCAACTGACCCGCCGCGGTGCCGGTCGCGCGGTCGGCGTCCGCGAGAACGACGGTGCGCAGCCACCCCAGCCGCCCGACGTGCATCCAGGGAGGCTCCTCGCCCAGCACGTCGCGCGCGGCCGACTCTTCGCCGTCGGCCAGAAACACTGCGGCGCTGCCGAGACGCGTCGCGAAGAGACGCGCGACGAGAAAAGGGCCTCGCTGGCGGCGGCGCCCCACCATCGCGCGCAGAAGCGGGCTCCCGTGTCGGGCGATCCTAAGCTCGCGCGCCAACCGCGACTCTTCCGCACGAAGGAACCCCAGCGCGAGCGACGCTTCTCCTATGCACGCGATGCCGGCGAAAAGACACGCCCATCCCGTCGGTGTGGATCGCGATAGCGTGTAATATACGTGCAAGAGGGTGAGTGTCGCGCCAACCAAGACGGCCGAGCTTCCGAGCCACCGAAGCGGGGTCGCGACGATGCAAATGCCGCGTCCCGAGCCGTGGCCCCCGCTTTGTCGCCCGAGCGTCGGATCGATCGGTACGGACGATTCCTGGGAGCCGAGATTGCCGATGCTCACGGGCAATCCGTACCATGCGCGGGCCGATCGCCCGACCGCCGTCGACCGTGCCGAAGCGGTGGCGTCAGCGGCGGGTCCCATAGTAATCGGGGTGTCATGCGGCCGCGCTCGTTTCTCGCTTTCGCGCACCGACTCGGGGGTCGCGCCGTCCCGATCCTCCTCGTGGGGGCGCTCGCGGGGTGCAAGAAACCCGCGGCAGTCGAGAGCGAGAGCGGCGCCGTCGAAGGCCCATCGCACGGCGCGTCCGCCACCGATCCACAACGGGTCCTCGCCCGTGTGGGCGCTCATACGATCACCCTTGGAGATTACGCGGCGGCGCTCGAGCACATGGACGAGTTCGATCGCATGAGGTACGAGGCGCCCGAACGCCGGAAGGAACTGCTCGACGAAATGATCGACGTCTTGCTGCTCGCCGACGAAGCAAAGGAGCGAGGGTACGATCAGGAGCCGGAGGCCCAGCAGCAGCTTCGCGAGATCTTGCGCGACGCGATCCTGAAGAAAGCCCGCGAGGGCGCTCCGAGCGCCGACGCCATTCCCGCAGAGCAGGTGCGAGCGTACTACGAGGCGCACCGCTCCGACTTTCACGACCCGGAGCGCCGTCGTATTTCCGCCATCGTGGTGCAAAACAAGGCGACTGCGCAGCGCGTGCTGGAGGCGGCCCGAACGGCAGACGCTGGAGCGTGGGGGGACCTCGCTCGCACGTACTCGGTCGAACGTCCGGCGGGCGAGGCTCCGGCCGACCTGGCCGGCGACATGGGCTTCGTCAGCCCTCCCGGCGATCCCCGCGGCAACAACCCCCACGTCCCGGCGGGAGTGCGCTCGGCCGTTTTCGAGGCCAGCCACGTCGGCGATGTCGTGCCCCGCGTCGTCGACGCCGCTGGTCTCTTTTACGTGGTGAAGCTCGAGAGCAAGAGCGACCCTCGCGACCGCACGCTCGAGGACGCCGAGCGAAGTATTCGTGTGAAGCTGGCGCACGACGCGGCGCGCGCGAGAGAAGACGCTCTTCTCGAGCAGCTCCGCAAGGAGATCCCCGTCGAGGTCGACGAAGCGGCGCTCGCGGATGTCAAAGTCGACGTCGCTCAGACCGGGCTCACCCCCTCGGGCCCCAGGCCCTGACGTGCTAGCAAGCCTGCCATGGCGGATGGCCGTGGCGCGACGGTAGCCCGGGCGCGGACACCCGTCGCCTGGTCGGACTGGCGCTGGCAGCTGCGCCAGGCGATCGGATCGGCGGAGGCCCTCGCTGGCGCGCTCCGCCTCACGGCGCGCGAGTTGGAAGGAGCACGAAAGGCTGCGGCCGACGGGCTCCCCCTGCGCATCACGCCTTATTACTTGAGCCTCGTCGATCCGGACGATCCAGCCTGCCCCATCCGCCGCCAGTGCGTTCCCAACGCGAGTGAGGGAGAGACGGTGCCGGGAGACCTGCTCGATCCGCTGGGGGAGGTCGCACACGAAGTCGCTCCGCACCTCGTGCAGCGGTATCCGGATCGGGCCCTTCTCCTCGCGACGGATCGGTGTGCGGTCTACTGCCGTTTCTGTACGCGCTCGCGCATGGTCGGCGGAGGAGAGGGAAGCGTCTCCCTCGAGGACCTCAAGCCCGCGCTGGCGTGGCTCCGCGCGCACCCTGCGGTAAAAGACGTGATTGTCAGCGGGGGCGATCCGCTCGCCATGTCCACCGAGCGAATCGAACGGCTGGTCGCCTCGGTGCGCGACGTCGCGAGCGTCGAGACGATCCGGCTCGCGACGCGCGTGCCCGTCACGCTGCCAATGCGCATCACACGAGAGCTGCTTCGCGCGCTGCGCCCCTATCACCCGCTCTGGGTCATGACGCATTTCAATCATCCGAAGGAGCTGACGACGAGCGCCACTCGCGCGTGCATCCGCCTTGCCGACGCAGGATTCCCCGTGATGAATCAGACGGTGCTCCTTGCGGGCATCAATGACGACGACGCGGTCCTCGAGACGCTATTTCGTGGTCTCGTGCGTGCTCGCGTGCGCCCGTATTACTTGCTCCAGGCCGATCCGGTGCGCGGCACGGGGCATCTGCGTACGACCTTGTCACGCGGCGTGGAGCTGATGGAAAGGTTGCAGGGACGCGTCTCGGGGATTGCGCTACCGAAGCTCATTTGCGATACGCCCGGCGGCCGGGGAAAGGTGCCTTTGGGTCCGGACTATGTCCTGGCGCGTGGGGCCGGCCGGACCCTGCTGCGAACATTTCGAGGCGAGAAGGTCGAATACATCGACCCCCCGCGCGAAGGCACTTCGCGCGCCGTGGATTGACGAGCGGTGCGCGACCACGATTCGCGTAAACCGTGCCCCTCGCCGTAACCCCTGCGACTCGCGTAAGCCCTGCGCCTCCGCGTAAAGCCCCGCCCCAGTCCGTAAGCGCTGCGCCTCACGTACAGCCCCACCCTCGCGCGGCACTGGACCGCCGTCACACGTTTCGGGTTCCATATCTCGCGACGGCGCTCTAGCCTCTCAAGCTCGGCTCTTGGCATCCCGACCCCGGCGCACTCTCGCAATCCTCGCAGGTCTCGCTGTGGCCACGGCGCAGCCCTACGCCTTCGCGCAGCCCGCGGCGACTCCCCCCATGCCGCCACCGCCCCCCCCTCCTCAAGCCCCTGCGGCCCCCCCTGCCCCTCCTGCGAACGAAAAGGTGGAGCTCGCGGCCGGCGATGCCGCGGCTCACTCGAAGGACTGGTCGACGGCGCTTGCGCACTACCAGGCCGCGGCCCACGTCGCGCCGGGTGCGCGGGCGGAGATGGGCGCCGCCGATGCGCTGTATCAGCTTGGTCGACTCGGCGAGGCGTACGACGCGTATACGCAGGTCCTCACTACATACGGTTCCAGGCTGACGGCCGCAGACAGAGCCCTCGTGACGGGGCGTCTCAAGGATCTGACGGGGAAGACAGGCTGGCTCTCCGTGCGGGTCGCGGAGCCGGGGGCGAACGTCGAGGTCGACGGCCACTCGATCGGGGTGTCCCCGGTGCCGGCGCTCCTCCGGGTCCCCGTCGGACCTCACGTGGTGCGGGTGACGAAGGACGGTTTCACGCCCGTCGAAACGAGGGGCGACATCTCGGCCGACGGCAAACAGGTGGTCGACATCACGCTCGTCCGGGCCGCGACGCAAGGTCACTTGATCGTGCAGTCGACGGGCGAGTCCGTCCGCGTGTTGATCGACGGCGTCGATGTCGGAGTGACGCCCTGGGAGGGTGACGTCGCCCCCGGGCCGCACGACGTGACAGGGCGAACATCAACGGCGATTGCGCCCTTGCAGAAGATCAACGTGGTGGCCGGAACGTCCAGCAGCGTCGCATTGGCTGCATCGTCGATCTCCGCGCACCTTCAGATAAGGACCAGCGATGGCCAGGGTCTCGTCGTTGTGGACGGGTCCCCGAAGGGGCAGGGCGCGTTCGCCGGCGACGTCGCCCCCGGCCAGCACACGGTGACGGTGTCCCGTGATGGGTATCAGCCCTACCAGAAAGCGCTGACCCTGGCGCCCCAGGAGACCTGGGCGGAGACAGTCACCCTCTCTCCGGCCGTCGCCCCGGTGAGCACCGTCAACAGCGCAGAGCGGCCCATCGAGGGAATCTACGGAGGATTGGGTCTCGCGGGCCTCTTCGGAGTTGGAGGTCAGGGAACCGAGCTCGAGACGGGCTGCGACACACTCGGCGCGTCGTCTTGCAACACGCCTTCACCGATGGGCGGTGGCCTTTTCGGTTACGTCGGCTTTACCTGGAATCCCGTGGGATTCGAGCTCCTGCTCGCGGGAGCATTCGATACGGTCACACAGACTGCAACCTACACGGGGGTGGGCGGATCGAACGCATCGCCTTATGCGTCGCCCGCGCGGGTGGAGACGTTTCACTTCTACCGGGCAGGCGGCCTCGCCGCGGCCCGCGCACGCGCCATCTTCCCACTCGGCTCGATCTTGCGAGCGACGGTAGCCGGCGGGCTCGGGCTCTCGTACAAGGAGATGTTCATGACCCGTCGTGCCGTGGCGACGAGCGGCGGCGCAGAAGACTTCTACGTCCCGGGGACGGTCGGCTACCTGTCTCCGGCCGTCACAGTCGAGGTGGGGTTGCAGGTTCGCGTGATCCCGACGCTTGCTCTTGCCATCGGGGGGCTCCTCTGGGCGGACAGCGCAAGCATTGCCGGAAGCAACTCGGTGCCGGCCCAGGCCCCCCGGAACCTCCTGGCGGCCAACCAGGCTCCGCAGCCGATCCCCACTCCCGAGTACCACCTCGCGACGGGGCCCCAGGTCTTCCTCGGACCCTACCTCGGTTTGCAATTCGGACCGTGAGGACAGCTGCTCGAATCACAGGGAGACCGCCGACCCGTCGGCGGAGGCCACCGTCGTGCTGCCCGATCCGGAGGCTCCACTGCCATCTTCGTCGGACGCCCCGTCAACCGTTGCGTCGCCGCTCCCCGTAGCTCCTGCATCTTCCGATTCGTTGGAGACGCCCGCGCAGGAGACGGTCCCCTCCACGGAAACGACGTCCGAAACGCCACTCTGCTGAGCGACCGCGCTTGCCGCGAGGATCGCTTGCTGAATGTCGGTGCATGAGGCTCCGCACACGCGGATACGGCCGTTGTCCAGTCCCCACCCGTCCACAGTGCTTCGATTCGCGGAGGTGCACTGGTCGTTGCTGGGTATCGGAAGCAAATTTTGAGGATCAGTCGGGTCCGTGTAAGCGAGCGCGGAGATCCCGACCCCGGCAACCGGCTCGTACAGGCACGTTCCGAGCTGCAAGGTGCCGTCTGCAAAGTTCTCGAGAACTTGCTGGCCCTGCGTCATCGGAAGCGTCGCATCGATGACGGTCACCATCTGCGGCAGGTCCGTCTGAATGCTCAGGTAGAAATCGAGCACGTTCGAGCTGCCGTCGGAGCCGGAGGAATTTCCGAGGACGACGAAATACGTCTGAATGCTCGGAGTACCGCCGTACGCCGCCTGGATTTCAGCTTCGATCGCGCCCTCGACGTCTTGTGCCCCCTCGAGGGGAGGATTGCAATCGTTCGTCGCGTCAGGAGTCCGGTTGACGAACGCCATCACCGCCGCGACGTTGGGCGTTTCCCGTCCCTGCAGGAACGAGCGGACGGCGGCATAGGCGCCCACGTCCGGACGGAGAGCGGCCTGCAAGTCGAGAGGAGCGGGATTCGACGGCGTGTCGCCCGGCGACGACCATGTTTGGAGCAAATTGGCGATCTGGGATTGAACCTGGGGTGCTACGCCGAAGAGCACCGTGGGCGTCGAAAAGGGGGTCGTCGCGCTCGTGCAATCGGACTGGTCGAAGGTTCCTGCGTCGTTCGAGCTCTCCGGAAAGAAGCGAAACGCGGCGTACGTCGTATCGAAGGCGGGATTGGAGAGCGACAGGCTCATCACCGTGGCGTAGCCGCTCGATCCGAACGCGCCGCTCATGACGCTCGAATCGTCCATGACGAGGTAGACGACGCTCGGCGTGGAGGTGAGGGTGACCTGGCCGCCGCAGGTCAGCGCCGCGCCGTCGGCCGTCTCCTCGAGCGTATTGCTCGACTCCACGACGGTTCCGCCATCGGGCGCGGCGCCATCGGGGAAAAGCCCGTTGTTGTTGCGCTGGCCCGCGCAGATCGGCAGAAGATCGGACTTGGCGGGGCAGTCCGTCGCAACCTGCACGCTGCTGATCGCGTGGTAGGTGAGCGTCGTGTTGGCGGCGGGCAGCTGGGGCGGCGACGTTGCCGCCTGGACAAGGTTACAGAGCCCCGGCGCGAGCTGGAAACTCTGCAGCGCGAGCGGTCCGGCGTCTCCCCCGGCTTGCCCTCCGTCTTGCGCGCCGCCGTCCTGCGCGCCGCCGTCGCCGCCGGAGGCACCGCAGCTACCCACACAAAAGCCTTCCTGAGGATCCTCGCTGAGGATCTCGCTCTCTCCGGAGGCGCTGACCTCCTGCTGAAAAAGAGGGGGGCTCGCGCTCGACGACGTGATGGTCACGTCCTCGTAGAACACCCGGACATTGATCCCCAGGCCCAACGGCGCCGCATACGTGCAGTTGGTCGGGTCAACGAGAACCGCATCAATTGCATCCTGGAAGCACTTGCTTGGGTTGAAGCAGATGCCCGTCCCGTCGATGAGCGTCGGGTCGAAGTCGGCCAGCGTGAGCGCGTTCGTCGAAGAGTCGACGCATTGGGCGCCCTTGCAAACGCACTCGCCGCTGCTGCACGCGTCGGGAGCGGAGCAATCGAGATCGTAGCAGGAGTAGCTGAGAGGCATCGGCAGAAAGAGCGTGTGCTGGTCGACGAACGTCTGAACCGAGCTTCGCAGGACGCGCGGCGCCGGAGCCGGCCCGGCCGGCGTTGGGTCGGGGCAATTCAGGTAATTCATGGTCTGGGCACCGGGATCGTCGTAACCCCGGATCGTGACTTTGATCGTCGTCTCGGGCGTCGTTCCCGACACGACTCCCAGAGTCGCCGGAAGCTCGACGATCCCGGACTCGTCGACGTCGTAACCTTGGCAGAAGACGTTGCGACCGTTCGCGTCGACCTCGACCTGGATCGCGCGCAAGTCTTTCGGTACCTGCACCTGGGTCATCACCCCGGGGACGAGTTCGGTCGGCTTCGTGGTCGAGCAGGCGGAAGCGACGAGAACCCCGACGAGCCCGGGCGCGGCTAAACCCCACAGGCCCGGCGGCCGAGCACCGCCCCCGATGCCGCCTTTGCTGGCCCTCGAACTTTCTCGCATTCTCGTGCTCCTTAGCGGTGAACCCGGCGAATCGCGGACGTGATCCCCAGCTCGCCGACGTAGGGGCTGGGCTCGGCGGGCTTGAAGACGAAGTACCCGGCGACGATCCCGCCCGTAACGACGAGGAGCGAGCCGATGCCCCAGGCCACCCAGCTGTTGCTCACCTCCCGATTGAGCGGAACATTCACCTCGCGAACCTGGTCGTCCGCAACGAAGACCTCGGTCGCATAGGTCTGATAGCCCGGCTTGTGGACGACGAGCTGATGGCCTCCCGTCGTCGACACGACGCCTTCCCACGTCCCCGAGCCGACTGCGTGCTCGTCGACGGCGATCGAGGCTCCCTCCGGGGCCACGACGCGCAGCCGGCCCTCGTGACGTTCCGCCGACAGCGTCAGGACGAGGCTCATGGGCTGTCGGTCCACGACGTCGACCGTCTGCGAGACGGTGAGGTACCCGTTGGCGCGCGCCTCGATCGTGTGCCGCTCGGCCGTGAGCTCCCCCTTGAAGGGTGCCGGACCTACGTCGCGGCCGTCCACGTAGACAGTGGCGGCCAGAGCGCCCCCGACGGTGACCGTCACGAGCGCGGCCTTGTGCAGCGGCTCGATGCGAAACGACACGGGAGTGCGGGCGCCCGCGGCCACGTCCACGGTCTGGACCGTCTCGGTGAACCCGTCCTTCGACAGCTTCAGGATGCGCTTTCCGACATCGATGCGGACGGGACCTGCGAAGGGCGTCTTGCCCACGGGATAATCGTCGATCGAGAGGGTCGCGTCAGGCTCGTTCGCGGTCACGTCGATCGTCGTCACGAACTGTTGAACGATCGAGATGGCATTCCGGAGCTCCTGTTGCTCGGCGGCTGTCAGCTGGGCGCCACCTTCGCGCAGCTCCTTTTCCCAGGCGTCGACGGCGCGCGCGTAGTGTGTGAGCAGCTTCTCCGTGACGCCGAGGTTGTAGAGCACCCTCGGGTTGTGAGACAGGTCGTACGCGCGCTGGAACTCGACGAGGGCGCCGCGATAGTCGCTTGCGCCGGCCAGCTGTTTTGCGGCGTCCCAGGCGCGCTGCGCGGGCTCCTGGAGCTGGCTGCGAACGTCGGGCGCCTGAGGCTGCGCCAGGGCGGTTTGTGTGGCGATGCACACGGCGAGGACGAGCGGTGCGGATCGAAGGGAGATCTGGTTCATCGAGGATCCGGAAGACTAGTGGAGCTTCAAGTCGCTCAGCTGTTTGGGCAGGGCTGGGGCGGCTGCGGACGCGGCGGGGACGGAAACCGACGCCGTCGGCGGGGGGCCCTGCGGGGCTGCTGCGGGCGGTACACGGTGCTCGGGAGGGATTGCCGAGGGCGCGGCCATCGTGGAGGGTGTGGCTGGGGTGCCGGGCTGGGGAACGTCCGCGGAAACGGGCGGGCGCTCCGGCAGCGGGCTCGAGGGCAATGGAGAAAGACCTACTACCGGAGGATCGGTCGGCACAATGCCTTGCCCGACGCCCGCAGTCGCATGGCCGATCGCGGTGGGCGCGGCCGCCGCGGCGCTGTTGACGTTCGTGGGAGACGCGATCCTCGCGTGCAGCGAGCTTCGCAGCAGAAGGATCCCCGTCGCACCGATCGCCGCAAAAAACACGGCAGCAACCACCACCACGAGAGCTGCGTTGCGCGCCGTGTGCTTCTGCGGAGCCGTGTCGCGGGTGAGGCCGATGTCGGTCGGCACGCTCGGCGCCCGCGGCGCCGGCTCGCTGGCATTCGCGGCGGACACTACCCGAACAGCCGCTGCCCGCTCGCGGGGCGGTGTCGCCGAGGCGGACGCCAGTGACGAGGGCGCAAACGACGTAGGCGCCAGCGACGCGGGCGCACTCGGGCTCGCGCTGCGCCCCCGAACGGCGCGGAGCCTGGCGAGAAGCGTGGCGCTCCGCGCGTCTGCGAACGGCGCCAGCGCCTCGGCCATGTCGAGCGCCGATCCGTAGCGTGCATCGCGATCGCGCATCAGGGCGCGATGGACCACCGCTGCGAGGCCCTCCGGGATCTCCGGGCTAAGGGCGCCGAGCGGCTCCGGCTCCGTCGTGAAGATCTTGAACAGGATCTCGGTGTACTCGCCGGTCTCGGAGGTGTAAGGGGTCCGCCCTCCGAGCATCTCGTAGAGGATCGCGCCGACCGAATAGAGGTCCGACCGGTGATCGACGTCCCTCGGCGAGCGCGCCTGTTCGGGAGACATGTAAAGTGGCGTTCCGAGTGCGCTGTTCGTCCGCGTGAGGTTCGCGCTCTCGCTCCGGTCGTCGGAGCTTCGCACCTTGCTGATTCCGAAGTCGACCAGCTTGACGAAATCGGGCTCGCCGTCCTTCTCGACGACGAAGCAGTTGGACGGCTTCATGTCGCGATGGACGATCCCGGCGTTGTGCGCCGTCTGGAGCGCGCGGAGCATCTGGAGCGCAAAATGCACCGCGCGAGCGGGCAGCAGCCGCGGACCCTCGGAGGCGAGGAGATCGCCGAGATCGCGGCCGTCCAGGAACTCCATCACGAGGTACGGAGCCCCGCTCGGCAGCCGTCCGACGTCGAAGACTTTGACCACGTGATCGCTGTCGATCTGGGAAGCGGCCACCCCTTCGTTCACGAATCGTTCGATCGCCCCCGGGAAGGAAAGAATCGCGCCACTGATGAACTTCAGCGCGACCGGAGCACGTCGGACCAGGTGGGTCGCCTTCGCGACCGCGCCCATGCCCCCTTCCCCCAGCAGCCGCTCGATCCGGTACTTGCCGTCGAGCACCTCGCCCGGCTGCGGATACGGCATGAAGGTCGTGCTCGGAGGCTGCATGGCTGCCGACTTGGGCTCCGCCGGCCCGGCG
>DASPUY010000051.1:0-15609 GCA_035622655.1 Polyangiaceae bacterium
CCAGCGGCTGGAGGACATGGAGCGACGCATTCCGGCGCCCGCTCGCCCGCCAGTCGGTTCCGGTCTGCCCAACCTCGCGCCCTCGAGCATGCCGCCCTTCGTGAGCGCGGCCGCGACAGGGGTGGCGGTGGCCCCGCCGACACCGGCCGCGTTTCCCGTGGTCATCGCTACCCCGGTCCCCGCATCCCCGTCGATCGACCTTTCGACCGTCGATCAGAAGGTCCTGGCGGCGCTCGAGGGGCGAGCGCGGCAAAGGCACCTCATTTTCACGGCGGTGCTAGTCGTCGTTTTGCTCTTCGGCGGCCTAGGGATCGCGCTCGCACTCAGTTACATGCCGCACTCGCGCTGAGATCGGCTCGCGGCCGGCCCATCCGGAGCGCATCGAGCCCATCACGCACGCACGACGGGCAGCGCACGCGGACCCGCGCCGCGGCCACTGCCGACAGGTACGTCGGGTGGACGCAGAGGCGGGTACCAGACCGCGAAGTCGCGCGACAACGGTCCCGGCAGGGTGGGCTGGGCGCCCCTCTCGAGCAGCTGGAAGTCGTGTGTCGCCACGAGATCGAGCGTGGTCGGGTCGGCCGCGTCACTCGCTCTCCAACGCTCGACCGCTCCGAGATTGTGCGCGAGCACCCAGTGCTGCGGATCGCGCGCGGTGGCCTGGGCGAATCGTGCGCGCATCTGCGAGGCATCGCCGCGCCGCGCTGCAATGCACGCGAGATAGTTCAGCGCTAGCCCAGGCGCGGGGTATTCGAGATCGAGGGCGCGTTGCACGTGGCGCTCGGCGTCGTCGAGCCTTCCCACCCGAAAGTATGCCGCGCCGAGATCGAGGTGCGCGGCGTGATGGTCGCCGAGGCGCTCGAGGACGGCCTGGAGCTCGTCGACGCCCTCGCGGAACCCCTCGCGCAGCCCCTTGTTGCATCGAAACCATTCGCGAAAGAACGCCGTATCTTCCTCGCACGCATCGAACGTCGTCTTGAGCTCCTGGAAGTCGCGTTCGAAGTAGAACTCGGCGTCCAGCCAACCCTGCTGGACGGCTTCCTCGTAGTCGCGAGTCCCCGGATAGACGGACAGGCACGCGAAGATCGTCTGATGAGGCTTGGCCCGCTCGAGAAAGCGGAGCGTCTCGGCGAAGGTCTGGCGCGTCTCGCCCCGATTGCCGAGCATCATGTAGTAGCGCAGCTTGATGCCGTATTTCTTTGCGAGGTCACTGGAGGCGATGATCTCGTCCGGAGTGATCTTCTTGTCGATCGCGTCGAGTATTTTCTGCGATCCAGACTCGACGCCCAGGCTCAATCGCTCGCATCCGGCAAGGCGCATCTCCCGCAGCAGCTCGTCGCCGAGGACGTCGACGCGCGTGTCGCAGCTCCACAGGAAGCGCAGGTTGCGCTCGCGGATCCCGCGGCACAAGGCGATGACCCGCTTGCGGTTGGTGGTGAACGTATCGTCCTTGATCTGGATCATCTTGACGGGTGCGCGGGCCACCGCCCTTTCCAGGGCGTCGAGCACGTACGGCACCGATTGCCCACGATAGCCGCGCCCCCAGCTCGCCTCGGCGCCGCAGAACGTGCAGCGCCAGGCGCATCCACGCGACGTCATCACGATGTGCGTATCGAAGTAATCGTGCGGTGACGCGAGGCTATCCAGCTGCTCGATCGCGGGCCGATCCGGCGCGGCGACGACCGCGCCGCGATCGCGGTACACTGTGCCGGCGATCGCAGTGGGGCGCTCACCCCGCTGAACTCGATCGACGAGCTCGAGGAACGTCGCTTCGCTCTCGCCGACGGCGACGCAGTCGATCTCGGGGTGATGAACGAGCATTTCGCGCGCGAGCGGCGTCGCGTGAGGGCCGCCGACGACCACGATTGCATGCGGACGCAGCCGTTTGATTTCCCGGGCTACGAGAGCGACTCCCCTGCGGTTCGCGGTCCAGCACGAGAGGCCGTAGAGGTCCGCGTCGAGCGCTTGCAGCACGTGCTCGACCTGAGTCCAGATGAAGCCCGAGAGATTGATGACCTTGACCGAGTGCCCGGCACGGAGCGCCTGCGCCCCCAGGGCGAAGAGCCCGTACGGCGTCTGGAAGAAGTCTCCGTCGAGGTCTCCGTGGACGTACTCGGCGGGTGGCCCATCCCCGAGAGCGTCCGGTGGCTCCCCGGGCGCCGGAATCTTCCACGGGGGCGGGTACAGGAGCGCGATGCGCATCTCTTGTCGTGGACACGGTGGGTCGTGACCTAAGGGCTTCTGGCCGCGAACTCCCGTTGTGCGATCGGGAGCCCGAGCTCAGAACACATAGATCGACGTGTAGTTGACCGGGGGGCTGGAGTTGTCGGCGGTGAAGTTCCAGTAGACGAAGCCATCGCTACCGGCCTGCGGCTCGACCGGCAGGGACGCGAGCGAGCCGGAAGCAGCGACCGGCCCCGCCGTGCCCGAAGCGCTCGTCACGGTGACCATCCGGGTACCCCCGTTCGAGATGCCCCAGCCTTGATGCACGCTGCCCATCAGCTCCACGCAGACCGCGCCGGTGGTGTTGAAGTTTCCGGTATTCCCGTTCGTGCCGCTCGAGAACGTCAAGACGATGACCGTGGCGCCCGCCGCGCAGCCGGCACCGACCGTGGGGCCCGCATCGTCGGCACCAGCGTCATCCCCGGCCGACGCATCTTCGCTCGTCCCGATCCCCGTGGACGACGACGTGCTCGTCGTGGTCCCTCCTCCAGTACTCGTGCCCGTCGAATTACCCGTCGTGCCCGTGGTGGCAGGCGAGGATGTTTGCGTGCCGGTCGACGACGTCGAAGGCGACCCGGTGCTTTGTCCGGTGGAGCCGATCGTGTTCATGCTGGTCGAATTGGTCGTCGAGCCCACGCCTGAGTTTGTTGCCGACTCACCGAGCTTCAGAACGTCACCGGGATCCGCCGCGCAGGCGATGAAAAGCGCACCAGGTACGAAAAAAACTACGCGTGTAAACGTGCGACTGTGACGCATGCGGCTGGCCATTGTCCCGGGACGCGGGCGCCATTGCGCACGACGCAGTCCCCGCCCTTCTGCGATCGTGTGGTAGCAAAATTCCGGCTGGCGTCCACGAGTGCCGCTATGATTGTGCGGCGACTTCGTGGGTGGGAGGTTGTGAGCCACGTGCATTTTGCCAGCGTGTGGCGATGGCTGGTGTGTGCTTCGCGGTAGCGAAATTCGGAGGATCTGTGATTCGTCTTTGGCCTGGTTTTTGGTCGTTCCTAGCTCTCGCCTCGATTGTCACATTCTCGTCTCGCGCCGCTCTCGCCGCTTCGCACGATGCGGAAGCCATCAAGCTTCGCGAGGCGGCCATCTACCAGGACTACCTGGCGACCGACTTCCCGTCGGCCGAGAAGAAACTGACGCAGGCTCTGACTCTTTGCGAGAAGCCCGCGGATTGCACTCCGGCCACGCGGGCACGGCTGCACTGCGATCTGGGTGTCGTCTTCTTCGCCTCCCAGAAAGCGGCCGATGGACGCGCCCAATTCGCGGCCGCCTTGCAGGAGGATCCGAACGTCACCCTCGACCCGGACCTCACTTCGCCGGAGCTTCAGAAGGAGTTTGCGGCGATCAAGTCCGGTGGGAGCGCGGCTCCGTCGTCCCCGGCAGCCGGAGGTCAGCCGGCCGCGGGTCAAGCCGCCGCGGGTCAAGCCGCCGCGGGCCAGCCACCCGCTGCGGCCGAGGCGAAGGACGCTGGCGCCGAGACGACGCCTCCTGCGGAGAGCGAGGGCGAAACGACGCCGGCACCGAAATCGACTCCGAAGGCCACCGCGACTGCGTCCGACTGTCCTCCGGGATTCCCCGGATGCAAGTCGGAAACGACGTGCAGCACCGACGATGATTGCGGCAGGAACGAGAGGTGCGTGAACGAGGTCTGCCGCGGAGAGAAAGAAGAAGAGGAAGAGGAGCAGGCAGCCCCCGGGAAGGCGAACTGGGTCAGCCTTGCGTTCCAGGTCGACGTTCCGCTCCTGCCCGCCAGGCAGAACGTGTGTCTGGGCGGCCAAGGGTACTCGTGCTTTTACCCCAACGGCAGCTGGTACAACGTGACGCCGGTGGCTGGCGGGGGCGGCCAGATTCAGTCCGCGGGTCTGGAGGTCGGAACCATGCGCGTTCTGGCCGGCTTCGATCACGTCTTCTTCGACAATTTCACGCTTGGCGGCGCGCTCGGCTTCGCCTTCGGCGGCGGACCGACGCGCCCCGGTGGTAGCCCCTTCTTTCCCGTCCAGATCGAGGCGCGAGGCAAGTACTGGTTCGGTCGTCGCCCGATGAGTCGGAGCGGCTTTCGTTTCTACCTTATGCTGAACGGGGGCATGGCGGAGGTGGCAGCGTCGATCAAGACCTTCGTCTACGAGTCGACCACGGGGCCCGCGCTGCAAAGGGTGGCCTGGTTTCACATGGGCCGAGGTTTCGCCGGCGGCGGTCTCGGAGCGATGTACGCGTTCCTCCCCAACATGGGCGTGATCCTCGAGCTTCGCGGCGCGGAGATGTTCCCGACCACCGGCACGAGCTTTGGGGGTCAGGTCGCGTTCGCCCTCGGGTTCTGAGCGCTAGCGTTGCTCTTTGGAGGCCAGCGTCATGAAGTGCTGGCGATGCCGCCAGGCGAAAACGATCACCGCAGCGCCACCTGCCAGGCAAGTCACGTTGATGAATGCCTCGACCGCCACGCTCGCCGGATCTCCGTGCACGTAAATGCCGTTCTCGACATCGAACAGGATGTCCATGCCCGCGAGGTAGATGCTGGCGCTACCGGTCAGCAGCATCCATAGAAGGGCGCTCGCCTTGTGACGGTGAAGGGCGACGGCCGCGAGTACGCCGGTGACGGCCATCCAGGCATCGGAGAGCACAAACGCATTCTCGAACGCGTAATAGGCCGGGGTATGGGTGGTGGCCAGCCACTGGCGGTCGACTCCGAACCAGATCGTCCAGTACGCCGCCGTCGCCACGGCTCCGAACCAAAGCAGCCCGATGATGAAACGGCGGCCAGCCGCGGTGGGAGCGTCCTGCTGGGTCTCTCCGATCGCGAGGGGTGTCGCCAGTGCCATGGTGGAGCGAGCCGGGCAGTCCCACGAACGCCCGGCCGCGTCAACTCGCAGTCGGCGTGGCGTTCGCGCACGAAGTCCGCGGGCGAAGCCCCATGGCGTTCCACGCCATGGAACGGCGCTCGCGCGGGCGGACCGGCGCGATGGGGACCTGCGCTGTACCCTCTCCCCTTCCTCGGAAGGAGATCCGCTCATGGCTTCGCCCCGCTCTCGATTCGATTCGATCATGTTCACGACCAAACGGCCCCCGGTGGTCATGGTGCGTGGACGCGGGTCGTGGCTCGAGGACGAAGACGGAAAGAAGTACCTGGATTTCATCCAGGGATGGGCCGTCAACGGTCTGGGCCACGCGCCGGCCCCGATCGTCGAGGCGGTGGTGGCCCAGGCGGCATGTCTCATCCAGTGCAGCCCGAGCTTTTATTCCCGGCCCTTGCTCGACCTCGCCGCGCTGCTCGTCGACCACAGCGCGTTCGATCGCGTCTTTTTCACCAACTGCGGCGCGGAAGCCAACGAGGGGGCCATCAAGCTGGCGCGCAAGTGGGGCCAGAAGTATCGCGGCGGCGCGTACGAGATCGTCACCATGAACAATTCGTTTCACGGCCGGACTCTCGCAACGATGTCTGCTTCGGGGCGACCGGGTTGGGACCGCCTTTTCGAGCCGAAGGTCCCGGGATTTCCCAAAGCGTCTCTCAACGACCTGTCTTCCGTAGAGCGGTGCATCGGCGAGCGCACCGTGGCGGTCATGGTCGAGCCCGTGCAAGGCGAAGGGGGCGTGAACCTCGCCTCCCAGGACTTCATCGCGGGCCTACGCGACCTCACGCGCCGACTCGGCCTGCTTCTCATCTTCGACGAGGTGCAAACCGGAATCGGGCGGACCGGGAAGCTCTTCGCGTACGAGCACTTCGGCGTCGAGCCCGACGTCATGACGCTCGGCAAGGGCATCGGCGGAGGAGCGCCGCTCGGGGCGCTGCTCGCGCGCGAAGAGGTGTGCTGTTTCGAGCCCGGAGAGCAAGGTGGCACGTTCAACGGGGGCGCCCTCGTGACCGCCGTCGGGGCCGCTGTGTTTCGTGTCGTGAGCGATCCGGCATTTCTCGCCCGCGTTCGCGCGGCCGGCGACCACTTGCAGTCGCGGCTGAGGGAGCTCTCGGCGACACATGGCGAGGGGGAGGTGCGCGGGCGCGGGTTGCTCGCCGCGCTCGTGCTGGCCGCCGAGCGCGCCCACGACATCGTGGCGCGAGCTTTCGATGCTGGCCTTCTGGTGAATGCGCCGCGGGCCAACGTGCTGCGCTTCATGCCGGCGCTCAACGTGACCCACGACGAGATCGATACATTCATCGATCGCCTCGACGCAGTTCTTCGCGCGTGAGCGGCTCGAGCCTGTCCGGTCCGGGCCTCAGACCGGCGTGGCGACCTGCGGCTCGCCTGTGCCCTCCCGGGCGCCACGGCCCTGGGAGGCAAGGTGCTCTTCCCATTTGCGGATGGTCAGCGCCTGGAACGCTTGCACGACCGGATTCAGGTCCGGAACCGGGCGCTCGAAATGGGCTTCGTAGCCCTCCTGCTCCGCCTCCACGGCCACGCCGTCCTCGTCGAGCAATGGGCGCACGATGAGCCGCTTGGCCAGCGGCATGAAGGCCGACAGCACCCACCGGCGCAGAGCGCGCCACGGGACCCATGGAAGCTGGACGATGTCGGGGTGGAAATAGAA
The DNA here is from genome assembly GCA_035622655.1 of Polyangiaceae bacterium. GTDB lineage: Bacteria > Myxococcota_A > Polyangia > Polyangiales > Polyangiaceae > Palsa-1150. The sequence goes on from DASPUY010000051.1 coordinate 6,751, forward strand.
CAAGAAGAACGCGCGCGTCGTGTGCTCGTCGATGGGCAGGACGAAACACCAGTGCTTGATTTTCTCGTCCGTGGACGACCACTGGTACGGGTAGCGATAGCCGAGCCTCATCGAGTTCATGTTCGTTCTCTTGCGATTCACGAGGAGTCTCGAAAAGCGCCCCTGCCCCACCTGGGTGTCGTATTCGAGCACCACCTCGTCGCCGACGGTCTCGAGGTGCAAGAGCTCGGCGCGCGTGAAAGGCCGGCGATACCGGTGCAGATAGGCATGCGTGAAATCGCAGGTGTTGTCGATGATGATCGAGTGATGGGCGCGCCAGGTGAAATCGATTCCGATCTTGGCCCACCCGCTTTCGCTGCTCCACTCGGGGATCTCCGGCAGATCCCGCGATACGGCGAGCGCGGGGTCGCCCGGGAAGACGAAGACGATGCCGTACTGGACGCGCACGGGGTACGACTGGACCCGCACGTTCGGCATCGCGTGGCCGAAGAGCGAATGGGAGATACCGACGCACCGACCGGTCTCGTCGTAGCTCCAGCCGTGATACGAGCACGTGAGCCGGCAATCCTCGACGTTGCCTTTCGAGAGTTTGAGCTGGCGGTGCGCGCAGCGGTTCTCCAGGGCTCGAATCTTCCCGTCCCGGCCTCGGTAGACCGCGATCGAGCGCCTCCAGAACGTGACCTCCCGGACCTCGCCGACCTTGAGCTCCCGGTCCCAGAGGACAGGATACCAGTGGTCCGGGTGGAGGCCGGCCGCCCGTTGCTTCTGGCGTCGATTTCTCGCGCGTTCGTAGTCCGGCGGGCTTCCGAGCGAGGGCTGAGGCTGGGTCATGACCACTCCTTCTTGGCGACTTCGACCTCGCGTGCGCCGTTCGCATGCGATTTCACCGGGAGGCGTCCGTGATCGCGCCGGCCCCCGGGACGGATCTGGCCCTGTGCGTGGAACCACGCGTACGCGTCCTCGATCGCACGGTCGATGGACGTCGGAGCGAAGCCGAGCTCCGTCCGGGCCTTGGAGATGTCCGCTCGACGCTCCATTCCGAGAAGACGAACGGCGTCCGGGGTGAAGCGCTGCGGTTGCTCCGGGGCCACGCGACTTAGGACGAACGTCGAGACATGTGCGACTCCCATCATGATCCCGCGGGGGAGTCGCCTCGGTCTGCGCCGCCCGGTGATTCGTTCGAGAATCCCCATCAGGTCGTCGACGCTCAAGAATCGAGTGCTGAAAATGTATCGCTGTCCCGGTCGCCCTTTTTCCATGCACAGGACGTGTCCCACGGCCAGGTCGCTCGCGGAGACGAACTCGAAGCCACCGGGGATGTACGCGCCGAGGTTTCCGTTGGCGAAGTCCCTCACGACTCGGCCCATTCGCGACGGAACGTAATCGTGAGGCCCGAGAACGGCCGTGGATACGGCAATCACGACCTCCAGTCCGCTGCACACGGCTCGAAGGCACTCATGCTCGACCCAGGCTTTGGACTCTTCGTACGGGAGGTGACGCTCGAACGGATTGAAAGGGTCTTCTTCCGTGCACGGACGTCCGACCGGATGCCCTACGGCACCGAGCGAGCCGGTCACCACCACACGCGAGACCCCCGCTTCCTTGGCCGCCTTGAGCACGTTGCGCGTGCCGAGCACGTTGACGTCGAACAGCTCCTGCTCGCGTCCATGAACCGTCTGCACCCTGGCCGCGCAGTGATAGACGCACGAGGCGCCCATCATCGCCGCGCGAACGGCAGGCAGGTCACGGACATCGGCCTCCGCGAGCTCGACGTCCAGCCCTTTGACGGCGGCCAGGTCGGACGCAGGCCGGACGAGAGCGCGAACTCGCTCCCGTCGCTCGAGAAGACATCGCAGCAGGTTTGCGCCGACGTGCCCGGTAGCGCCCGTCAAGAGCACGGTCATGGGACGTGCGCCGGGGCTTACCGTGTTCACCGGAGTCCGTCCAGGGCGCGGCGGCGTCCTTTTCGAGAGCTCTCTCGACGACGCAAACGCGCCCGGGACCGCCAGGAGACGGCCCCATGCCTCCCGACGCCGTGGTCGAATTCCTCAGCGGCCGTGGCCGCTCAGATGACCGCGTCTTTGATCGCCTTGACCGGCCGAGCTCTCACGCCCTTGCTCGCGGGTTTCGCCGCGAACTTCTGCTTCTCCTTGGTGAAAGGATTGATCCCCTCGCGGGCCGGCCGCGCGGGCTTCTTCACGACGACGAACTTCGCAAAGCCGGGCAGGACGAAGATCCCGTTCTTTTTGAGCTCTCGATGACCCACGTCCACAAGCGTTTCGACGACGAGCTTCACTTGCTTGCGAGAAAGCTCCTCGCCGACCTTGTCGGTGACTGCCTGAAGGATCGCGCTCTTCGAAAGCGGTTTGTTGCTCGTCTTTTTGCCCGTCGCCATGTTGAACTCTCCTATTGTCTGAGCCAGGCATACGGCGAGTCGAGGCTCGTGGGCAAAAAAAAAAGCGTCGCGCCGCAGGTGAATCCCCCGTTTGTCGACACGCAGGCACTCGCATCCGAGGATGCTCGTGGCCAGAAACGCCCCCGCACGCCAGCCGCTGACCAGCCAGCTCTCTCTCTAGCTCGGGGGTCGGGTACCCATCGGGGGCGCCGGCCCATAGACGAGCAGCCGGCATTCGATGTCCCCGTTGTACAGAATCCACCATCGGTCGGGAGGTCGCATGCCGCGGGCGATCTCGGGTGTTCCTGCCAAAATGGCGATCGTATGCGACCGCATCCGCTCGACGCAGCGGGCGAGCTCGCGGTAAACGTCGGCAGGCGCGTCCAGTCGCTCGCCGTACGGGGGATTCGTGACGACGAAGCCCGCGGGCTCCAGGTCGCGCAGGTCGCGCAGGCCCCTCAGCTCGATTTCGATGTCCACGCCCGCCGCCGCGGCGTTGTGGCGCGTCCACTCGACGGCGCGCGGGTCGACGTCGCTTGCCCTCACAGGTGCCCCGACCTTCCGGCGCGAAGCACGCGCCTCCTGCCGCAGGGCGTCGATGCCCCTGTGCATCGCCTCGTCGCAACTCGCCCACCTCTCGAGGCCGAAACGCGGGCGCGAAAGGCCGGGGGCGATGCGACAGGACCTCGCCGCGGCCTCGATTGCGATGGTACCCGCGCCGCACATCGGGTCGACGATGGGAAGATCGGGGTCCCAGCCGCTCAATCGCAAAACCGCGGCCGCGAGGGTCTCGCGCAGCGGTGCCGCGCCGCCGTGCCCCCTCCAGCCGCGTGCGTGCAGCGACGCCCCGCCGACGTCGAGGTAGATGGTCGCGAGGTCGCGCGCCAAATGCACGGCGATCCCGACGTCCGGATCCGCCCGATCGACGGATGGCCTCGCGCCGCACCGCTCCCGCAAGACGTCCACGACCGCGTCCTTGGTCTTCTGGGCTACGTATTGGGAATGGGTCAAATGGCTCGAGCGACACGCGGCCCGCACCGCAAGCGTCGTCCGGGGCGACATCCACCGATCCCAAGTGATGGCGCGTACTCCGTCGTAGAGCGCGTTCTCGCTCGGCGCGGCGAACGACCCCAGCTCGAGCAGAACGCGCACGGCCACGCGAGACCAGAGACATGCCCGCGCCGCGTCGAACAGGTCGCCCTCGAAGTGGACGCCGCCCCGGTCGGCGCGCACGTGGCGCAGGCGCAGCTCGCGCAGCTCGTCGCGCAGCGCCGGCTCGGTCCCCTTCGCAGCAGTGGCGAAGAAGCGCATGGGCTCCGTGGCGGTTCCTTTCGGAGGGGCAACCTGCGGTGGAGAGGAGCGACTACGCCGCACGCACCCACGCGGGAGCGCCGGTGAACTCCAGGCTCCTTTCCCACAAGTCGCGCGCGAGCGCCTCGTCCTGAGCGATCGCGCTCGGCTCTGCCTGCCGGCACGCGTCGTAATAGCGTCCGTCGTCGGACGCGACGTCGCGCGATGTTGCGCAGTAAATCGACGTCTTTGCACCCTCGTCGTTGGAAATCATCCGCATCTTCATGAGAGGGCGGATGGGCCAGGGCACCCGCCGCCAGGCGTCGGAGGCGACGACCCCGGGGTGAAGCGCGTAGCTATGCGCTCCGCCGGGACCGATGCGCCGGGCCAGCTCGCGCGTGAAGAGGACATTCGCGAGCTTCGAGACGGCGTACTCGGGCAGGCCCGTGATCGATCGCGTCGGCTTCCGGACTGCTCGGAAGTCGATCCCCTTGGCCTGGTAGTGCGCATGGCTCGAGACGTTGACGATGCGTGCGCGCGACGCCTCCCCGAGGCGCGCGGCGAGCAGCAGCGTGAGAAGGAAATGGCCCAGGTGATTGGTGCCGAACGCGAGCTCGAACCCGTCGACGGTGATACCGCGCTGCCCCGCGACGCCGGCGTTGTTGACGAGGATGTCGATGGGCCGGCCCAGCGCCTCGAGGCGGGTGGCGGCCGCTCGCACGGAGGCGAAGGCACCGAGATCCAGAGGGACGAAGAAGGCGTCTCCTCCCCTGGAGGCTATGGCGTCGAGCACCGGGCGCGTTCGCTGTTCCGAACGGCACGCCAGCGCGATCTTGGCGCCTCGTGCGGCGAGCTGCTCGGCCGTCGCCCGGCCGATGCCCGTGTTTGCCCCGGTGACTACGACGAAGACTCCCTCCATATCCCGAACCGGGTGGTCCACGACGGCGATATTATCATCCACGCATCGCGCGAGCACTTTCCGTCATCCGAGGCGCTGCACGCGCCGGTGGAGTCCGAGGTCGGGTCGATCGGTGCGCACGCACGGTTCGCGCCGTCGAGGGCGTCGTTCACGGGTCCGAGTCGCCCCCGTCCGGGACGTAGCCGTCCATAGTGTCGCCGTCGACCACGTTGTCGTCGACGATGCTGCCGTCGACGATGCTGCCGTCCGGGACGCTGCCGTCGGGGACGCTGCCGTCGGCCGCACCGCCGTCGACGGGGGCCTGAGTCCCGGCATCGAGCGGCGGGCTCACACAGGTCGGACTGGAATCGAGCGGGCACCAGCTCGCCGCGACGCAACCGCCGTCGGCCGTGACCGTCTCGTTGATCCCGACGTATCCAGGAGGTACGCCGCATCCACCGTCGTCGGACCAGATGAACGTAGGTCCCTCGTAGGTGTTCCTGGCGCACCCGGCCACCGTCAGGAGGACGGCGACACCCGCAAGTCGAGACGCCGCGCGGCTCAAGATGACATCGGACGCCAAAACGGCCCCTCAGAACTTCTCCGCGAAGGGACGCAGGTCGATCTCGTGACTCCACGCACTCGGGTCTTGCGCGTAGAGATTCCAGTAGGTTTCGGCGATCGCCGCCGGAGCGAGGAGCGATTGCTCCCGGCCCGCGGCCATCGCCCGGACCCGCGGCGTATCGATGCCCCCGTCGATGACGACGTGGGCCACGTGGATCCCTTTCGGACCGAGCTCGCGCGCCATGGATTGGGCGAGGGCGCGCAATCCGAACTTGCCGACCGCGAGACCTGCAAACCGGGCGCTCCCGCGCAATGACGCCGTGGCTCCGGAGAAAAGGATCGTTCCTCGCCCACGCTCGAGCATTCGAGGCAGTACGGCCTGCGCTGTCAGGAGACCTCCGAGGCAGTTGACACGCCATGCGCGCTCGAAGTCCTGTGCCGAGAGCTCGAGCACACCGCCCACGTGAAACGCGCCGGCGTTATACACGAGCGCCTCCGGCGCGCCGATCTCGAGGCCGATACGCGCGAACGTCGCGCGGACACTCGCCTCGTCGGTGGCGTCGGCGGTGTAAGTCGCCACCCTGCCGCCGCCCTGCGTGACCTCGGCTTGAACGGGTTGGAGCGACTGCTCCTGCCGCGCGACGAGCGCCACGGCCAAGCCGCCTCGTGCGAATCGAACGGCCAGCGCGCGGCCGAGTCCCGGTCCAACTCCCACGATTGCGACGACTTTCGGCTCGGTGCTCATGGGCCCCGCGCCGTGTGTAGCCTCGCTCCGAACCGGGCGCACGCCAGTCGGCCCCGTTCGGATTCCGCTCAATGGGTCGCGTCCTTCGCCCGACGAAGCGGTATAAGGATGCCTCGGCCGGGGCCCGTCGGGAACATCCGGTCCCCCCCCGTGAAGATCGAGCACATCGCCCTCTGGACCCGCGACCTGGACCTCCTTCGGGCCTTCTACGAGCGGTACTTCGGCGCGCGCGCCGGCGATCGGTACGACAATCCCGTCAAGCAGTTTCGAAGCTACTTTCTCCGGTTCGATTCGGGCAATCGACTGGAGTTGATGCACCGCCCGGGTCTGCCGTCCGGCGCCGCAGGGGATGCGCCGCGCGTCGGTCTCGCCCATCTGGCCATCGTGGTCGGCGACGAGGCTGCCGTCGACGCCCTCGCGGGGCGGATTCGCGCGGACGGTCATCCTGTGATCGACGGGCCACGGCGGACGGGAGACGGTATTACGAGGCCGTGGTGCTCGATCCCGACGGAAATCGCGTCGAGGTCACCGCCCAGCGCATTGCTCGGCAGGGGTGACCGAGGCCCCTTGGACGGACCGGCTCGCTTGAGCGGCCAGCGCACTCGTTTGCAACGAAGTGCACGTAGGGCAGAACGGCCGCGACACGCTAAACATCGAACGCTCGAGGACCATGCGAACGTTGGCGCGATACGTGTTCGCGCTGCTCGGCCTCGCCGCGATCCTCGGCGGGCTCGGGGCAGTAAAGTACAAGCAGATCTCCACGCTCATCGCGATGGGACGCGCAATGAAGGCGGCCGGGCCACCCCCACAGGCAGTGGCGACGACCCTGGTGCGCACCGACACGTGGCAGTCGACGCTCGACGCGGTCGGCAGCGTTGCGGCGGCCAAGGGCGTGACCGTCAGCAACGACGCACCCGGCATCGTCTCCGCGATTCACTTCGAATCCGGCGCGGCGGTGCGGCAGGGACAGGTGCTCCTCGAGCTCGACAGCAACGTCGAGCGTGCCCAGCTCGCCTCGGTCCTGGCTCGACAGGAGCTCGCGCAGGTCAACGCCAGACGCACTCGGGCCCTCGTTGCGGCAGCCGCGATCGCGCCTTCCCAGCAAGACAACGACGACGCCATCGTCCGCACCTCGGGCTCGGATCTCGACCAGCTCCGCGCGCAGATCGACCGCAAGATCGTGCGCGCACCGTTCTCGGGCAAGCTGGGCATCCGCCTCGTGAATCTCGGGCAGTATCTCAATCCCGGCACGCCCATCGCGGAGCTCGCCGCCACCGAGACCATCTTCGTCGACTTCACGCTGCCGCAAGAGAAGCTCCGGCGCCTCACGCTGGGAATGCCCGTGCGGGTCGTGATCGAGGGCGAGGGCACGGCCCCGGTGGATGGCACCCTTGCCGCGATCGATCCGGCGATTGACGCGACGACGCGGTCGATCAAGTTGCGCGCCAGTCTGCCGAATCGAGAGGAGAAGCTGCTGCCCGGAATGTTCGCGCGCGTCTCCGTGGTCTTGCCCGACAGGCGTCAGGTCACCATCCTTCCCGTCTCCGGTCTTGTTCACGCGTCCTACGGAGACTCGGTCTTCGTCGTCGAGGATCGCAAGGACGATGCGGGCAACCCGGTGCTCGGCCCGGACGGGCGTCCCGCCAAGGCGGCCCGTCAGCAGTTCGTGAAGGTGAGCGAGACACGCGGCGACTTCGCCGCGGTGGTGAGCGGTGTCACGAGCGGCCAAGAGGTCGTGACGGCTGGCGCCTTCAAGCTGCAGAACGGCGCGCCGGTTGCGGTCAACGCCGCCGCCGAGCAACCCAAGGCCGACCTCTCGCCGCACCCCGAGAACCACTGAGGCGTCGGGCATGAGGATCACCGACATTTTCGTGAGGCGGCCGGTTCTTGCAATCGTCGTCAATCTCGTGATCATCATCGCGGGCCTTCAGGCGATCCGGACATTGAACGTCCGGCAGTACCCGAAGCTCGAGAGCGCCACCATCACCGTGCGCACGGTCTACGTGGGCGCCGACGCCGATCTGGTGCGCGGCTTCATCACGACGCCTCTGGAGCGCGCCATCGCGGCCGCCGACGGCATCGATTACATGGAATCCCAGAGCACCCAGGGGCTTTCGACGATCAACGTCCGCCTCAAGCTCAACTTCGACGCTGCGCGGGCGCTTGCAGACGTCACCGCGCGGGTCAATCAGGTCCGTGCCGACCTGCCGCCGGAGGCCGAGGTGCCCGCGATCAACATCGAGCCCTCGGACTCCGTGCTCGCCGCGATGTACCTCAGCTTCGGCTCGGACATCCTCGAGGAGAATCAGGTCACCGACTATCTGATTCGCGTCGTCCAGCCACGCCTTTCGGCGATCGATGGCGTGCAGAAGGCCGACATCCTCGGTGGCCGCACCTTTGCGATACGCGCGTGGCTCAAGCCCGGACGGATGGCTGCGCTCGGAGTGAGCCCGGCACAAGTCCGTGCGGCGCTCGCCGCCAACAACTACCTCGCCGCCGTCGGGCAGACCAAGGGTCAGCTCGTCCAGGTGAACCTGTCGGCCAGGACCGACCTGCAGTCGGTCGACGAGTTTCGCAAGCTCGTCGTCAAGGAGCAGAACGGAACACTCGTGCGCCTTCAGGACGTTGCCGAGGTGGTGCTCGGCGCCGACACCTACGACCAGGAGGTCCGGTTCTCGGGCCAGAAGGCCGTGTTCATGGGCGTCTGGGTGCTTCCGAATGCCAACTCGCTCGACGTCATCGGACGAGTGAACGAGGAGGTCAAGAAGATCCAGAAGGAACTGCCCTCGGGCATGCGCGCCACCATCGCCTTCGATTCGACCAAGTACATCAACAACGCCATCAGCGAAGTCACCAAGACGCTCGTCGAGACCGTCTTCATCGTCATGGTGGTCATCTTTCTCTTCCTCGGGTCGCTGCGCACCGTGCTCGTGCCCGTGGTGGCGATTCCCGTGTCGCTCATCGGCG
>DASPUY010000052.1:0-36817 GCA_035622655.1 Polyangiaceae bacterium
TTTTCGCGTCTCTGGAGTGTGGCGATGGCCATCTTCGTGACGACGGGCGTGGCGCGTAGCGCGCGGGCCGACGAGCGACCGCATGTCTCGACCGCATTTTATTACGGGGCCGGAGTACCAAGCGAGCTTCTCGCGCATTTCGACCGGGTCGTCGTCGAACCGGACGCCGTGCCTTCCTTGCCATCGAGCTCGCGGGCGCAACTCTTCGCATACGTGTCCGTGGGTGAAGTCAACCCTGGGTGCTCGTACCGCGCGGACGTGCCTGCAAGGCTCATCGTGGGCTCCAACCCCGTCTGGGGCAGCCAACTCGTCGACACGCGCGCGGACGCGTGGCGTCAATTTCTGCTTGAACGGGTCGTCGACCCACTCTACGCACGCGGGTTCCGCGGGCTATTTCTCGATACCCTCGACAGCTACGAACGGCTCGCGACGGACGCGCGCGAGCGCGCGGCGTATGCACGGGCCATCGCGAGCATCGTCGAGGCTCTGCGCCGGCGCCACCCGGACGTGAAGCTTCTCATGAACCGCGGGTTCGACGTTCTCCCGCTGCTGACGCAACCGCCGGACGGTCTCGTCGTCGAATCCCTGTTCGAGACCGCCGAACCCGCCGGCGAATATCACCAGGTCGCCACCCCCGAACGCAACGCGCTGCTGCGCATTCTTCAGCGGGTCCGCGAGAGATGGAATCTGCCGATCACGGTCATTGACTACGTGCCGGGAACGGATCGGAGCCTGCGCAGGCACATCGCCAATCTGATCTGGCAATCCGGATTCGATCCGTACGTGACGACCCCGTCGCTCACCTCGATCGGTGTGGGCCGCGTCGAGATCGTGCCCCGGCGGATCCTGCTTCTTTACAAGAACCATCCCGACGAGGGTTACCTCGGCCAGCAGGATGCCTGTGTCCTGGTGGCGCCGATCCTGGAGTGGATGGGGTATGCCGTCGACTACGTCGACGTGACTGGACCGTTGCCGTCCGGCGACATCGCCGGGCGTTATGCGGGCGTCGTCGTCCTGGCCCCCGAGGGGGTCGACGGCGTGAAGGCGTACCGGGCGTGGCTGGTTCGGCTGATGGAGGCCGGAGTGCGCATCGCGTTCCTGGATGCTTTCGGCTTCGATGCGGATAGCCCCTTTCTCGACCGGCTCGGTCTTGAAGCTGCAAAGACGACGACCAAGGGACCGCTCAAGCTCGCATCCACGTCGGCGTACGTGGGTTTCGAGGCGAACGTGCGAGCCCGAACGCATGAGCTGCCCCCCGTGCGCAGCAAGAGCGACTCGGTGCGGTCCTACTTGCGTATTGAGGACGCCGAGGGTGAGACCTGGGACGGAGTCGTCATCGGTCCCTGGGGAGGCGCGGCATTTGCGCCTTATGTGCTGTCCGAGGACCTCGCGCAGGAGCGCAGGTGGATCCTCGATCCGTTCCGATTCCTCTACGATGCGCTCGCGCTCGAGCCCATTTTGGCGCCCGACGTCACGACCGAGTCCGGACGTCGCATCTTGACCGTGCACGTCGACGGAGACGCCTTCGTGAGCCACACCGAGCGGCGGGGCAACCCCTTCGCGGGCGAGGTCGTGCTCGACGAGATTCTTCGGCGCTACCCGATTCCGCAGACCGTGTCGATCGTCGAGGGCGAGATCGGCCCCACGGGGCTTTACCCCGCCGACTCGCCGCACCTCGAGGCGATCGCTCGCCAGATCTTCGCGCTCCCTTACGTCGAGATCGGAAGCCATACCTACAGCCATCCGTTCGACTGGGCCGACGCGGAATCGGGCAAGATCACGTCACCCCCGGCGAACCTGCCGATTCCAGGATACAAGTTCGATCGAAATCGCGAAATCCGCGGATCCATCAACTACATCAATTCGCGGCTGGCGCCTGCCGGCAAATCGGTGCGCGTCTTGCAGTGGTCCGGAGACTGCTCTCCCAGTCTCAAGGCGGTGGAGCTCGCAGACGAGGCCGGCGTCCTCAACATCAACGGCGGGGGAACGACGCGGACGCGCGACTTTCCGTCTCTGACGCGCGGCTCTGCGATGGGCATCCCCAAGGGCGACGGCGTGTACCAGGTGTTCGCACCGGTGGAGAACGAATACGTGTACACCAACGAGTGGCACGGACCCTATTATGGATACGATCGAGTCATCGAGACGTTCGAGCTCAACGAACAACCGCGCCGGTTGAGCATCATTTCGATCTATTACCATTTCTATTCGGGTATCAAGACCGCTTCGCTCGAAGCGCTGCGTCGCGTGTACGACTGGGCCCTGGCGCAGGAAACGACGAAGCTTTACGTGAGCGAGTACGCCGCGAAGGTCCGCGACTTCCAGTCCGTGTCATTCGGGCGTCGCGTCGACGACGGCGGCTGGGAGGTGGCGGGCCTCGGGGAGCTCCGGACGCTCCGCGTCGACGACGCCTGGGGGTGGCCCGACTTGACGCGGTCGTCCGGAGTTGCCGGTGTTCGTGACACACCGCAGGGCCGGTACCTGCACCTGGTGCGCGACTCGACACCCGTGATCTATCCGAGCGTGAACCCTCCCTTCGGGCCGTACCTGCAGCAGGCCAACGGCCGTGTGCTGCACTGGGAGCTCGCGCAGGGGGGCGCGAAGCTTCGCATCGCAGGCGCCGAGCCCCTCGTCGTCGAGGTCGTTTCCTCGCGGCCGTGTACTCTCAAAACGCCGCGGCGTACAATCACCGTCGCGCCGTTGGCTGGGGTGGTCCGGCTGGCTCTTCCCGAGAGGGACACCGAGGAGGCGACGCTTGATTGCCGATGACTCGGTTCGCTTTGCCCCTGCCCCGACCGTGATCGCGTTCGCGTTCAGCCTCGGCGCCGTCCTCGCGGCCGTTCTTCCGACGCGGGGCGAGTATGCCCAATTCGCGGATGACCGACCACCCGACGCGTACTCGCTCGCCTACCTGCACGTTCTCACGCGCGCGAATCCGGACGACGAGCACCTGCGCCTCGCGTACACGCGGCACCTGCAGAAGCTCGGCAGGTTCGAGGAGGGCCTGGCGGTCCTGGGACGCACCGCGCCGTCGACCGGCGACGTGAACCCCGCGGTCGAGAATCTGCGCCTCGAGCTTCTGCTCGCGCTGGCGCGTTCCATTCCGGAGGGCGAGCCGTCTCGCCGGGCGGCGTTCGACAGCGTCATCCCGCAGCTCCGGGTGGTCGCACGACTTCGTCAGTCGCCGCAGCAGCTCGTGCGGATCGCCGATCTTGCGCTCGAGCTCGGCGACCCAGCCCTGGCGGGCCATCTCTACCGTCAAGCGGCCGACCGTCCCGGCGGCGATCGAGCCGATCTCCTCGTGAAAGCGGGAAAGTGGCTGCGCGCCGGAGGCGATCGCCGCGAGGCCGCGGAGGCGTATCAGCTCGCCGCGCGCTCGCAGCTGGAACGAGGGGCCGCTCGCACCGATCTGCTGCTCGCGATGGAGACCCTCGAGTCGGACGAGCGCGTCTGCGAAGCGGCCGATCTGTCTGCCCGGGTCGTCACTGACTATCCCGGGGACGCGGAGGTGCTCTCCCGCGCCGCGGTCCTCGCCGAGCGATGCGACCGGCCCTATGCGGCGCGCGACTTCGGCCGCGAGCTCTTGGCGCTCTCCCCGGACAGCGCCGAGCTGGTCGAGCGACAGTCGCGACGAGAGCTGGCGGCGGGCGACGTCCAGGCAGCATTTCCCCTGATCGGGCGGCTCGTGAGCGAGCACCCGGACGACGCTGCCCTGCGTGAGCTGGAGGCGCACGTCGCGGAGTGGTCCAACCATCCGGACCGGGCGCTCGAAGACTGGATGTGGCTACTCGATCACGGTCGGCCACAGACCGATGGGCAGTAGCCCCGTAGCGCCATGGGCCATTCGATTCGAATTGCAACTTGGTCGGTCGGAGCGTTGGCCCCGGCGAGTCGCTTCGTCAGGACGGCGATTGCTCTTGCCTGCGGCACCGGCGCGGCGCTGCCCTTCACGACCGCAGCCGGCCAGACCTCTCCGGATACGCTGCGGCCCGAGGACCGACGCGGAACTCAGTTGTCGATCCCGGCGTCGGCCCTGGAGGGCGCCTACGGCAATGCGCTGCGGCTCGCGCGAGCCCTGAATGACGACGCCCTCGTTGCGTCGCTCCTGTCTCAGCGCGCCCTCGATCCGGGGGCGACACCGGCCGACCTGACGGCGGTGGTCGATGCCTTCGAGGCGCTCGGGGATCTGCGACGGGCCACGACCTTCCTCAAGGAACGTGCGCGGCTGTTTCCCGCGGAGCGGGAAACACGACTGCTGCTCGCGAACCTGTACGCTCGCGCCGGCGACGCGGCAAGCGCAGTGGCGGTGTGGAAGGAGATCGACACGCAAGGCGCCCCGCCCCTGTCGGCCGCCGAGGCGGAAGCCTACGCCCGTGAGCTGGACGTCTCGGGCGACTCCGCAGGCGCCTATCGCATCCTCAGGTCGACCGCGACCCACGCCCCGGAGGACGCAAAGGACTTTTGGAACGATCTGGCGACGCTGGCGTGGGAGCTCGATGACTCCGCCGAAGCCCTGGTCGCCTATCGGGTCATTTGCCGTCACAGGTTCGGCGGTCCCACCGCCGTGCAGCGGCTCATGCAGCTCGACGTGGACGTCGGCGCGATCGACGAGGCGATCGCCGCGGGCCTCGACGAGTTCCGATCGGAGGGCGATACGTCGACGCTTCTCGAAACGGCGCGATTGCAGCAGGAGAAAGGTGACTGGAAGGCGGTCATGCGCACCCTCGACATGGCCGAGTCGCAAGCCCGCGAGTTCTCGCAAAAACAGGAATTCTGGCTCCTTCGGGCAGAGGCGTTTGCGAGGCTCGGGAATGCCACGATGGCCAAGCAGGCCTACGGAAACGTGCTGGCGATCGACCCGTCGTCCGTCGCGGCCCAGGCCGCGCTGCTGTGGGACGCTCTGGATCGAAATGACGACGCATCGCTCCGCCGGTACATCGACCTGTGGCGCCCCTTCGCAGAAGGGGCTTTCGAGCTTTGGGCGCCCTTCGCGGTCGGCCTCGATCGAATCGGTCGCTCGTCCGAAGCGATCCCGTTTTTCACGCGGCACCTGCGGACGCAGCCGACCGACTACCTCTTCGCTCTCGAGTTCTCGGACGCCCTCGAGCACGTCGGAAACGCGGGGCTTGCGGTGCGGCTGCGGCGCTTTGCCGTCGGCAGGCTGCAGCACGATTCGCTCGCATCGCTCACGAAGGCGAATCTCACGCTCGACGAGCGACAGGTGCTGGAAGAAACGGCGACGACCAAGCGGCAATTCGCGGGCGTCGAGACCGGCGAGCGCTGGTTTCATGCCATTCGCAAGGCCCGAGCGGCCGCCGGCGATGCGAACGACGTTTCGTTCGCGCTCGACTGGTACCTGGCCGAAGACCGCATCGATTCGGCGCGGCGCCTCATCGATTCGCAACGTCGATCGCAAGACACGTCGATCTGGAACAAGTACCGCCTCTCCATTGCGCTGGCCGAAGACGATTTCGCGGCCATTCATCACTTGCTGGCCACGGCGAGCGGCATCGATACCGACCAGCGGATCGACGCTCTCGTGGTCCTCGATCGGGACCGGCTGGCGGGAGCGGAGATCCTCGACGCTCTCGATCACCATGCCGACGATTCCGATACACTGAACGAAAAGCTGCTTCAGATTCGCGATCGCCATGCGCCGATGCTGCGGCTCGGAGGCACCTACGTGTACATCGGCGGACTCGACGTCTACGGGCCCGCCGTCGGAGCGGCAGCGGACTGGGGCCCTGCTCGTGTCCTCTACTCGGCGTCTGCCGTGCAGATGCAGACGCCCCTCGGAGGCCCCCTCTCGGGCGTCGAGCCGCTGTCGTTGCGCGCGCCCGTCGACGAGGCCGAAGCCGGCGCCATGGCTCGTTTCACCAGCGAACGCGGGGCCACGGAGATCAGCGCAGCGCTCAATGTCCAGCCGGCCCAGAGCTATCAGGGGGCCACACCGATCCCGAAGGCGACTTTCTTCGACCAGCGACTACTCACCGACGTCATCGGCACGACCATCCAGGCCGTCGTCGACGACAAGATCGAGGACACGAGCCTGCTTCGCGTGGCCGCGCTGCAAAGTCGCCTCGAGGTCGGGGTCCGGGCCGACTTCGCGCGAAACTGGTACACGGCCGGGAGCCTTCACGCGCGCGAGGACTACTCTCGCCTGTTTCAGCCCATCGGCACGGAGACGGGCGAAGAGATCGAGGGCGGATACAAGATCGTCACACGAGAGCCGGAATGGGACGTCGGCCTGCAAGGCATCGCGGTTCAGCGCTGGAACAACGGCCTGCCTGCGAACGTCGCCGCGCTGGTCCCGTCCGGCCAAGACTTGGCCCTGTACATCCCGCCGACGTACGAGCTCGTCTCGATCGTGACTCACTTGACGCGGGGCGACTTCTGGCAGCGATACCGGCCGGACAAGACCGCGTTTCCACGGTACGACTGCGAGGCGGCGTTCGGGATTCTCTTTCCGGACCTCGACGGGGCGTATCACCTCCAGTGCTCGGTCAGCGCTCTCGTGAACCGGGAAGGGGGCTACGTGAGCGCAGTCGCGTTTTTCAATCGCGGCGTGGCCGGAATCGAGAATCAGACGAACGCTGAAGCTACCGTTTCTTATAGCCAGCCTTTCTAGATAATCTTGACGATCGTGAGCCCGCTCATGCCCAGATCACCGACGCGCCACGCTTGGATTGCCATCGCGGCGGCAGCCCTCCTTTGCTCTTGCGGAACGACGGTCACCACCGTGCAAGCGACCGCGCCGCTTCGCACCTCGGCCAAGTGGGTCATGCTCCCCGTGGCCAACTACTCGGAAGCCCCCCAGGCCGGAGAGCGCGTCGAAGAGATGCTCGAGACCGTGCTGCGCCGAGCAGGGGTCGACTCGCTGGGCCATTATCCGCCGCCGAAGGAGGACGAGGCGCACCTCGTGATGAACGATCGGCAGCGTTACGAGGAGGCGCGAGCGTGGGCGCGAACGCAGCCGTTCGACTACGGAGTGACCGGTAGCGTGGAGGAGTGGCGTTACAAGAGCGGCCTCGATGGAGACCCCGCCGTCGGGGTGAGCGTCCGCGTCCTGGACATGAAGACCGACCGCGTCGTCTGGTCGGCGTCAGGCACCAAGACCGGCAACGGGGGCGACAACGCCAGCGGCACCGCGCTCCAGTTGTTGAGCGCTCTGCTCAACGACATGAGCTTGACGCAATGACGCCGGACCCTGCTCCCCCGCAGGCCCGGCCCCCGCGCCGTCCCCGGTCGTCGCCCAAGGCGCTCCTCGAGACCGTCGCGCTCACCCTGGCGATGCCGGGGATTGGCTGGCTGATCGATCGCACCGATCCATTGATGCTGAACCGGCCGTTTTCCTGGTTGCTCGTCGCCCCGCTTCTCATCGGAATTCGCCATGGGCTCGCGTTCGGCTGTGGAAGCGCGATCGCGCTCGATGCCGTCCTCGTTTTCGCCTGGCGAGCGCACGCGCTCGGGGTGGAGAGTCTGCCCGGCGAGACCGTCGTCGGTCTCATTGCCCTCTCGATGGTGGCGGGACAGTACTCGAACGTCTGGACGCGCGAGGTAGTGACGCTCGAGGCGCGCGCCGAAACGCTCCAGTACCGGTTGACTGCCCTCACGCGCGCGCATCTGGCGCTGGAGCTTTCCCACGACCGCCTCCGCGACGAGCGCCCCGAGGACGTGAGTCTGCGCGATGCGCTCCAGACACTCCGCGAAGCCGCGGCGAACCCGGACACCCTGTCGAACGCGCTCGAACAGCGGATGATGGGGCTGCTCGTTCGCTACTGCGCCCTCGAGGTCGCCTCGCTGCACCGGGTCGCTTCGGGGGGGATTTTCGTGGCCGAACCGATCGCCGTCATCGGGCAACGGGCGCCCGTCGAGGCCAACGACCCGCTGCTCCGCCATGCCCTCGAGACACGGATGCTCGTGCACGTCGCGGAGCTCTCCCAAGCGCGGGCGTCGGGATCGGCGCTTTTGGCCGCCGTGCCCATCAGCGAGGCAAGCGGCGTTTTGCGAGCGATCCTTTGCATCCAGTCGATGCCGTTCATGGCGTTTCACCGGAAGAACCTCCAGATGATCTCCGCGCTCGCCTGCCACTGGGCCGACTTGACGACCGTCTCGAGTCCAGGCCCACGGACCGACCGGCAACCTTTCGAGGCCCGCCGCACTCCGGCGCCTCGCGAGAGCGACGCGCCGCCGTGATGCGTTTCTACGCCTTGCTGTCGTGGTCTCTCCTGGTCGGCAGCGACGCCGCCTGTCTGCTTTTCCTCATTGGATGCGCGTCCGCCTGGGTGGCCGCGGCCTTCGCCGCGCTCCACGTCGTTCTCGCCGTGGCGATCGGGCTGGCGGCGCCCCTGGTGGCCGAGGACACTCGCCCCGTCGCCATGCGCCGTACGCAGCTTCTCGTGGGGGCTCTTTCCTGCTTCGTGCCCGTGATCGGTCCCGTCGGACTGCTCGCGGCCCTCGGCGCCGCCAGGCCGCATCGTGACACGGCCGGCAGCGGCTGGGTCACGCTCGCGTCGCTGGACGACAGTGACGCGCGGCTCGAGATGGCGACTGCGTCTCCCGAGAACAATCCGGGATTCTCGAGCGTGTCGGCACTGCTTCTCGATCGGCGTCCAGAAGCGCTGGATCGACGTCTCGGCTGGCTACTGGGATCACGAAAGCTGCCCGCGCGAGATGCAGTGGCGCTGCTGAAGCTCGCCCTGTCCGATCCGGCCGACGAGGTCCGTCTCTTCGCATTCACGAGGCTGGAGCGCTGGCGCAACGATCTCGAGGCGGACGTCAAGCGCCTCCAGGCGGCACTGGCAGTCGCCGGCGACACCGGGGCGCGGCTCCATCTGGGGCTCGCGGAAGCGTACTGGGAGCTTGCTTACTTCGGACTGGTCGAGGGCGCCGTCCGGGATCACGCGTTGTTTGCCGCGCTCCAGAGCGTGGATCGCGCTTGCGCAGCGAACGCATCCGACGCGCCGGCGCGGTTCCTGCGCGGTCGCATCCTGATGCAGCGTGGAGAGTACGAGGAGGCCCGGCAGGCATTCGAGGAAGCGCTGCGCCTGAAGCATCCGCCCCTCAAAGTGCTGCCGTACCTTGCGGAGTGTGCGTTCGAGGAGCGCAACTTCAACCTCGTTCGCGCCGTGATCCGCACGTTCAACGAACACGCGCCGGGCCACGCGGCGCTTCACTCCGTCGTCGACTTCTGGCGATGACCCGCCCCTTGCCCCGCGCCACGCGCAGCGTCGCACTTTCGGAGCTTTGGTGATGAACCGCTTCGGCGCACCGACCCTGCCCGCAAACCGTTCGGCCGACGTGATGCTGCTGCTGGAAGGAACGTACCCTTTCGTCAGCGGCGGGGTCTCGAGCTGGGTGCATCAGATCATCGGCGGGCTTTCGCAGCTGTCGTTCGGGATCGTGTTCATCGGCGGCACGCCCCAGCAGTACGAGCGTCTGCGCTACAAGCTCCCCGACAACGTCGTGCATCTCGAGGAGCATTACCTGAGCGAGCGACCCCAGGCCGGCGGCGTCTCGCCGCGGCGCGGGGATTCGCGCTTCTACCGCGCGTCTGGCGCCCTTCACGACGCGTTCAAGGAGGAGCGAAGCGCATCGTCGCTCGCGCCCGCGCTCGAGCCCGTCATTGCCGCCCTTCTTCGCGAGCCGCTGGAGCACGAGCGCGACTTTCTGTTCAGCGAGCGCGCGTGGGACGACATTTGCCGGCGCTACCGGGCAAGCGCCGCGGACGAATCCTTTCTCGAGTACTTCTGGACCGTCCGTTCGATGCACGGGCCTCTCTTCGCGATGGCGCGCGCGGCCACTCGCGTTCCGGCCGCGCGGGCGTTCCATGTCGTCTCGACCGGGTATGCCGGGTTTCTCGGAGCTCTCGTCGGGCGCGCGCGAAAGCGCCCGCTCATTCTGACGGAGCACGGAATCTACACGAAGGAGCGGCGCATCGAGCTCTTGCAGGCGCCGTGGATCGTCGACGCCGAAGGTGCTGCGCGCGCCGCGCCCGGTTCGTCCATTGGATACTTCCGACAGCTCTGGATTCGACTCTTCGAAACTCTCGGCAAGATGACGTACGCCGCCGCGAGGCCCATCGTTTCCCTGTACGAAGGCAACCGAGAGCGCCAGATTCGCGACGGCGCCGAGTCGGTCCGAACGCTGGTGGTTCCCAATGGCATCGACATCGAACGGTTCGTTCCCTTGCGTTCGGGCAGGCCCGCACAGATTCCTCCGATTCTGGGTCTGATAGGCAGGGTCGTCCCGATCAAGGACATCAAGACGTTCATCCGCGCCCTCCGCGTGCTCGTGGGCGAGCTCGCGCAAGTCGAGGGCTGGATCGTCGGGCCGGAAGACGAGGACAAGACGTACGCCGAGGAATGCCGCGACCTGGTGCGGACTCTCGCCCTCGAGACCAAGGTCAAGTTTTTGGGCTTCCAGGACGTCGCGTCGATCTTTCCGCGCCTCGGCCTCAACGTGCTCACCTCGATCAGCGAGGCGCAGCCGCTGGTCGTTCTCGAGGGATTCGCGGCGGGAGTTCCGTGTGTTGCGCCCGACGTCGGTTGCTGCCGCGAGCTCATCGAGGGCGTTTCCGCGGAAGACAGAGCGCTCGGACCCGCGGGAGCGGTGGTCGGCATCGCCGATCCGGAGACGACCGCACGCGCCGCGCTGAGCCTGCTTCGCGACCCTTCGCGGTGGCGGGCCGCTCAGCGCGCTGGAATCGCTCGCGTGGAGGCGTACTACACGCAGCGCACGATGCTCGAGCGGTACCGGCGGATCTACGATGACGCGCTGCGCGCGCCGGAGGCTTGAATGGCAGGTATCGGTTTCGCCCTTCGTAGCCATCTGCGCAAAGAGACGTACGTCGAGATGCTGGGCGCGTACGTCGTCGCGGGCGTGATCGGATCGGGCCCGTGGCTCGTCTCGATCGGATCGATGCTCTTCATCGGCGTCCTCTCGCGCGCGACGAGAGGAGACGAGCAGGTCGCCACCCAGTTCCTGGCGACCGTGACCCACCTGATGGCCGCCTCGCTCATCGTATCGGGCGCGTTTCAGCTCGTGTTCGTGCGCTTCATCGCCGACCGAATCTTCGAGAAGGACGACCGTGCAGTGACGCCGAACCTGCTCGGCGCGCTGCTGCTGATGACGCTGGCGGCAGGCCTCCTCGGGGTCTTCGGAGCCTCCACGTTCGCAACCGACTATCCGCTGCGCGTCATTCTCGTCCTGGCGTTCGCGACGCTCTGCGACGTCTGGTTGCTCTCCGTCCTTTTGTCGGGCCTCAAGGCGTACCGGAGCGTGCTCTTCGTGTTCGGGATCGGCTACGGCGTATGCGTCGTCCTGTCCTTGATACTTGCTTCTTACGGATTGCGCGGATACGTGGCGAGTTTTTTCGCGGCTCACGCGGTGATGCTCGTGACGATGCTCGTCCTCGTGATGAAGCGCTATCCGAGCGACAGGCCGATGGCGTTCGACTTCCTCGATCGAAAGCGGATATTCCCCGACCTCGCGCTGACGGGCTTCTTCTTCAACATCGCGGTGTGGGTCGACAAATTCGTGTTCTGGGAGAACCCCGTGACTTCCGAGAGGCTGATCGGCCCCATTCGCTACTCGGTCGTCTACGACGTTCCGGTCTCGATCGCCTATCTGTCCGTCGTACCCGGAATGGCGGTGTTCTTCGTCCGCATCGAAACCGATTTCGCGGAGGCCTACGAGCGATTCTTCGGTGCAATCCGCGAGGGCAAGCCGCTCGGACAGCTCCGGCGCCTTCGCAACGAGCTCATCGCCTCTGCGCGCGCCGGAATCTACGACATTTTCTGCATCCAGGGTCTCGCCGCCGCGGCGTTGCTTCTGGCGGCGCCCCGTGTCCTGACGCTCTTTCGAATCCCGACGTTCTACTCGTATCTTTTCAAGATCGACGTCATCGCGGTGGGGTTTCAAGTCGTCGTGCTCGGTCTCTGCACGATCATGTTCTACCTGGACTACAGGCGCCTGGTGCTCGGTCTCTGCGGATTCTTCGCGGCCACGAACCTCGCCCTTTCGGTCGCGAGCCAGTGGCTCGGCCCTCGGTTCTACGGGTTCGGCTTCGCAGCCGCTGCGGGGATCACCAGTCTCATCGGGGTGGCGATGCTCTCGACGAAGCTGGATCGACTGGAATACGAGACCTTCATGCGGTGAAGTCGCGCAATCAGTGCGCTGTCCAGCCCCCGTCGACGAGCAAAGTCGCGCCGTTGACGAGCGAGGCGGCGGGCGACGCGAGGAACAGGACCGCACCCGCCACGTCGGCCGGCTCGCCGACTCGTCCGAGCGGAATGCGGGACAGCACCTTGTGACGAAAAGCCTCGTCGCGTAACCACTTCTCGGTTCCGGGAGTGCGGATGAACGTCGGCGCCACGGCGTTCACGTTGACACCCCGCGGGCCCCACTCGACGGCCAGGCACTTGGTCAGATGAGCGATGGCCGCCTTGGTCATGCAGTAGACCGACTCGGTCGCGAGCGCGACGAACCCCGCCTGTGAGCTCAGGTTGACGATGCGCCCTCGGCCGCGCGCGATCATCGATCGAGCGACCGCTTGACTGACGAAGAACGTGCCCTTGAGGTTGACCCGAAGCGTGCGATCGAAGTCGTCCTCGGTGACCTCCTCCGCCGGGGCGGGCAGCCCGATGCCCGCGTTGTTGACGAGGATGTCGATGCGCCCGAATTCCCGGAGAGCGGCTTCCGTCGCCTGAGCGATTTCCGCGGTCCGCGTCACATCCATCTGCAGTGCCAGAGCCCGGCGACCGAGCCCCTCGATGACGCCGACGAGCGATTCATCCGACCGCGCGTCGTGCAGTCCGAGCGCGACGTCAGCGCCCTTCTGCGCGAGAGCGACGGCGCACGCGCGACCAATACCGCGAGCCGCCCCCGTCACGAGGGCGACCTGACCGGCCAGATCGAACGAGGGCGCCGGCGCACCGGGGGCAGATCCATCGTGGCTCATGACTCGGGCGGCGCAGCGAAGCGAGGAACGCGTGCGTAGCACGAAAAACACGGCCACCCCATGGGCGCGGCGCAGTGGGGCCCGCGCCGCGCTTCATGCAACCATCGGGTTGCTTTTGTTCGACGGCGGCGGTAACAGGACACGCAACAAGGAGGTTGCCGATGGAAGGCGGGACGGATCGCATCCAAAAGAAAGTGATACTCCGCGCGCCGCTGGCCCGCGTATGGCAGGCCGTGAGCGACGCGCGGGAGTTCGGCAGCTGGTTCGGCGCCGAGTTCGACGGGCCGTTCGCTCCCGGGACCCACCTCACGGGCCGGATCGTCCCGACCAGGGCGGACCCGGAGGTCGCCGAGACTCAGAAGCCCTACGAGGGAGCCAAGTTCGAGCTGAGCGTCGAGAGCGTCGTGCCCGAGAGGCTCATATCGTTCCGTTGGCATCCCTTCGCGGTCGATCCCGGCGTCGACTACTCCGCCGAGCCGACCACACTCATCGTCTTCGAGCTCCGGGAGATTCCCGAGGGCGTCCTTCTCACGATCACCGAGTCGGGCTTCGATCGGATCCCGATCGCTCGCCGCGCGAAGGCGTTCACGATGAACGACCAGGGATGGACCGCGCAGATGAAGCTCGTCGAAAAGCACCTTGCCAATGCCGCGTAGTCGGGCGGCCACGGCCCGCCGGGTCGGCTCGTACGCTCCGGTCTTCGCGGCGCTGGGCGACGACACCCGTCTCGCGCTGGTCTCGCGGCTGTCGAGCTCGGGACCGCTTTCGATCGTCGAGCTCACCAGGGGCTCGGAGGTGTCTCGCCAGGCCGTCACCAAGCACCTGCGCGTCCTGGAGGACGCGGGGCTCGCTCGCGCTCAGCGCGAGGGACGCGAGCGGGTCTGGGAGCTCGAGCCGCACCGTCTCGCGGAGGCGCGCCGCTGTCTCGACCTGATTTCGAGCGATTGGGACGCGGCCATCGGGCGCCTGAAGCAATTCGTCGAGACATGACCCACGCCCAGGATCGTCAGGGGTATTGACCGGCGCGAAATAGATCGGACAAGTCTCGTTCTCCCGCGACTCGAGCCAGCGCCGGGAGGCCGAGGATCGCTTCGATCGACTTCAAGACCGACCCGTGGCCGTAGCGCACGCGGCTCGCATAGCCGACCTTGACGCCCGGCCCGATGGCGATGAAGGGCATAAGGGCCGTGGCGGCGCCCTCGTCCCATTCGACGAAGATGACTCCGGCGTGACTGTCCACGTACTCGATGATCCGCGGCAGCTCCGTGCTGAGCCAGTCGTCCCCTTGTCGCACCCAGCTCGTGTCCCGACAGCCCGAGGCCCCGTGCATGTCGTGGCACAGATTGGGCGTGATGAACGTGTAGCTGGCAACGTCCCCATTTTTCAGATCCTTCGCGAAGACGTCGTACGGTCGGTGATGCGCCACGCAGACGCGGCTGCTCGCGGACGGGGGATTTCCCACGACGTCCTGGAAAAAGACGAACGGATTGTGCTTCGGGGCGTACAGACCGCTCGAGTAGATCGGGCATGCGCCGGTCGATGCGTCCAGGCCTTCCTGGTAGGTGCGCCACGTCAGGCCGTTCTTCGCGTTCTGGATCTGCGTCGTGAGATGATTCGTATCCGCCGTACAGTTGGCCGGGGATGGGTCGTCGTCGTCCGTGAAGGTGTGATCGGAGAACGAGTTGGTCCCCGCCTCCATCCAGACATAATGAGGTTCGCTCGGAAGCTCGAGCGGCAGCGAGTCGTAGAATGTCGTCGAGACCGCGTAACGAGGAATCAGGGTACCGTTGATGTACGGCGCCTCCGCCACGTTGCCGTAGATCATCGAGGCATCGGCATTCTCCATCGCGATCACGACGACGTGGCGGATGACGGCCACGGCGTCCGCGGCGGTCTCGACGACAGCGGGGGTCTCGCTGACCTCCGAACGGCGGCACGCAGCGCCGAGGGCGAACGCCAGGAGTGGAAATATTCGGGCGAGCCACGATCCCGCCGTTGCGTGTTGCCCTGCCCCAGGCATGGCTACGTGGGGGTAGAGTCGGACTCGCCTTCGACGTTGCCGCCCCGACCACTCCGCTCCACGTCCATGATCACGACCTCCTCTCGCCCGTCCACAGCGCAAGTCGCGTCCCATTACGATGACCTCGACCCCTTCTACCGTAAGCTCTGGGGAGAGCACGTCCACCACGGTCTGTGGGAACGCGGAGACGAAGACGCGGAACGAGCGGTCTGCGCCCTTGTCGATCGGGTTGCCGAAGTGGCACGCATCGCGCCGGGGAGCGATGTGTGCGACGTCGGCTGCGGTTACGGAGCCACGGCGTGCCGCATGACCGAGCGATACGGGGCGCGCGTCGTGGGGCTGACGATCTCGCGTGCGCAGGCCGAGTATGCGCAGCGCGCGATACAGGACCCCGACGCGCCTCGGATCCTCTGCCGTGACTGGCTCGACAGCGGCCTGCCGTCCGAGTCGTTCGATGCGGTGGTGGCAATCGAAAGCCTCGAGCACATGCTGGACAAGCCACGCTTTTTCGCCGAGGCGCGGCGCGTGCTGCGACCGGGGGGGCGGCTCGTCGTCTGTTCATGGCTGGCCACCGAGCGGCCCACGCCCTGGCAGCGGCGCGAGCTGCTCGAGCGGATCTGCGTCGAAGGGCGCCTCGCGGAGCTTCCGGAGTCGGACGAGTGCAGCCGCTGGTTTCATGACGGCGGATTCGTGGACGTCACGTTCGAAGATCTCACGGCGAAAGTTCAGCGCACGTGGACGCTCTGTGCGGCCCGCGTTGCGCGCGCCGTGGCTTTCGACCGGACGGCACGGAGCTTCTTGTTCCGCGGCTCGTCGGAGCATCGCATCTTCGCGCTCACGGTGCTGCGCATCCTCTCGGCATACCGCCTGGGAGCGATGAAGTATGGTCTCTTCGACGCCATCAAGCCCTGATCCCGGAGCATGCGCTACGGAGCCTCGCCCTCCAACTTGCTCGAGTGGCTGGCGTTCGCCCTGGGTCAGGTTCCGCTCCCCGTCCTCGACACGATCGTTCCACTCTTGCAGGCGCGCGCGTTGATGGCCGCCGCCGAGCATGGGGTGCTCGACGCCATCGCGGAGCGCGCGCGTACTTCCGCGGACCTCGGCCTCGAGCTGGGCCTCGACGCCGAGTGCGTCGGTCTGGTGCTGCGCGTGCTTCAGGCCATGGGTTACGTTGCCGGCGACGACGGAAGCTGGACTTTGACCTCGACGGGCGCCCGCCACTTCGGCAAGGGAGCCGCCCAGTCGTTCGACGCATTCGTTCGCTACGGCCCCGCCCAGTATCGGATGATCGACCGGATCGACGACGTCCTTCGCACGGGCAAGGGGATCGACTTCCACGACCACCACACTCCGCAGGAGTGGACCGCCTACCAGCGTGCGATGCTCGACAACGCTCGAGGCTTCGCATGGTTCGTCCGGGACCACCTCCCCGTGCCTGGTGGAGCCAAGAGCTGCCTCGACATCGCCGGCGCACACGGCATGGTCGGCGCCGAGCTATGCAGAAAGCATCCCCCGATGCGCGCGACGGTCCTCGACCGTCCGGAAGCGCTCGCGACGGCGCGGAGCATCGCCGAGGCGGGCGGATGGACGGACGTCGTGACCTTCCGCGAAGGGAATCTGCTCCACGACGACTTCGGCGCCGACGTCGACGTGGTGCTGCTGTGCAACGTGCTGCACCACTTCGACGCCTCGACGAACGCACTCACCCTCACGCGGGTGCGCCGTGCCATGAAGCCGGGCGCGGTGGTCGGCATCTTCGACATCGAGCCTCCCGAGCCCCATGCAGCGCCCGACGCGTCAGCCGACGCGCTGGCGCTCTACTTCCGGATCACGTCCACTTCGACGTGCTTCCGCGGGCGGGATTTCGTCGAGTGGCTCTCGGCAGCCGGCTTTCACGACGCCAGGATCGTGCGCAGCGTGAAGATGCCGTCGCGTGTGCTCGTCCACGCTCGCAACCTCTAGCGTTTGCCGCTCACTTCGCGTCCGGGGCCGGTGGAGGCTCGTTCAGGACGAGCCAGTAGAGCCCGAGCTGCCGTACGGCGTCGGTGAACTGCGCGAAATCGATCGGCTTGCAGACATAGCTGTTTGCGCCGGAACCGTAGCTCTCGTGGCGATCCCGGTCCTCCGCCGAGGACGTCAAGATGACCACCGGCAAGAGCCGCGTGCGCGGTTCGGCTCGAATGCGTTTGAGAACTTCGATCCCGTCGATCTTGGGAAGATTGAGGTCGAGCAGCACCAGCACCGGCAGCGGTCCGCCGGCGAGCAAGACGTCGATCGCTTGCTGGCCGTCGCGTGCGACGACGACGTCGTTCGCGATCTGGTTTTTGCGAAGGGCGCGTAGCGCGAGCTCCTCGTCCCTTGGATTGTCCTCGACGAGGAGGATCGTTCCTTCTCCGCGGCGTCTGTTCATGGCGGAAGCTGGACCGTTCTTTAGCCCCGAAGCCCGGTCGATCGTAGCTCTTTCGTGGCCAGAACCTCCATTCGCCGGGCTCCCGCCAGCGCACGGTCAAAAGTCGAGGCTGGGGGGGCGTGGGGTCGAGCCGGCCCGCTCGTCCACCAGGAATCAAAGCGCCTTTGCGTGCGCGCTGCCGAAGGCGTTCGCTCGGGCCAGAATCTCGAGATTCTTCGAAACGGTGTCCGCCTGGAGCTCGATGGCGAAATTGCCATCTTCGGCCTTCACGTCGATGTCGAGCCACGAATTCGCCAGCGAGAAGGGATCGACCGGGAGGCGGGACGCGTCGATGCGGCCGAGAAGAACCCGCGCGCTGTGGCACTGCAGCGCTCGTGTCAGCGCCTCGGCCGACTCGTTCGGGAGCGGTCGGACGAGGATCTTGGCGCCGCAGACCCGGTCCTCGGCGTTGTTGTTGCCGGTCATGATGTGGGTATAAAGGGGTTCGACCCCAAGCACCCGACTCGCCAGGGGTGCGACATCGCGCTCCCCCGAGGAAGCGGGATCGCACTGAAGGCTCTCCACTTGGACGGCGGTGTTCGTTACAGGAATGCTCTCCGCGCAGCCTACGGCGACGAAGGCCATTGCCACGAGGAGGGGCGGGGCAAATCTCCGGTTCATCGGTTCACCTCGGCGCGAGCGAATACAAATCGCATACCAGACCGACTGTCCTCGAATCGCGCGTGAACCCGCGCCCTTCGATCGTCCACGCCGGGATCCCATGCCCACCCGTCCGGACTCTCCGGGATTTTCCGGGACACCCCGGGGCTCCACGAACGACGCGATATCTCGTGCAGCGTGAAGCGACCTCCGACGTGATCGCGACCTCGGATGCACTGCCCTACCGCTCGTGCAACCGCAAAAAGCGCACTCCCGCGAGTTTCTTGCCGCAGATGAGCCGATGCGCCGTCGCGACGTCCGCCCGCCGCAGCTTCGCGAGGGTCGACGAACAGCGGCACGTGGACAATATACCCCATGGGGGTATCTTGTGCGCGTGAAAGGAGCACTCCTCCATGCATGCGTCCAGAGAGCGGGACAAGCTCGTGGCTCGAGTGCGGCGCATCCGGGGACAGATCGAAGGGATCGAGCGCGCCATCGTCGAGGGGAAGGGTTGCTACGACGTCCTGCAGACGGTCACGGCGGCTCGAGGCGCTCTGAGCAGCCTGCTCGCGGAGCTGGTCGAGGACCACGTGCGATTCCGCGTGCTCGACCCGGACGAGAAGGCGCCTGCGAGGCGTGCCCGCGCCGCCGAAGAGCTGATCGACATCGTTCGTGCATACGTGAAGTAGGAGCGGTGCCGTGTCCAAAGCCGCCGCCCGAGGGCAGCTGAGCAGCGCATGGCACACGATCATCACGACCACGATCATCACGTGCCCGCGAGCTACGGCAGGGCATTCGTCGTTGGCATCTCGCTCAACCTTGCGTTCGTCCTGGTCGAGGTCGCCGCGGGTCTCGTCGCGCACTCGGTGGCGCTCGTGGCCGACGCCGGACACAACCTGGGAGACGTGCTCGGTCTCGGACTCTCCTGGGGTGCAACGGCCCTGGCCCGAGTGAAACCGTCGACGCGGCGGACATTCGGCTTCCGGCGCTCGACCATCGTCGCCTCCGTGGCGAACGCCCTCATCCTCCTTTTCGTGACGGGGGGGCTGACCTGGGAGTCCGTCCGCCGCTTGATCGCGCCCGGACGGCCGCACGGGCCGACCATGATTGCGGTCGCGATCGCGGGCGCGATCGTGAATACGGCGGCGGCGCTCCTGTTCATGCGCGGTCGGCAAGACGACCTGAATCTGCGAAGCGCATTTCTGCACCTTTCCTCCGACGCCGCCCTCGCGCTCGGGGTCGCCGTAGCCGGCGGGGTCATCATGGCCACCGGATGGCTGTGGCTCGACCCTCTGGTGAGCATCGTCCTTGCGCTGACGATCCTGGCGGGCACCTGGTCGCTCATGAGCAAATCGCTCAACCTCATGCTCGACGCGGTCCCCGAGAACATCGACCCCGACCGGGTGCGGGAGTTTCTGCGCACGCTCCCGGGCGTGATCGAGGTTCACGATCTGCACATCTGGGCGATGAGCACGACCGATACGGCGCTGACCGCTCACCTGGTCATGCCGGGCAACTCGTGCGAACCAACCTTCCTCGCATCGGCTTGCAAGGAGCTCCACGACCGCTTCGAGATCGACCACGCGACGCTTCAGATCGACCCGAAGGAGGCCCCAGCGCCCTGTGCGCTCGCCCCCGACGAGATCGTTTGACGCGTCGAGCGCGGAGCGGCGTGCCGATCCGAATCGCGTCTGCAGGCAGCTCAGGCTTGCAGCCAAAGGCGTCCCCATCTAGAGGAAGCCGCGCAGACGGAGTTCGGCATGAAGTGCAGAAACTGCGGTTTTCCAAAAACCGATCACATCGAAATGAGAGGCGGCTCAGAAGGGACGGTCTGGCGCTGTCCGAACGGCTCGGGAGACATTTACCCTGCCGTGGCCGACTTCAAGGTCGAGCTGCATTACCGAGCGGGTGACGAGCGCCCATGGGTTGCCAAATGGACCCACCCGACGGAGCGGTTGGGCGAGATCGCCGCCAAAACTGCCGCGGATGCTCTCGCCCTGGCGGGTCAACGAATCGAACAGACTCTCGAAGAGAAGAGCCCCGAAGAGCTGGCCATCGAAAAGGCCATCCACCCGGGCTGACGCGGTCATTGCGCGCTCAGGCATCCGCGCAAAGCCTTCACACGTCGAGCTGGATCCCAACCTCGATGACCTGCTGCGGAGGGATCTGGAAGGCCCGGTCCGCGGCGACGGCGTTGCGCTGGAGATAGCTGAAGATGCCTTCCGCGAAGCGTCCCATGACCCCCGTTCCGCGACCGAGGACCGACTCGCGACCCAGAAAGAAGGTCACGGCGCCCGGGTCGACGGTGAGCCCCGCGCGGCGCGCCGCCTCCGACGCCACCGAGGGAATGTCCGGCGTCTCCATGAAGCCATAGTGGGCAACGACACGCCGGAAGCCTCTGTGGAGGGGGGTCACCTCGAGGCGCCTGTCCGGCCGGATGGTGGGTACCGGCTCGGTCACCACCGTGACGAGCAGGATGTCCTCGTGCACCGTACGCGTACGCTCCACGAAGTGCACCAGGATGGGCGGCACGTGCTCGGTGCTCGAGGCCATGAACACGCCGAGCCCCGGGACGCGTGCCGCGATCTGCTGCTCGAGCCGGGGCAGCGCCTCGTTCACCGTCCCGAACCGGCGCGCGTAGCCCTCGAGCACGAGCGATCGGCCCTTGCTCCAGATGAGCATGGCGGCGATGAAGCCAATGCCGATAAGGACGGGGACCCAACCGCCGTCGAGGATCTTCACCGTGTTCGCCAGGAAGAATGGGACGTCGAAGGCGAGGAACACCGCCAGGATGGGCACAGCGACGAGTGCCGACCACCGCCAGGTTTGCCGCATGACAACGTAGTACACGATGGAGGTCAGGCCCATCGTGCCGGTGACGGCGATGCCATAGGCCGAGGCGAGGCGTTCGGACTTCTGGAAGCCGACGACGAGCAGCAGGCATCCGACCGCGAGGATCCAGTTAATCTGCGGGATGTAGATCTGCCCTTCAGTGTGCGCGGCCGTGTGCTTGATCGTCACGCGCGGGAAATAGCCGAGCTGCTGGGCCTGGCGTGTGAGCGAAAATGCACCCGAAATGAGCGCCTGGGAAGCAATGATGGTCGCGGCGCTCGAGATGGCCACGAGCCCGAGCGTCCAGGGGCCCGTGGGGACCATGGCAAAGAAGGGGCTCTCGACGGCCGCGGGATCGGAGAGGACGAGGGCGCCCTGACCGAAGTAGCAGAGGACCAGAGCCGGCATGACCAGCGCGAGCCACGCGACGCGGATAGGCCTCGCCCCGAAGTGGCCCATGTCCGCATAGAGCGCCTCTCCACCGGTGACGGCCAGCACAACCGACCCCAGAACGAGGAAGCCGGGCATGCCGTGAACAATGAAGTAGCGTACCGCGTGATGGGGAGAGAGCGCTGCCAGGACGTCCGGGTGGTGCAGGATGTGGTAGGCGCCGAGCCCGCCAATGGCCGAGAACCAGATCGCCATCACCGGGCCGAAGAGCGCGCCGACGGCGCCGGTGCCGCGGTTCTGCATGGCGAAGAGCGCGACCAAGATGCCGCACGTCGCGGGGACGACGGCCGTGGCGAGCGATGGACGCGCGATGGTCACGCCCTCGATCGCGCTGAGTACGGAGATGGCCGGGGTGATGGCGCCGTCGCCGTAGAGCAGGGCTGCACCAACCACCACGATAATCGCTACTGCGCTGATGCGAGCGCCCCGCTTCGACATGCGGAGCTTCTCCGGCACGACCGCGAGGAGGGCGAAGATCCCGCCCTCGCCATGGTTGTCCGCTCGCATGATGAACGTCAGGTACTTTACGGTGACGACCATCGTGAGCGACCAGAAGATGAGCGACAGCAGTCCCAGGACGTCGCCCGGGGTGGGGTGACCGCCACCTGTCTCGCGCAGACATTCGCGCAGCGTATAGAGGGGGCTCGTGCCGATGTCGCCGAACACGACCCCGAGCGCGCCGAGCGTGAGCGCCGAAAGGGAAGCCTTGGGCACGTGGCCCGCCGACGTGGCGGCGCTCCGCTGAGCAACGTCATCCATGGCCGCCCTGCATACTCTGCCTGCATTGCGCACGCGAGCACAAGCCGAACCCGCAGAAATGACGGGGCTCGTTCGAGCCCGTTCAGCGGTGCGTGGGTCGGCCGTCGGCGGGTCGCTCACCAAAGGCGCCGCATCTCGCGGCGACGATTCTCCCTATTCTGTGACGAACGTGGGAGCACCGGCGGTGCACTCGCTCCACTGCCCGATCTCGCGGTACTCGACGACCCGGCAGTCTCGGCCCTTCACCACGTAGTTCGTGTGCGCGCAATGGGTATGGGCCGGTGTGACGAAGCAAAAGCGTTTCCTTGGAACCAGCCCCAGATCGCTCCCCAGACCGCGGCCCCTGTGCCGGTTACTCCATGCGCACGCGACCGGCCGGCGGCGCAGGCGCCCTACCCCGGAAAAGGATCCCCGCGTGAATGTGGCGTTGCCCGAAATCAATGTCATGCCACCTTGCTTCAAATTCTTGGCGCGACAGCTGTGCACGGCTCCCAAGAACGGACGGGTCCTCGAACACAAGCTCGTCCTTCTCGATGCCGACGAGGATCGCATAGTGTCCGTCGTCCCAATCGCTCTCCCAGTGGGTTCTAGGCGGATCCGCCCAAGCTTGCAGCTCGACGATTACAGGTCGCCTCTCGCGAACCTCCAAGGCCAGCTCTTCGACGGTCATGTTCTCCCGGAGCTCGGCGGCCAGCCCGTGAGCGCGGGCTGTTCGAACGATGGCCTGGGGCGCGATCCCGTCACTCGGCGTAGCGCCCATTTGCGCCGAAAGCCGGTCCTCCCGCGAACTGATCCCGTAATAGGCGAGAACCGCCTGGAGAGCAGCCGCACCACAAGTATACCCGGTGCTCTGTCGAACATCAGGAACCGCGAGTTCTGCGCTAGGAGTGCTCGCCACGCAACATGAAGAGTGCGCCGCAGCCATGAGCCACATCGTCAGCAGCGGACAACAGGAACGACGCAACGCCAGCATCGAGAGCTCACCTTGTCTGCGCACGCTGCGCGTGGATTATCTTCGCCCGCCCACCGATCCCAGAGCGAATGCGATAAAGCCCATCGGCGCGGCGCAGCGAGTCATCGTCGATTCATGAATCAATAATGATTCTCTCCATCAATCAACGACGAACCCCCTGCACGTTTCCGCCATTTGGGATCGCTCGCCCCTCGCGCACGCGGTAGCCCCTGGCGCCAATCGTCTCGATGGTCGCCCGGCACCCTACGAGCTTCGAGCGCAGCCGTCCGATGTGTGTCTCGACCCAATGGGCCGCCGCATCGAAGCCGCCCCACACATGAGCAAGAAGCTCCGAGCGCGAGACGATCCGGTCGCTGTTCCGAACCAGGTGGAGCAACATGGCGTGCTCGCGGTTGGTCAACCGGACCATGGTTCCCGCCACGTTTACCAGGCGTGCCATTGGATCGATTTCGAGGTCGGCACAGTGCAGCACGGCAAACTCGAAGCGGCGGCGCCGCAGGGCATGGACCCGGGCGACGACGTCGGCAAACTCGAGCGTGATGAGCACACGGTCAGGTGACTCCGCTGGGCCGCAGCCCGCGTTCTCGAGGCGGGCGCTGGGACGCTGTGACTTGGCGCCGCGCGGCTCGCGCGGCCATGGGACAGACTGCGCCGATCCCGACTGCAGTATGCAGGGAACTCTTCGGTTTGAATCCACGAATGCCCCCGCCGAGCACGCCCCAGGCCAAAGTAAGATCGCACCTTGCCCAAGCTTCACTCCAAGCGCAGCCCCATCGTCTCGTCGAGCCAGTAGCGCGGTCTCCGAGTGACTGGACGCAGCTGACATCCAATGGCGGGTTGTAGCGCGGAGCGCAGAGGCAGCAGATTGCGTGGATCGCTCACGATCGAGAACTCGCGTGCGCGCAACGCATCGCCGGTCAACGTCCGCGGATTGGCACCATCGCGGACCCGCCGTATTTCCAGGTGCAGGTGCACGAACTCCTGCGATCCGCTGTTGCCCACGAACCCCACCAGCCCGCCCTCGCGCACGCGCTGCCCGCGCCGAACGTCGTCGCCAACGCCGTCCAGGTGACCGAAGAGAAGCAGATAGTCATGCAATGCGGCCCCCTCGAGGACCCTGTGGCGCGTAACGACGGTTTCGCCGAAGAGCCATCCCACGTAGAGGACCTCGGCGTCGCCAATCTGATGCTCGAGGCGGAGCAATCGGATGGGGGTGCCCCGCCTGGCAGCGAGATCGATCCCACCATGGCCGACTGCGCTCATAGTGCCTCGCCGCTGATCGCCATCAGGCTCGCCGAGGTCGTAGCCGCTGACGACCTGGGCACCCTCCACCGGATACCGATAGGCCAGGTACGAGTCCGGACGCTCGGGACGGCGAGGGATCTGGTCGTACGCGATCCACCGACCGCTCTTCTCGGTGTGTCCGTTCTGGACGACGCGAGCGGGCGGCAAACCCTGCCAAAGCTCGCGGGCCCACGACTCGGGCCAGGTTCCATCGAGCGTCAGCTCGCATCCTTCGAATCCGGACGGGTCGGCGCCGAGGTCGGCGAGTGCCCCGTCCAGGGTCACCAGAGGCGCGGGCTCGAGCTCAAGGCCCTCCTGGGTCTCGAGCTCGTCCGGGTCCTCGAGAGGGAGGCACCGAGGTCCGCCGGGCGCCCAGGCTTCGCTCGACTCGAGGTCCGTGATCGTCGTGCGCAGGCTGGGAACACCCGTGCCCACGCCGAAAATCACAGCCACTGTCAGAAGGGAGCTCGGAGCGGGCATGGGGCCGGGGCCAATCGCGCCACAGCAAGCCATGTGCCTGATCGTCGTACCGCCCTTCGCGCTCGCCTCGGCGCTCGGGCGGGCTGACGTTGCGATGTCTGGTGCAGCAGAAGGCGCGCAAAAACGAAAGTTACAAATGCGATGAACGAGCTCTATTGGAGCGAACGACTGGGGTTCCGAGGCGCGGTAATTGCTTTCCTAGTGGATTCACGCGAAGGCTGGCGACGAAGGCGCGGCGGCGCTCGACCGGGTCGGGACCGACCGACCCGGCGCAAATGGGCCGCTTTTGCATAGTGCAGCGGCCAGACACCGGAGGCTCAAGGTGCGATGTTATCCCCCTCTCAGGCAGGAAGATGGTGCAAGACCGTTTCGGAATGGCCTCGTCGGCCTGCAGCGCGGACATCTCGCGGTGACTGCTTCCGTGAGCGCCGAGGCGCTCTGGCGGGGCGGGTACCGGCAGATCGAGCAGACGCTGGCGCTCCTGGTGCATGACCCCGATGTGGACGCAAAAACGCTCCAGCGCTTCGCGACGGTCCTCGATGCGCATTTGAGCGCGGCCGACAATCTGTTCTATCCGATCGTCGAAAATTGGCGGAAGGGCCCTCTCGCCAGGCAACGCGAGCTCAATCGTCACCTGAGATCGTTGCTTGCGAAAGCCACCAAATCCGGAGTCGACGGTGCCAGCCGCCGGCGGTGCCTGCGCGCCCTGGAATCGTCGTTCCGGAAGCATGTGCGGCTCGACGAAGCGTCGATCCTGCCCCACGTGCAGGCGTCGGAATCGGGTGGCGTGCCCAGCACGCTCGGGTCGAAGAGCCCGACGACGGCGTCCGCGTAGCGGTCATGGGCAACTCGGTGTCATTCGTCGCGTACGTCCTCTCGCTCGTGGGCGCGACGGCGGTCATCTTGTTCTTCGCGCGCCGCTTGTGATGCGGCGGCGGGTCGTGGCGGCGGCCAGCCGCCGCTGGCTGGTGCGGATTACGGCGTGGTCGTGGCCAGGATCTGCGACGGATTGTCGTAACGCCAAATTCGGTAGATTCGGTGATCACGAATCTCGCAGATGTCCACGAGCTCGTAGCGAAAGACCTTGTCGCGCTGAGGCGGGATCCACTGGATGGGCCCGATCTGTTCGCCCGCGATCGCGTACTCGAGGATCGCGAACTGAGCGACGCCCCAGGCGCCGGTGACCGTCGTATCGAGCTGGCCAATCCCTTTGTGCATGGCGCCGTAATACGCCCTCGCGTCCGACTTGCCGCGCGAAGGCGCGGTGTGCTCGGCGGTGTAGACTTCGACGTCATCCGCCATCGCCCCGACATAGGCGGGCGCGTTGTGGGTCTCGAGCGCGTCGAGGGCGGATTTCGCGACGGCCACGTTTGCGTTCTCGTCGGCGGAGCCCGTCTGCGTCTGGTCGAACACCTGGGCCGGGCCCGTGGGCGGTGGGGTGACGGAGGAAGCCAGCGGCAGCAGCGCTTTGGGGCCGGCACCGAGCTGTACCTGGGCGATCGCCACGTCGAAGTACACGTGAACGTCCGAAATGCTCCCGTCGTCCTTGGTCCAAATGAGCGTGACGCCCTTGAGGGCCACGGGGTTGTGCGTCGGGGGAATCCCCTTCCAGTCGCGCCCATGCGTGCCGGTGAACGTCCACTCGATCGTTTGCTCGGACGGCGTGCGCCACACGCGGCTGGGCGTCAGCTTGCGGTCGTCGAACGCACCGAGAAGCACATCGTGCGCATGCACGACCTGCTCGCGCCCGTGCGCATTGTCCTGCCCCGGTGAAGCAAAGTCCGCATCTTCGTCGAGCAGCGGGCCGAGGCCGGCGAACCCCGACGACGAGATGGCGGCGCAATAGGCACCAGGAAGCGCGCGCTCCTTCGCGGTGAGAATGTCCGCACCGGCATCGAGCACCGGTTGAACTTCCAGCGATGACCAGGCCACCGGCGCCGGCGGCGGACGGCCCACCGTGTCGCTCGAGCAGCCGGCGACCGAGCGGGCGACGAGCATCCCGCTTGCGCAGACGATCGCCAGGCGAATTCGTATCGATGGCGTCCTTCGAGGTCGGTTCATAGCGCGTAACCCACGGACACGAGCAGGCGCGGGCGTACGCCGTCGTTGGCGTAGATCGACGCGGGCCATTGCTGCGTCGGGATCGACTTGGTCGGAGCGGTGTATTGTACGCCGCCGCCCAGCGTGATGGCGATCGTGTTGGCGACGAGCGCCTCGTAGCCGATGTCCACCGCGCCCCCGAGATCGGCGAACGAAGTCTCGCTGCCGTTGCCGGCCTTGGCCGTGATCGCCGAGAGGATGAGCGACGGGCCGGCGAAGAACCCACGGGGCCCGCCCTTGTCGAGATAGTAGCGGTATCCGAGCTCGGCGCCGTAGCCGTGGAAGGACTGCGACAGGACGTTCAGCGTATTCGGCAATTGAGCTCCCTCCGCATCGATTCCCGTGGCGTAGGGCACGGTGCTCGCCCACGTATAATACGGGCTCACGACGAGCGCGTGGTGATCGGCGGGGACGACGACGATGGGGATCATCACCCGCGAGATGACGAGAGCCACCGGGTTCCACTCGACGGTGAGCGTTCGATGCGGCGGCGGGGTCGCGGTCAGCTTGACGTCGACCGGTGGGCCGGATTCGGTTTCTTTCGGGGTGACGTTGCCTGAACCCGCGACTTCACCGTCGTGCGACGGCGCGGCGCCCAGGGGGGCAGGGTCTGCGCCCTGCGCGTCACGTCCCGCGGCGAATGCGATCGCGATCCCCGCCGTGGCGATCCAGATCCGATGAAGGGGTCGACTCATGACCGGGCTCCCCTGGCAAGCTCTGTGCTAGCCGTGGGTCCGCATGCGACTTTGGGTCACGGTCCTGGTTTCGGCGGCGGTTTTCTTGGCGTCATCGCGTCCTGCAGCCGCGAGCGACGCGGGTGACGTGACGGCGAGCGACGCGGGTGACGCGGCGCCGGCCGACGCCGCCGCCGCCGACGCGTCGGCCGCGAGCGTCGCCGACGCCAGCGCGTCCGACATGGCCGATCTGGAAGTTGGCGACAGCGGCGAGCAGGCGGAGACCGCCCCCGTGATCGCGTGTGACGGAGCCCTCTGCGACACAACGCAGGGACGGCCGACGTGCATGGTGGCCGCGCGATCGGCGGGGCGCTCGGCGGTCGATCCGAGCCCCATCGCCGGCGTGCTCGCCCTGCTGGTCGCGGCACTCGTCCGCCGCTCGCGGCGCGGGACATAGCGCCCGCCTCGAAGCGGTGCCGGTGAGACCGATGACCCCGCTCTCGACGCCTCGGTGAACGCGGCTCCGGGCGTCGCCCATTTCATTTCGAGGCATTAATATTGATGATTTACATACTTGTAATTGGAGGCGACGGGGGGAATGTTGTCGCGGATTCGCGAGTCGATGGGCGCCCGCGCGCCCCACTTGCGGGGGATCGACGGGTGCGATTCGGATGAGGCTCCCTCGGAGGCTCGGCGCTGGCGAGCGACATTTGCGGGGTCCCGACTCGTCGCCGACCTGCCCGAAAAAAGGAGGACACGTGATCATCTGGCGAAGGTTCCCATCGGTACACCGATTGCTTCGGCGGGCGGCAATGCCTTGGACGGCGCGGGTCGTTCTGCCCATGGTTGTGCTCATCTCTCCACCGGCGGTGAACGCAGGCCTCGCGCAGGCGCAAGGTCCGGTGCCGCCATCCACGGAGCTACCGCAGACGCTGTCGCTGGACGAAGCGCTTCATATCTTCCGGACGCGCGGCCTCGAGCTGCTGGTCGCCGAGGCCGCGGTCAAGAATGCGGAGGGGGCCGTGAAGATCGCGGGCGCGGTGCCCAATCCGGTGGCGAGCGGCTCTCTGGGCTACGCGTTCACGTACGAGGCGCACGATCCGAGCTGTCAATTCACGGGCCCGTCGACGTCCCCCACGAACTACGTGCAGTGCACCAACCAGGTCTGGAACGTCGGGATCTCGGACTCCGCGGCGCTCGAGGATACGCTCTCCGGAAAGCGCGACTTACGCTTCAAGGTGGCGCGCAATGCGCTGGCCGCGGCGAAGATGGCGCGGGTGGACGCCGAGCGAACGCTCGTCTTCCAGGTCGAGTCGGCGTACCTGCAGGTCGCGCAGGCGGTGCTCGGCTACAAGTTCGCGAAGGACGTGGCCGACTCCAACACGGTCATCCTCGACAAGTTCAAGGTCAAGTTCGCAACGGGCGCCATCAACGATGGCGACCTGGCACGCATGGAGACGCAGAAGGCCGAGTCGGACCAGGCGCTCGACACAGCCGTGCAGACGTTGCGGCAGGCGCGGGTCGCCCTTGCGTTTCTGCTGGGGGTTCGCGGCGAGGTCCCCGACTTCGACGTGGACGCGAAGGTGCTCGACTACCGAGTGCCCGAGGCGCTGCGCAGTACGACGGAGGTGGGGCTGCTGCGCTCGGCGTTCGCGCACCGTCCGGACCTCATCGAGGTGGGGTACAACAAGTACTCGGCCGAAGCGCAGCTCGAGCTCGTGAACCGGCAGAAGTTTCCGGACATCACGCTTTCGGTCAACTACGCGCAGGGTGGATATGGAGGAAGCGGGACGAATGCCGCGCTGCAGACTCCCATGCTCACCTTCGGGCTGTCGGCTCCGCTTCCAGTCTTCTATCAACTTCAGGGCGAGACGACGCAGGCCGAAGCTCAGGTGGACACCAATTCGCTGCAGCAGGCGCAGACGGTCAAGCAGATCGTCAGCGACGTGGACACGGCCTACGCGGGCTTCCTCGGCGCGCAGAAGCTCGTCATCCGCATGGAGCACGGCGAGCCCGAAGGCAAGGTCCGTTCGATTCTCGAGAGCGCAAAGGTCGCGCTCGACATCACGCGCATCCAATACGAAAAAGGCGCGGCCAGCCTTTCCGATTTCCTTCTTGCCTTGCAGACGTACATCGCCACCAAGGTGGAATACTTTGGGGATCTGACGACGTACTGGACTGCCGTCTATCAGCTCGATGAAGCAACCGGCGCCGAGGTACACCGATGAAAACCGCTGAAGTGACGAACCACACCGTGATCCTGAGCGCGATGGTGCTCCTGGCGGTCGCGCCATCGTGCCAGTCGAGTGAAGCTGCGACGGGTGCGACGGACTCGAAGGCTCCGCCGGGGCAAGTCTGGCTCACGCCGGCCCAGGTGGCCCAATCGAAGATCGAAGTGACGACCGTCGGCGAGCAGGTCGTCGAGGACTCCATCGTGACCAG
Source organism: Polyangiaceae bacterium (assembly GCA_035622655.1). GTDB lineage: Bacteria > Myxococcota_A > Polyangia > Polyangiales > Polyangiaceae > Palsa-1150. Next base: position 30,025 of record DASPUY010000052.1, read on the forward strand.
CGGCACGATCTCGCTCGACGATCTTCGTAGCGGCCACGTCTTCTCTCCGGTGACCGGGCGGGTGGTGAAGATCATCGCCCAGCTCGGGCAGCATGTGAAAAAGGGCGACCCGCTCGCGACTATCGAATCCCCCGACATCGGGCAGGCCGTCAGCGATACCCACAAGGCCGAGGCCGATCTCATCGCCGCCGAGCACGACTTGCGCCGCAAGCGAGAGCTCTTCGCACAGAAGGCCGCAGCGGCGGCGGACGTCGAGGCCTCCGAGGACACCGAGCGCAACGCCAAGGCCGAGCTCGAGCGGGCTCGCCAGAAGCAGTTTCTCCTTCGCGTGGGCAACGTCGACGCCGTATCGCAGACGTACACGTTTCCGGCGCCGATCGACGGCGAAGTGCTGCTGCGCAACATCAATCCCGGCGTCGAGGTGCAGGGCCAGTACAGCGGCGGCGCGGGGAACAACTGCATTCCCGGTCTGACGACCAACGCCGTCTGCGGCGAGCTTTTCACCATCGGCGAGCTCGACAAGGTCTGGATGCTGGGTGACGTCTACGAGATCGATCTGCCGCGCGTGCACGTGGGCGCGACCGCGCGCGTCACGACAATCGCGCATCCGGGGCAGGTGTTCACGGGAACGGTCGATTGGATCAGCGGCGCACTCGACCCCAACACCCGGACCGCGAAGGTGCGGTGCACGTTCGACAATCCCGACGGCATCCTGCGCCCGATGATGTACGCGACGGCGGCGATCACCGCCGATCAGCGCAAGTCCGTTGCGATCCCACGCAGCGCCGTCGTGCGCCTGGGCGACTACAAGGTCGTGTTCGTGCAGATCGGCGAGGCGGGGGGCCAGGTGCGCTTCGAGCGCTTGCCCGTACTCCTGGACGAAAGTCTGGCGGGACTGTACGTGGGCGTGAAGCACGGCGTCGATGCGGGCCAGAAGGTCGTGTCGAACGGCGCGGACGTGCTCGCGCAGCAAATGTGAGGTAGTCCATGGTCTGTATAGCTCGGGCTCCGAGGGTCACACTTACACGCGCTCCCATTTCCCGTGCGGTTGCGATTGCGGCGGCCGCATCGCTTGGCTCGGCGGCGTGCCAGCAGGCGCGGGCTCCCGCCGATGTCCCCGAGCCTCAGCCGCCTGCCGGAGAAGTCTGGCTCACACCGCAGCAAGTGCGTGACGCCAAGATGGAGGTGCAGCCCGTTCAGCCTCACCCGATCGACGACACGATCCTCACCAGCGGGACGATCGCGCTCGACGATCAGCGCACCGGTCACGTGTTTTCCGCGGTCACCGGGCGCGTGGTCGCCATCATCGCCGGCCTGGGTCAGCGGGTGAACAAGGGCGACCCGCTCGCGGTCATCGAGTCGCCCGACATCGGAACTGCCGTGAGCGACGTCCACAAGGCCGAGGCCGACTTGATCGCCGCCGAGCACGACGTCAACCGCAAGAAGGCCCTCTTCGAGCAGAAGGCGGGGTCCGCGGCGGATCTGGAAGCGTCGAACGACAACTACCGCAGAGCGAAGGCGGAAGTCGAGCGGGCGCGCCAGAAGGAGCAGCTATTGCGACTTGGCAACGTCGATGTGGTGACGCAGCGCTACACGTTGCCCTCGCCCGTCGACGGCGAAATCCTCGTGCGCAACATCAATCCGGGGGTCGAGGTGCAGGGCCAGTACAGCGGCGGCGCCAGCGTCGAGCTCTTCACGATCGGCGAGCTCGACCGGGTCTGGGTGCTCGGGGACCTGTACGAGATGGACATGGCCCGGGTGCACGTGGGATCGCCCGCGACCGTGACGGTCGTTGCCTATCCCGGCAAAGCGTTCACCGGCTTCGTCGACTGGGTGAGCGGCGCGCTCGATCCGAACACGCGGACGGCGAAAGTGCGATGCACATTCGAGAACGGCGAAAAACTTCTCCGACCGATGATGTACTCGACAGTCCAGATCTCCGTGGCGCAGCAAACGGCTCTCGCCATCCCTCGCAGCGCACTGCTCCGGCTCGGCGACAACAAGGTCGTCTTCGCCCAGGTGGGCGAAGACAGTGGTCGCCTGCATTTTCGCCCGATCACCGTCGAAGACGTCGACGAAACGGGGTCGAGCCCTTGGCTCGCAGCGGGCAAGCATCTCCAGGCGAATCAGAAAGTCGTGGTCAGCAGCGCGATTCTGCTCTCGCAGAACTGACGAGCAGAACTGAAAGTCGTACCGCCAAAGGATGCCGAACTGGAGGCCCGACTGCGGGCGCCGTTCTCACAACGACAGACCTCCGTCGAGAAACGGAAACCGGGGAGGCTCGTGCATTTCACGGGCCTTGTCGCACGCTTCCTTCGCCCCCGCGGTGCATGCCACCTGGTAGAGGTCGCCGGCCTTCCCGCGATCGCGGGGTTCGCCCGTACCGCGCTCGTACATGATTGCGAGGTTGTAGCAGCCCGCCGCCCACTGCAAATCGCAGGCTCGCTCGTAGAGTCGTGCCGCCTTCGCGTCGTCCTTCTCGACCCCGTGGGCGAATTCGTGATTTTGGCCCGCGAACATGCACGCCGACGGATCGCGCATGTCGCAAGCGCGTTCGTAGAGCGCCGTCGCGCGGGCTTCGTCCTTGTCGACCCCCTGACCGAAGGCATACGTCACGGCGAGCCTCCGGCACCGATCGGCCGAACCCGCGTCGCATTCGCGCTCGCACGCCGCGAGGTCGGGGCACCCGCCGAGCCCCACTCCGAGCACGAAGACGCTCGCGGACGGGGCGGGCTCGGCCTCCTCCGAAGGCTGGCGTCGGTGTCGGCACCCCACAAGCGCGATGCTCGGCGCGGACGCGAGCAGGACAACGATCCAGGCGGCCGTCAGCCGTCGGCGGCGACGAAGCGACAATTCGAGGTGTCGGGGCGTCATCATGATGTCTTTTGCCCACGCAGTCGGTAGCCGACGCCGCGCACCGTTTCCACCATCCAGGCTCGATCCCCGAGCTTTTCCCGCAAGCGGCTGACGTGAAAATCGATGAGGTTGGAGGCCGTGTCGATCCCGCTGCCCCAGACATGGGCCAGGAGGTCGGACCGCTTCACGACCCTGTCGGGACGATCGACGAGGTAAAGGAGCAACCCGTACTCGCGATCCGTCAGCGTCAACCCGACGCCCGCGAGCTTGGCCCGTCGAGTCGCCCGGTCGACCTCGAGCTCTCCGCAGCGGCGTGGCGCAAAGGACGCGGCGCGGCGCAGCAATGCACGGACGCGAGCAACGAATTCGGCGATCTCGAACGGCTTGACCATGCAGTCATCCGCGCCCGCCTCGAGTGCCAGAACGCACTGTCGTCTTTGGGCCCCCGCCGCGAGCATCAGGATCGCGGCACTGCCGCCGCCCTGGCGGATTTCACGGCACGCCGTGAGGCCTTCCGTCCGGGGTGAAGCGGCGTCGATCACGACGAGGTCGTACAGGCCACGTTGCGCACGAGCTACCGCCTCGAGACCCCGTGCACACACGTCGACGGTCAGGCCTTCGTCCGAGACGAGCCGCGCGAGAAGTCGGGCGAGTTGCGGGTCTTCCTCGAGCACCAGAGCTTTCACCGCGCACCTGCACGGCAAGCACGCCGCGACAAAGTGCGACAGGCGAGGCCTCGTCGCGGGACATCTTGCGCTCTGCTCGGAGCGCCAACGCTACGACTTCGGTTCTTTGAACGCACGAGGCGCGGGCAGTTTGCACGCTCCGGGCCAGTGAATGAGTTAATAATTCGACATAATCGATATTTATATACATCCCATGATTCAGCCGATTCACTCCAACCTTGAGAAATTCGTAATGAGCGACATTTAATGCACGCATCATGAAATAGCGGCCAGCCTGCAAGCCATACTGCGGCCCATGATTCAGCGCATCGTCGCCTTCGCCCTCAAGTTCAAACCGATCATCATCCTGAGCACTCTGCTCGTCGTCTTCGGCGGCGCGATTGCCTTTTCCGAGCTCGACATCGAGGCGTACCCGAATCCCTGTCCGCCACTGGTCGAGACGCTCGTCCAGCCCATGGGGTGGAGCGCCGAGGAAGTGGAGCGCTACGTCACCATCCCGATGGAGGTCGGACTGTCCGGTATTCCGGGGCTCACGCACTTGCGTTCTATTTCGCTGTTCAGCTTGAGCGACGTGAAGTGCTACTTCCAATGGGGGACGGACTACTGGGCCGATCGGCAGGAGGTCATCAATCGGATGACCACCTGGATCAATCTCCCGCCTGGCCAGACCGCCCAGATCTCGCCCTGGAACGCGATCGGCGAGGTCTTCCGCTACACGCTCGAGGGCAAAGGGTACACGCTCAGCGACAAGAAGACGGCCGAGGACTGGCTCATGGAGCACCAGTGGCGGCAGGTGCAAGGCGTCGTCGACGTGACGAGCTACGGCGGAACCACCAAGCAGTACCACGTCGACGTCGACCCGTACCGGCTCAAGGGCCACGGAGTGACGCTCACGCAGACCATCGGCGCGCTTCAAAATGCCAATGTGAACGTCGGCGGCCAGCGCATGTCGATCGGGGAGCAGACCTACGACGTCCGCGGCATCGGGATGCTCGGCTATTTCGGTCAACCACTGACGGACATCGAAGACGTGACGATCACCCAGGGACCGCTCGTCAGTGGCCTGAACACGGGAACTCCGGTTCGTGTACGTGACGTCGCAGACGTCAGCCTCGGGTATGCCCCTCGCCTAGGCATGGTCGGCCACGACGAGGAAAACGACGTCGTCCAAGGCATCGTCCTCATGAAGTACGGCGGGCAGGCCGTCCCGACGCTCGAAGGCGTCATGAAGAAGGTGCAGTTCATCGAGGACAACAACATCCTGCCGCCGGGGATGAAGATCGTCCCCTACTACGACCGTGGCCACCTCACGAAACTCACCATCCACACGGTCCTCGAGAACGTGCTCATCGGGATGGCGCTCGTCGTCCTGGTTCTGATCCTGTTCTTGAGCAACGTCCGGGCTGCGCTCATCACCGCGCTCAACATCCCGCTCGCGCTGACGGTCGCGGTCATCGGCCTCGTCTCCATTGGTGCGTCTGCCAACTTGCTGTCGCTCGGCGCCGTCGATTTCGGGATCATTGTCGACTCGTCGATCATCATGATGGAAAACATCTTCCGGCGCCTCGGACCGTCCGGCAAGGGAACCATGAGCGAACGCGTGCTCATGGGGGCGCGCGAGGTCGGAACGCCGATGATGTATTCGACCATCATCATTGGCCTGGCGTTCCTCCCTTTGTTCACGCTCGTCGGCGTGCCCGGAGCCATCTTCGGCCCGATGGCCCGAACCTACGCGATGGGGATCACGGGGGGCATCATCTTTGCGTTGACGCTGACGCCGGTGCTTGCGACCAAGTTCGTCCCGGCACAGCACGAGGAGCGCGAGAACTTTCTCATGCGTTTCCTCCACAAGATCTACAACCCCTTCTTCGATGCCGCGATCCGCAGGCCGAAGACCGCGCTGGCGATCCGAGCGATCCCGATCTTCGCATGCATCGCGCTGTTCCCTCTTCTGGGCCGCGACTTCATGCCCAAGCTCGAAGAGGGCAACATCTGGCTGCGCGCCACGATGCCGATGTCGATCTCGCTGGAGAAGGCGGCGGAGTACACGACGCGGATGCGACGGATCGTGCGCGGCTGCCCCGACGACCCCAACGTCGAGTGCACGGAGGCGAACCGCACGCATCCGGAGGTCACTACCGTCATTTCCCAGCTCGGTCGGCCCGACGACGGAACCGACGTGACCGGCTACTTCAACCTCGAGATCTACGCGCCGCTCAAGCCGTTCGAGGAGTGGCGCCGAGGCTACACGAAGGACGATCTGATCCGGGACATGAACAAGAAGCTCGCCGAGACCTTCCCCGGCGTCATCTTCAACTTCTCCCAGTACATCCTCGACAACGTGGAGGAGGCGACCGCCGGAGTCAAGGGTGCCAACTGCGTGAAGATCTTCGGGCCGGACATCGCCGCGAACGACAAGGTGGGTGAAGAGATCGTCGACGTCATGCGAAGCGTTCGCGGCATCGAGGACCTCGGTCTGTTCCGAACCCTGGGACAACCGGACATCAAGATCACACCGGACCGAAAGCAGATCGCGCGGTACGGCCTGAACACGGGCGACATCGCCAACGTGGTCCAGTCCGCCCTGGGCGGGCTCACCGGCAACGGGAGCCCCATCGTCGAGGTCTACGAAGGGGAGAAGTACTTCGACCTCACGGTGAGGTGGAAGGAGCAATACCGGTCGTCGATCGAGGCAATCCGCGAGATACCCATCTCGACTCCCGCGGGCTTCTACGTCCCGCTCGGGCAGGTCGCGAAGGTCGAGCAGGTTCTTGGCCCCATCAACATTTACCGGGAAGACCTGCAACGCTACGCGCCGGTGAAGTTCGCCGTCCGCGATCGCGATCTCGCCGGAGCGATCGCCGAGTCGCAGCAGAAGATCAAGGAGAAGGTGCACTTGGCGTACAACCAGCATCTGGACTGGCAGGGCGAGATCCAGGAGCTGAAGGCCGTCGAGAAGCGGCTAATGATCATCATCCCGCTGACGATCCTGCTCATCGGGTTCGTGGTCTACATCGCCGTCGGCAACTGGCTCGATACGGCCATCATTCTGATCGACATTCCGGTCGCGTGCACCGGGGGCATCCTCGCGCTGCTCATCACCGGGACGAACTTCTCGGTGTCGGCCGCGATGGGTTTCGTGTCGGTGTTCGGCATCGCGGTGCAGGACGCGCTCTTGATGGTGACCTACTACCAGCGGCTGCACGACGTCGAGGGGCTCTCGATCGAGCACGCCGCCCGCGAAGCCTCCG
>DASPUY010000053.1:0-4058 GCA_035622655.1 Polyangiaceae bacterium
AGGATCGCCCGGGCCTCTCGGTGCGAGTGTCCTTGCGGGTCGACCCGGGTCCGAACCGTCTCGTTGTAGAGACTGACGTTTCCGCTCACGATCGGAACGTCGAGAGCGCGGCACGCCGCGGCAATCCCGTCGATGCCCCGCGAAAGCGCATCCATGACTTCCGGCCGCTCCGGATTTCCAAAGTTGAGGCAATCCGTGATCCCGATGGGTTCCGCGCCGCTGCAGGTCAGGTTGCGGCAAACCTCCGCGATCGCCATCGCGCCGCCCACGAACGGATCGAGTTCGCACATGCGGCCGTTGCAGTCGACCGAGAACGCGAGAAACTTGTCGACCCGGCGGGGTGTCGCCCCAGCTTCGCTCGTCGCGCCGGGGTCTTCGGAGCCCTCGACCTCGCACGTGACGCGGACCACGGCCGCGTCCGAGCCGCAGCGCACGATTGTGCCGCCGCGGACGATTTGATCGTACTGCCGCCAGACCCATGCGCGAGAGCCGACGTTGGGCGACGCGAGCAGATCGAGAAGCTCGCGCGACAGATCGTCCGGGATGGGAATCGTGGCGGGCGCGACGTGAGTCGGCCCCTGCCCCGAGGGCGCGCACGGCCGATCGTAGATGGGAGCGTCGTGCGTCAGGACGTCGATGGGGATGTCGCAGACGACCGCCGAACGTCCGAGTGGGGCGCCCGCTGCGGTCCGGAGCGGGTCGTGGCCCGGAGTCGCCCGCACGACCCAGCGCTTCGTGTCGGTGACCTTGCCGATGATGGCGGCGTCGAGCTCCCAGCGCGCGCAGATTTCGAGGACGCGCGCTTCCTTGCCCGGTTTCGCGACGAGCAGCATGCGTTCCTGCGATTCGCTCAGCAGAATTTCGTAAGGCGTCATCGATTTGGCGCGCCTCGGAACGCGATCGAGGTCGATTTCGACGCCGTTGCCCGCGCGTCCCGCCATCTCCACGCTCGAAGAAGTCAGTCCCGCCGCTCCCATGTCCTGGATGCCTTCGAGGACATCCTCCGAGAAAAGCTCGAGGCAGGCCTCGAGCAGCAGCTTGCCGGTGAATGGATCGCCGACCTGCATCGTCGCTCGCATTGCGGGCCGTTCCGCCTCGTCGCCCGCTCCGCTCGTCGCGAATTCGTCGCTGGCCATGGTTGCGCCATGAATGCCGTCGCGACCGGTCTTCGCGCCGATGTAGAGGATGCTGTTGCCGACCCCGGTCGCCCTGCCGAAAAAGAGGCGACGGCTCGGTGCGATGCCGCAGGTGAACGCGTTCACCAGGATGTTGCCGTCGTAGCGTTCGTCGAATTGAAGCTCGCCACCGACGGTCGGTACGCCGATGCAGTTGCCGTAGCCGCCGATCCCCGCCACGACGCCGCGCAGAAGCTCTGGGGTTCGGGGGTGATCCGGGCGTCCGAAGCGGAGCGAGTTGAGGCTCGCGATCGGCCGCGCTCCCATCGTGAAGACGTCCCGCAGGATGCCTCCCACACCGGTCGCCGCTCCCTGGTACGGTTCGATGAAGCTCGGATGATTGTGCGACTCCATCTTGAAGACGGCGGCAAGACCGTCGCCGATGTCGACGACTCCGGCGTTTTCTCCCGGTCCCTGGATGACCCGGGGCCCTTTCGTCGGCAAGCGACGCAAGTGCAGTCGGCTGGACTTGTACGAGCAGTGCTCGCTCCACATCACACTGAAGACACCGAGCTCGGCGTACGTCGGTTCGCGCCCGAGCGCCGCGAGAACTCTGCGGTACTCGCCCTCCTCCAGCTTGTGCTGCTCGACGAGCGCGGGCGTGATCGGTGGATCGTTGGGAAAGCTCGAGACGACGGCCATTGGGGAGAGGCCTTTAAGACGAAACCGAGCGCGCGCCAATCGGGAGCTTGCCGAGTACGGACGGCATGCTAACGCGTGCATCGATGCGCGCCTGCGTCGTCATCTTCCCCGGCTCGAATGCCGACGCGGAGATGATTCACACGCTACGGGACGTCTGCGGAGTGCCGACGAAGGTCGCCTGGCACACCGACGCCGAGCTCCCGGAGCGGACGGACCTGGTCGCGATTCCGGGCGGATTCAGCTACGGCGATTATCTTCGGACCGGTGCGATCGCGAAGGTGAGCCCGATCATTCGCGCAATTCGCGATCACGCGCGGCGCGGCGGGTACGTGCTCGGTGTCTGCAATGGGTTTCAGATTCTCACCGAGGCCGGACTGCTCGCGGGCGCGCTCACGCGCAACGCTCACCGACGGTTCGAGTGCGGGGACTGGTTCGTGAAGGTCACCTCGGAAGGCCCGTTCACGAGGCGTATCGGTGACGTCTGGCGCCTGCCCATTGCTCACGGCGAAGGCCGATTTCAGGCCGATGCGGAGACACTTCGACGCCTCGAGGGCGAGGGACTCGTCGGCCTGCGGTATACGACGCCGAGCGGGAACGACGATCCCTCGGCCAACCCCAACGGAAGCCTGGCGGCGATCGCCGGAATCTACGGCGGCGACCGCAAGAACGTCTTCGGTCTCATGCCCCATCCGGAGCGAATGGCGGAAGCCATCCTCGGCGGAAGCGATGGCCGAAAGCTGTTCGAGTCCGTTCTTGCGGCTTGAGACGGCGTCGGATCCGTCTCTTGCGGCTCGAGCCGCTCCGTCCGTCATACCTCGAATTCGGCCTTCTCGAGGATCTCCGTGACACGCCACAGGAACGAATTGGCCGCGACACCGTCGACGACGCGATGATCGTACGAGAGCGCCATGTACATCAGCGGATGGATCGCAATGTGGTCCTCGCCGCTGGCATCGACCACGACCACGCGCTTCTGGATTTCGCCCATGCGCAGGATTCCAACGTTCGGCTGATTGATGATGGCGCCTCCGAACAGATTGCCCTTCAGTCCCGGGTTCGACACGCTGAAGGTTGCGCCGCTCAGGTCGTCGATCGTGATCTTGCCGGACTTTGCTCGCTTCGCGAGATCGTCGATCGCGCGCACGATCCCGCGAACGCCGAGCTCGTCGGCTCGTCGCACGACCGGAACCACCAGGCCTTCCGGCGAATCGACGGCAACCCCGATGTTCACGTCGTTGAGGACCACGTAGGCGTCGTCGAGGACCCGGCTGTTGATCTGGGGGTTCTCGCGAAGCGCCCGCGCCGTGGCGATGACCACGAACGCCAGGATGGTAAGGCTCATCCCCTCGGCTTTGTATCGGTCCTTGTGGGCGTCGCGCAGCTTGCTGGTCAGCTGAAGATCGACCTCCGCGACGGTCACGACATGCGGAGATGCGAACTTCGAGTACGTCATGTGATCGGACGTGATTCGACGCCGCCGCGTGAACGCAACGATCTTGTCTCCCTGACTCGCCTTGTATGCCGGCACCTTGAACGCGCCGAAGCCCACCCCCGGGATCGGCGGAACGAAGCCGCCGCCTTGGTTGATCATCTGGGAGAGCTGCGTGGTTTGGGGAGCCGGACGCTGAGGCGGCTCGATCGCGGGCGGCGGCGTTGCGGTGCGCGGCTGGTGGGGTGTGGCTGGAGGGCTCGCGGCCGCGCGCATCACGTCGTCCTTGGTCACGCGGCCTCGTTCGCCGGTTCCCTGCACCCGATCCAGATCGACGTCATTTTCCAGAGCCGCTTTGCGAACGACGGGGGGGGCGAGCGGCCCGCCCAGGGCGCTACGGGCGGACGACACTCCGGGATCGGTCGCTTTCGCGACCGCCGCCGGCGAGGGTGCGGCCGCCGGGGGAGGAAGCGATACCGGGGCTCCCGGGGCCGACGACAGCGAGGGCGCGCCGCTTGCATTCTGGTCGATCTGCGCGATGACCGTCTTGACGGGCACCACCTGGCCCTCGGCGGCAAGGAGCTTGCTTACGCGGCCTCCTGCCGGGGCGTTCACGTCGCTGTCGGCCTTGTCGGTCGCGATCGACGCGATCGGCTGGTCTTTGCTGACGACGTCCCCCTCCCGCACGAGCCACTTCGAGATTGTCCCCTCGCTCACGCTTTCGCCGAGCTGGGGAAGGGTCACGTCGATGAGCATGGGCCGATCGCTCTCCGCGGCGGATGGGTGACGCTAGCCTATAGCGTTGGTCCTCG
>DASPUY010000054.1:0-11710 GCA_035622655.1 Polyangiaceae bacterium
ACTCGAGGAATCGCACCATGTCCACTCCGATCATCAACGACACGACCCTGCGCGACGGCGAGCAGACCGCCGGCGTCGCGTTTACGGTCGCCGAGAAATGCGCGATCGCGACGGCCCTGTCGCGCGCCGGCGTCCCCGAGCTCGAGATCGGCATTCCGTCGATGGGCGACGACGAGATCGCCGGCATCCAGGCGGTCGTCGACCTGAATCTCGATGCCGGGCTGATGGTCTGGGGGCGGCTCACGCCCGCGGACCTGTCCGCCGCGCTGCGCTGCAATCCGGACATCGTCCACCTGTCGGTGCCGGTGTCGGACATCCACCTCCAATACAAGCTGCGGCAGCCGCGCACCTGGGTGTTCGCGCAGATCAAGCGCGTGATCGGCGAGGCGGTCAGGAGCGACCGCAAGATCTCGCTCGGCGCGGAAGACGCGTCGCGCGCGGACCCGGCGTTTCTCGCCGAGGTCGCGCTGCTCGCGCAGCAGTGCGGCGCGCAGCGGATCCGCTTCGCGGACACGCTCGGCGTGCTCGATCCGTTCTCGACCTACGAGGCGATCGCGCGCCTGCGCGACGCGGTCGACATCGAGATCGAGATCCACGCGCACAACGATCTCGGGCTGGCGACCGCGAACACGCTCGCCGCGCTCCGCGCGGGCGCGACCCACGCGAACACGACCGTCAACGGCCTCGGCGAGCGCGCGGGCAACGCCGCGCTCGAAGAGGTGGTCGCCGCCCTCGGCCCCATCGCGTCGCGCGTCACGGACGTGCGCCCCGACCGACTTCCCGCACTCGCCGAGCTCGTCGCCAAGGCCGCGCGACGTCCGATTCCCGAGGGCAAGTCCATCGTGGGAGGAGCCGCCTTCACCCACGAATCCGGAATTCACGTCGCCGGGCTGCTGCGCGACGCGAGCACGTACGAGGCGCTCAAGCCCGAGAGCTTCGGACGGACGCGACGCATCGTTCTCGGCAAGCATTCGGGTCGTGCGGCCATCGCCCACGCCCTGGCCTCGCTGGGCATTTCCGCCGATCCTGCCTCCATCGCGCGCGTTCTGGAGCGTGTCCGCGCGCGGGCGATGGCGACCCGCACGCTCGTTGGACCCGACGAGTTGTGCGAGCTTTATGCCCAGGTGGACCCGTCGCGGACCGCGCGCGCCGCAATCGGAGCGTAGAACACCCATGCGAATCGTCGTCTGTGTCAAACAAGTGCCCGACAGCGCGCAGATCCGCGTTCACCCCGTCACCAACACGATCATGCGCCAGGGTGTGCCCGCCATCATCAATCCCTACGACCTGTTCGCCCTCGAGCAGGCGCTGCGTCTACGGGATCGCTTCGGGGGAGAGGTCACGGTCCTCACCATGGGGCCTCCGATGGCCGAAGACGCCTTGCGCCGCGCCCTCACGTTCGGCGCGGACCGCGCCGTTCTTCTCACCGACCGCCAGTTCGCGGGTTCCGACACGCTGGCCACGACCTACGCGCTGGCCGCCGCCATCGGCAAGATCGGTGAAAAATGGGGAGCGCCTTCGCTAGTCTTCACGGGAAAGCAAACGATCGACGGCGACACGGCGCAGGTCGGGCCGGGGCTCGCGAAACGGCTCGGGCTCAATCAGTTGACGTACGTGTCGCGGATTGACGACCTGGATCCCCAGGCCGGCGTCATCTGTGTGCAGCGTCGCGGCGAAGGAGGCACGCAGCTACTTCAAAGTAAGCTTCCCGTGCTGATCACGATGCTCGAGGCCACCAACGAGCTGCGGCGGGGCACGGTGGGCGATGCCCTCCGGGCCGCCCGCGCCGAAATCGTGAAGTGGAGCGCCGCCGATGCCGGGATCACCGACGCTGGCCAGTGTGGCCTCCGAGGGTCCCCGACCATCGTCAAGAGCGTGTTTGCTCCGCCTGCGCGGGCGGAAAAGGCAAAACAGATCCCGACGGCAGGAGCATCCCATGGCGAACTGGCGCTCGCGCTCATCGATGAAATCTTCGCATCCAAGCCCGCCCTCGAAGCCGAGCTTCACACGACCGCCGCCGCGGCGGCCCACTGACGCTGTCCCGCTCACGCGTATCGCCGAGCCCGGCCATTGTCGGTTGGGCGCCTGGACATGATCAACCCCGATTGCCGCGGGCCTGCGCGCAGCGCGCATCGCGCCGAGGACGACGCGGACGCGACCGACGACGACCGCGCCGAGTCGCCGCGAGGGTCCGAGATCGCCCTCTACGGCGTCTACGAAATCTCCAAGCTTCTCACCGCACCGGCGCAGCTCGAAGTCACCCTGGCCGGGGTCCTTCACCTCTTGTCGAGCTTCCTCGACATGCGCAATGGCTTGATCGCTCTGCTCGGGGAGGACGGAACCCCCGAGATCGTCGTGGGTGCGGACTGGAGTCGCGCCGCGGCCCAGCGCTACTTCGAGCGCTTGCCCGAGCGTGCCATCGGCCGGATCGTCGTCACCCAGATGCCGCTGGTGGTACCCGACATGAAAGAGGACGCCTTGTTCGACACCTGGGACTTCTCTGAATGGGGACCCGCGGACGCCGACCTGGCCTTCGTGGGCGTGCCCATCAAGGACCGCGGCCGGGTCATCGGGACACTCACGATCGACCGCGAACGCCGCCGGGAGTCCTACGGTCGCCTCGACGAGGACGTGCGTTTTCTCGTGATGGTCGCCAACCTGGTGGGGCAGACGGTTCGGCTGCATCGACTGGTGGCCAGCGATCGGGAACGGCTGATCGACGCGCAGCACCGTCTGCAAAAGGCCGTCGAGTGGGTGGCGCCCGAGGGCCGCGCGGCCGCCGACGGAATCGTCGGCCAGAGCAAAGCCCTTCGCGCCGTTCTCGAGAAGATTCGTGTCGTGGCGCGCGGACAGTCGACAGTGCTGCTGCGTGGCGAGTCGGGGACGGGCAAGCAGCTCTTCGCCAAGGCCCTGCACGATCTGTCACCGCGCCGTCATCGCCCGTTCGTGACCGTCAACTGCGCCGCGCTGGCGGAGAGCGTCCTCGAGTCCGAGCTCTTCGGGCACGAAAAGGGAGCGTTCACGGGCGCCGCTGGCATGCGCAAGGGCCGGTTCGAGCTGGCCGATAGCGGCACGTTGTTCCTCGACGAGATCGGCGAGATCTCGAGGCCGTTTCAGGCCAAGCTCCTGCGGGTTCTGCAGGAGGGAGAGTTCGAGCGCGTCGGCGGGACGACCACGCTGAAGGTCGACGTCCGGCTCGTCTCGGCCACCAATCGCGATCTCGAGCAAGCGGTGGCGCGCCAAGACTTCCGGGCCGACCTTTACTATCGCATCAGCGTCATCCCGATCTTCTTGCCCCCGCTGAGAGACCGCAAGGAAGACATCCCTCTTCTGGCGACGGAGTTTTTGAGCCGCTTCAACGCCGAACACGGGACAGACATCGGCTTCGCGAAAGTCGCCCTCGACGTGCTCATGGGCTGCTCGTTCCCCGGCAACGTGCGCGAGCTCGAGAACTGCGTCCGCCGGACAGCCACGTTCGCCGCGGGACCCTCCATCCAGGCCGACGACTTCGCGTGCCGTCGGGACGAGTGCGTCTCGGCGCTGCTTTGGAAGCACCCCGATCCAAGGCTCCCCGGCTACATCCCCTTGCCGATCGCTCCGTCAGCGACCCATGCCGCATCGCCGCCTTGCGATCCGACCGGTGCATCGGTCCGCCCCTGGGGCCGCTGGAATGCTCCGGGACCCTCCGACACTCAGGCCGAGACCCCGCGCGCGCAGGACCTCTCCGGCCCGGCGTGCGCTCCCGGTGCGGTCGGTGCCCGGAAAGACGAGGTCAGGAGCGAACGCGCGCGGCTCATCGAAGCGATGGAAGCCGCCGGCTGGGTGCAGGCGAAGGCCGCACGCTTGCTGCGCATCACGCCGCGTCAGCTCGGCTACGCGCTTCGCAAGCAGGACATCGCGATCCGCAAGTTCTGATTGTGGGTGACACGACACACGGGCGTGGTCCGCCTGTTGCAAGCGAAATCGGGAAATCGATCATGAACACTCATTCGCTCGCTCAGATTCAGCAGCAGGCTTCGTCATGGCCTGGCGTGCGACGCACCTTCGACGTTGCGATCATGCTGGCTGCCGCTGTGTTCGAGGTTGGCGGGGACGCCATGATTCGCGCAGGACTGCGGGGATACGGGTGGCTGCTCTGCGGTCTGGGGGTCGCCACGCTCGGCGC
Source organism: Polyangiaceae bacterium (assembly GCA_035622655.1). Lineage (GTDB taxonomy): Bacteria > Myxococcota_A > Polyangia > Polyangiales > Polyangiaceae > Palsa-1150. The sequence continues at coordinate 4,166 of DASPUY010000054.1, forward strand.
GTACGGGCTCGTGGTCAACCTTCTCGCAATCGACTTCTCGAAGCTGCTCGCGACGTACGTCGGGCTCTTCGCGATGGTCAGCGTCGTGTTCGGTCGATTGCTCTTCTCGGAGAGTGTGCCGGTCTCCACCTGGGCGGGCCTCGGGGTCATCCTCGCCGGAAGCGCCATCATTCAGCTTGGCCGATGAGGGCCGTGTCGTGAAATCCCCACACGAGTGACGCGAAGCTTACAAAGGCTGAAACCATGAGCACGCGCGGTTACCAGGTCGGAGATCTCGTCTTCAGCCGGGTGGACCTCTACAACGACGGCGGTGTGCCCGACGTGGAGGAACAGGGACTTCTTGCGACGGCCGGAACCCGAGGCGTCGTCGTGAAGACCGGAAGCGCACAGGCGCGCCTGGAGGTCCGCATCTACCTGGTGCGCTTCGAGGGCTCCGATCAGGTGCTTGGACCGCCGGTAGGGTGTCTCGACGAGGAGTTGACGCAGGACGAAGCGTCCATCGAAGGCGAACGCCATCGCTCCGGCGAGGCATCGGCGGAGCCGGCGCCCTGACCGGGCGCTCGCTCGATCGGGTCGTCGAGCGCTTGATCGTCGTCCTCAAGACCTGAGCAGAGCAGAGAGGAGAGCAGCTCGCCATGAACGTGACACATCTGAGCAATCCCGTGGTCCGGGCGGCGGTCCAGGCGATGAACGACGCCGACCGCAAGGCGTGGTCGGCCCTGTTCGAAGCCGGCGCCGTTCTCACCGAAGCAGGTCACCGGCGCAGCCTGGCGCAGTGGTCGGAGCACGAGCTATTCGGCCCTGGGAAGGGCCACCTCGCGTCCATCGAGCGACAAGAGGATGATGGGCTCACGGTGCACGGCCGCTTCCATTCCAACCAGTGGGGCGAGCTGGAAACGATTCTGCGCTTCCAGGTCGATGGCGGGAAGATCCGGCGTCTCGACGTTCGAACGTCGAAATCGTCCGCCGCGGGGTGAGCTCTCCCGAGGCGCCGCCATCATGGCGACCACCCCGCGTACCGTCGCCCCATCGGGTCGCTTTCGCTCCGAGCCGCCACCACGCGCGTAGCGTGGCTGGCGTCGCCACGTCGGGTCGCTATGCGGCCGTGCGCTCGGGAGCCGTCTCGGACCCGTGCGTCTGACAGTTGGTCGGACAGACGCGCGCGCAAGCCCCGCAGCCGATGCATGCGCCCGAGTCGTTCATTGCCATCACCTTGCGTTCGATGTCGTCGTCGTCCTCCAGCGAGACGAGCTCGCCGTCTTCGTCGACCCCTTTCAGGGTCATGACGTTTCGACCGCAGACCTTGAAGCACCGCCCGCAGCCGATGCACACCTCGGCATCGATCGCGAGCAAGTACTCCGGCATCCATGACCGCCCGTCGCGCGTGATCGAGTTCATTGGACTTCGCCTTTTTTCACGGTCGTTCGAATTTCCGCAAACACAGAGTTCGCGGTCGCTTTCCGTGCGGGCGATCCCCCTGGCCGGGCGGGATTACCGGCCAGGGGGCCCGCGAGGGTGGTCAGTTCGTGGCCTCAGCTCGCCGCCGCGGCCGCTGCCGCCTTGGCGGCCTCCTTGGCCTGCAGCTCCTTGAGCTGCTGCTCCTCGGTCTTCATGATGCCGAAGTCGAGCAGCATCTGCTCGAGCTCCTCCATCGTGATCGGCGTCGGGATGGCGCCCTGGCCCGAGTTGGCGTGGATCTTCTTGGCCAGCTGCCGGTACTCCTCGGCTTGCCTGGAGTCCGGCGCGTATTCGAGCACCGTCATGCGCCGCAGCTCCGCGTGCTGGACCGCGTTGTCGCGCGGGATGAAGTGAATCAGCTTGCTGTTCAGGCGCTTGGCGAGCGCGTCGGCCAGGTCGTACTCCCGGTCGGTCTTGCGCTCGTTGCACACCAGACCCCCCAGGCGCACTCCGCCCGAGTTGGCGTACTTGAGGATGCCCTTGGCGATGTTATTGGCCGCGTAGAGCGCCATCATCTCGCCCGACATCACGATGTAGATCTCCTGCGCCTTGTTCTCGCGAATCGGCATCGCGAACCCGCCGCAGACCACGTCGCCCAGAACGTCGTAGGACACGTAGTCGACGTCGTCGTATGCGCCGTTTTCTTCGAGGAAGTTGATCGACGTGATGACGCCGCGACCCGCGCACCCCACACCGGGCTCCGGACCGCCGGATTCGACGCACTTGATGCCCTTGTAGCCAATCTTCAGGACGTCATCGAGCTCCAGGTCCTCGACAGTGCCGGCGGCTGCCGCCAGACTCAGCACCGTGTCCTGCGCCTTGGAGTGCAGGATCAACCGGGTCGAATCGGCCTTCGGGTCGCACCCGACGATCAAGATCTTCTGATCGAGCTCGACCAAGGCGGCCAGGGTGTTCTGGGAGGTGGTCGACTTTCCGATCCCTCCCTTACCGTAAAACGCTATCTGACGGAGCTTGCTCATGGGATTCCTCGGATGCGGTGCCGTCTGGGTGACGGCAGCGCCGGATGGCGCATGGGGTTTTGGAGTTCGAGGCGTCGCCGGATCGCGCCCTGCGCGCCACCGCACGCCGCCCCGCCGTGACGGAGCCCGCGTTCGCATGTCCCATGCCAAGACACCGTTCCGCATTTTTTGCCGCGAAATCCCGCTTGGACCCGGACTGACCTTTCGGTCAGCGACCGCCCCTGTGTTCCGAGTCTTACAAACGGGACAACACCTTGTCGCAACCGATCCTGCGGATGCCGGCTGCCGGGGATGCCGATTGCCGTACGATGCCGATGAGGAGACCCCCCCCGGCGGGTGGACGATTGGGTCGGCCGCGCGAGGGCTCCCCGTCATTCGACATCGCGCCCGGCGCGCGCGATGACATCCACGAGCACGCGCGTCTTGGTCTGATCGGTGGAGTCGAGCTCGACGACCTTGTGAAGGGCTCGCATGGCGTCGTCGGTCCGACCGCAGCGCAAGAGCACGTAGCCGTAAGCCTGGAGAGCGAAAAGCCAGAATCGCAACCGCGGATCGGACGCGGTGAAGTCGGCATGGGTGCGCCCGACCGCGCGAAAGTCTCCGGGAAGGCCGAGGTCCGCTGACGATAGGGCCAGACACTTTTCAGCGTAGGCGAACGCCTCCTGAAACCGGTGCTTGTAGAGTCGATATCGATACTGCGCCACGAGCACCGCTATGTGCCCGGGGGCAATGCGCTCGGCCATGTCGAGCAGCCGCTCGGCCTGGACCTCGTCATGCCAGCTCAGGCCTGCGGCGCGAAGCGCCCGCTCCGCCGCCGGATCCAGATCGAGGTAGTGCCGCTGGTCGAGCCAGCTTTCGAGCGGTTCTGCGGCCGGGGAGCGCATGAACTAATTCGCATCCCCCAGACTGGTCGCCAGGTCGGCCACGACGCGCCACCCGACCAGGCCTCCCGGGTCCAAAGCGGCGAGGGTCGCGAGGAGCGCGCGAGCGCGAGCCAAGTCGTCGCGTTTGAGATGGATGAAGGCGAGGGCCTTCAGGGTGTAGAGCGCGAACCGTGCCGGACCGCCGGGCGCGACCGGCTCCCGGGGCCAGCCGGCAGGGTCTCGGCCCCATCCGGCCTGGCGGGCTGCCTCGGTCAAGCCCGCTTCCGCTACGGTCACGGCTTCGTCGAGATTGCCCTGATACGCATGGATCTTGTAGAGGCAGAAGTAGGCCGCAAGGTGCTCCGGCGCGAGATCCAACGCGGTTCGAAAGATCCGCTCGGCGGCAGCCCGGTCGCGTCGATAGGCGACGACGCCGCGCTGGAGCAAATCGTCAATGTGCGGCGGAAGCGGCCCGAAGTCCACAGCGTGGTCGACGACCGGAGCGCCTCGAAGGGATTGGGGAGAGGGTCGACGCATCCGTTTCGCGCGCCTCGCAAGAGGCGGGCCGACGCCCGCGACCCGCTGCTGCCGCTCGGTCCTACGATGCGTTGCGACCCGCACGCGAACGGTGTCCGAAACCAAACACGCAGCCAAGATCGCCCGCGGGATTCGGTGCGGCACCGTTCCTGCTTTTCGGGGTGCATCATGAATTTGGGATCCATCACGAATCCGGTCCGAGCGACCGGGGGAACGGCCCCTGCCGGGAGTGTCACGTTCCGCACCGGAACACACCCCGCCCGCAAGCCATCGACGGTTGTCCGACCGGCGAGCAACCCGGAGGGACCGCTCGCGTCCCTGATCGACCGCATCGTCGGGCATCATCATGCACACACACGCTGCGAGCTGGATCGACTGGCGGCACTGGCCGCGAGCGTCGGTGCCAAGGACCGCTCTCTGCCCGGGGTCGCTCGAGCGATCGACGGCTTTGCCACCCTCGAGTGCGAGCTGCGTGCTCACATGACGAAGGAGGAGGTCGTCATCTTCCCGTACATCGCGTCCCTCGAATGGGCGCTGCGCACGGGCCGAACTCCGGTGCGCTCGCCCTTCTCAGCGCTCGAGCGGCCGCTCCGCACCCTGCTGGAAGAGCAGGGCGAGGACCACGTTCTCCTCGATTCCATCCGCAAGGCGAGCAGTGGCTATGCGCCGCCGCCTGGCGCGTCGTCTGCGATTCATGCCTTCTACGAGGGGCTCGCGGCGCTCGAAGCGGTGCTCGACGAGCACGGCCGGATCGAAACGGAAGCCCTCTTCCCGGGCGCGCTCGAGCTCGAACAGTCGGCGCTGGGATGACGACGTCCGCGGCGGCGGCGAAACGCGCTGACGGTTGCCCGTCGGCGCAGGTCGTTCGCGCGTACCACGAAAGAACCAAGCACCGGCCGACGGCGTACGCGGTAGGACCGGAGACGCTCGACTGGGAGAACCAGCCCGCGCCCTTTCGACGTTTCGCGGGCGCGCCCGACGTACCGCTGCCCCGCAGCGTCGACCCGCACCTGGCGAGGCTGTTGCGGCGGTCGCTGTCGTCTCTGCTCCGGCCGTCGTCGGAGCCGGCGGCTCCGTCGCTCCGAGCCTTTGGAACGCTCCTTCATCTTTCATTGGGTATCACCGCCTGGAAATCCTTCGGGCCCGACCGGTGGGCCGTGCGCGCCAACCCCTCGAGCGGAAACCTCCACCCCGTTGAGGCGTACCTGATTCTTCGCAGCCTCCCGGAGCTGCCTGACGGTGTCTACCACTACCGCCCCGAGGACCACGCGCTCGAGTGCCGCGCGCGCTTCGCCGTCAACGACGGGTGCCCCTCGGCCACGCCGATGGCGTGGGTGGGCCTGAGCACGGTCATGTGGAGGGAGACCTGGAAATACGGGGAGCGCGCGTTTCGCTACTGCCAGCTCGACACCGGCCACGCGATCGGCGCGCTCTCTTGCGCGAGCGCTCTGCTCGGATGGCGCCTTTTTCAAGAGCCGCAGATCGGGACCGAGTCGCTCGCGCGCGCTCTCGGCCTCGACCGGTTGAACGAATTTCCCGCGAATCGCGACCCCGATACCGAGAAGGAAGAGGCCGAGTTGCTGCTGGCCGTGAGCTGCGACGGCTCGCGCCCGCCGCCCCTCGATCCGCGAAGGCTCTCTCGCGACGCCGAACACGCCGAGTGGGCGGGTGTTGCCTCCACCATCGACCCGCACCCCATGGCTCGGTGGCCCATCATGAACGAGATCGCGGTGGCGACCCGGTTCCCCGACGAGACGCGGTTCTCGGACGAAACCTGGTGGGCCGACGACGAGCGCGCGGGTCCGCCTGCCCCGGAAGTCGCGATCGATGCCCGGCCGAGCCTTTCGGGCCCCGAGCAAGGCCAGCACGGAGCCGCCAGCGCAGAGGCGTCGCCCAGCGACGGCGGGACGGACCGAGCGGCTGCAGACGTCATCCTGACACGCCGCAGCGCCCAGCGCTTCGACGCACGCCATTGGCTGGCGCCGAGCGACTTCTTCGGCCTGCTGTCGGCCCTTGGGCCGGATGCCGTAGGCACCCTCGGGGGGCGCGCGAGCCCCCCTTCCCTCGCCCTGGTCCTCTTCGTTCACCGCGTCAGCGGTCTCGAGCCGGGCGCCTACTTCCTCGCCCGACGCGTGCGCGACAAGGCCACGCTGGCCGACCGGCTGGCGTTGCACTTCCCGCTGCTGCCGGTCGAAGGGGCCCCCCTCGGGCTCGATCTCCGTCTCATTGCCTCGGTGGAAGCGCGGCACCTCGCCCGCGTCGCGCGAGCGCTTCACTGCCACCAGGACCTCGCTGCGCAAGCGTGCTTCGCGCTCGGGATGGTGGCCGAATTCGACCAGGTCGTCGGCGACACCCCGGCGGCCTATCGCACGCTCCACCGGGAGGCGGGCATGCTGGGGCACGTGCTCTACCTCGAGGCCGAGGTCCGCGGCCTGCGCGGCACGGGGATCGGATGCTTCTTCGACGACTCGCTCCACGAGCTCCTGAAGCTCGCCGACACGCAGTTCCAGACCCTGTACCACTTCGCCGTGGGAAAGCCGATCGACGACCCGCGCATCGAGACGACATCGACCGGCTGGCCGGCCGCTGTCTCCTCGTCCGAAGGAGCCTGCACGCCATGACCGCCCCCGCGTCCCCTCGATTCCGCCGGATCGATGCCCGCCGTGCCGCCGACCTCATCGTGCGCCACCGCCGGGGGGTGTTGCCCGAGCTCGCGCTCTACGACGTCCGCGATGCGAAGAGCTTCGACCACAGCCACGTCGAGGGCGCCGAGCGCCTCGATGATCGAGGCCTCGCGGACACCTTGCAGCGCCTTCCCAGGCGCACCCTAGTCATCGTGTACTGCTACCACGGCAACGCGAGCCAAGCGTACGCCGCGACGTTCGCCGACTTTCGCTACACGGAGGTGTACAGCGTCGACGGCGGATTCGAACCGCTCGCCCGGGCCCTCGCAGAGCGCGAACCACCCGACCAGGATGCTCCGGCGCAACGAGACATCAGCGACGCACTCGCCGCGTTTCTCTGCGCACATGACTTCGACCCGCAGCGCCTCGATTCGCCGCGCAAGCACGGGTTGACTCCACTCATGCGGGCGGCGCTCGAGGGCCGAACCGACCTCGTCGAAGAGCTCTTGCGCCTCGGGGTCGATGTGAACCTGCGCAACGCAGACGGAAATACCGCACTCTGGCTAGCGTGTGTGTCGAACGACCTGAGCGTGGTGCAACGGTTGCTCGACGCACGGATCGTGATCGACGGCCAAAACGACGCCGGGGCCACGGCGCTGATGTACGCGGCGTCGGCCGGCAAGGAACGCTTGGTCGAGCGGCTCCTACGAGCTGGGGCCGACCCCGGGCTGCGCAATCAGGACGACTTCACAGCCCTGGACCTCGCGTCGACGTGGGCCTGTGTATCGCTGCTCCGGCCGCGCCTACCGCTGTGATCCTCCACCGAGGACTCACGGAATGCGGTTCAGTACGGCATTCGCGACTTTGAGGAAGGCACGTTCGAGCTCCCCGCGCAGCGCCTCGTCCGCGACCACCTCCTCGAGCGCGCCACGCATGCACGACATCCATGCATCGCGCTCGGCCGCACCGATGGCGAAGGCCAGGTGCCGCGCCCGGAGCCGCGGGGGGCCGCGATGGGCGGTGTAGTTCTTCGGCCCCCCCAGCCACTCGACGAGGTAAAGCTTCAGCGTCGCCTTGATTTCG
>DASPUY010000055.1:0-19273 GCA_035622655.1 Polyangiaceae bacterium
GCGGGTCCCGTCGCTCCCGTGCATCCGGCGAGCGTCCCTCCGAGACTGGCCGCCATTCCTCCTGCCGCCAGTGCCAGTCCAGCGGCCAACCCGAGTCCAATCCGCCTACGCATCGTGTTTTCTCCGTCTGGTCCAGAACGATCCGCACGCACTGTAGAGCTTCGGGCACTAGAGCGGCCGCAACGCTTGGGCAAATGCTCGGTGGCGTTTTCGTTGCCCGCCTGAACCGCGTGCCTGTCGTGCCTGTCCCTACGCGTTGGCTCTCGGGCTCGAATTCTTGGGGGTGGCGGGCGAACTGGCGCGCCTGCGCAAGATGAGCCCGCCAAGAACTGGCAACGGCGGTTCGGCGACCAGCATCCGAGCTCTTGGAGGCACCGAAGATGAGTTTCACGATGGCGTCTCTGCTGGCGCACAGTGAGCAGATCCCCTTCGCCGCACGCGACGCGATCCGCCGTGCGCAGGAGGGGCCGGCGGCATGCCGGGAGCACAGGCTCGAGTCGGCCGCGCGGATCCTGGAGCGCGAGACCGGCGTCGGCCGCCCGGACGCCCGGGAGCTGGTCGATCTGCGGCCCGCAGACTGCTGGCAGGAGACTGCCAGGCTGCCGCCGGTTGGAGCGTCCGAGGGATGGGACGAGGGAGCGGTCGGGAACGCCGCTCTAGGCGCCGACCGCTCGGCGGAGCAATCCCGCCGCCGGCTGTAGCGTGCGCGCCAGCGTCGTGTCGAGCCCGTGACGGCGCACGAGAAGGTCCGGAGTGTTGTACGAGAGCCACGCGACGCCCTGGGGATCCTCCCAGAGCAGGGCCTTGAGCGGCAGATCGATGGCGACCGTGGGCGCTGCGATCATGAGCGGCGTGCCGGCGGCGGGGTTGCCGAAGAGAAGGACGATGGCGGGTCGCATCGAAAGACCGACCGAATGCGCCTCGGCAGCTTGGTCGATGCGTGCGAACACCTTCATTCCGGCGGTCGTGACGGCGCGCTCGATCCGGTCGGCGGCCTCGCTCACCGCGAATGCGGATCGCACGGTCTCGAGGTCCTTGCCGCGCGACGGGGGCGCCGCCGGAGTCGGCGCTCCGGCGTGCGTCCCCGTCCACTCCGGTGGATCGCTCGCAGGGAACGATTCGTTGCCTGCCTCTTCCACGGGATCCGGGGGTGCAATCGATTCGCTCATCTCACCACGACCCTAGCCGATCATCAGGGCGACACAACCTACTGCTCCGCCCCGCTGCCGAGGCCGCCCTCGACGGCCTCCTCCAGGTCGATCTCCACCGTGAGCGTCACGTAGAGAGAATAATCCGCACAGCTGGGGTTGGTCACCGAGAGCGACGTCGGGGTGGAGCCCACGTACGAGTAGCCCACGTACTCGAGGTCCGCACCGGTGGTTTGGGCGTAGTTCTCCGGCGCTCCAGAAGCAGTAGGCGGGGTAAGGGCCACGTACGCATTCGGGCTGATGTTGCTCGCGTTGACGACCGCCCCTGCGGGGAGCGGGGGCAACGGCGGGAACTCGAACGTGTAGGTCTTGTTGCCCGGGAAGGGAAGCCAGGGGCCGATGAATGGTCCGGATCTCCACGTGAGGCTGCATCCGACGTCGCAGCTGAGGTTCCAGGTGCCACCGGAATCCGGTCCGAGCGTCGTCGTGCTGGCATCGCACTGGTGGGTCGTGCAACCAGCGACGGGCGCCGTTGCCAGGATGACCGACGCCATCGCGCCGATTGTGCGCTCGTGCATGGCCCGACCTTAGGCAGCCACTGCGGCCGGATCAAGCCGTCGGGTGGGAGCTCGCCCCGACTTCGTAGCTCACGAATGCGATCTCCCGGCCGTCGGGGGACCAGGACGGAACGTTGATGGTCCCCTGGCCACCGAAAAGCTGTGCGAGCACTCTCGACTCTCCGCCGAGCACGGTCACGAGCCGCAGCTCGACGTCCTTGTTCGGCGGATGTCCGCGCACGTCGGGCGCGTACGAGAGGACGACGAAACTGCGCCCGTCGGGCGAGGGGTGGGGAAACCAGTCGTTGCGCGGTCCGAACGTCACGCGCTCCAGGCCGGTGCCGTCCGGGTGCACGCGCCAGATCTGCATGAGCCCCGTGCGGTCCGAGTTGAAATAAATCCATCGGCCGTCTGGCGAATAGTCGGGCCCGTCGTCCAGCCCGCCCTCGATCGCGGTCGTGATCCGCCGCTCGTCGCCCCCCGAGAGGGGGATCGTGAAGATGCCGAAACGACCCTCGCGCTGCGCGCAGTAGGCCAGCGTGGAGCCGTCGGGTGACCAGCCGTGCCAGTACGAAGGTCCTTTCGGGGTCACCCTTCGCGGCGAGGTCGATCCGTCCGAGGGAATCACGTAAATGATCGACGACCCCTCCTCGGTCTGGTCGCTGATCGCGAGCTCATCGCCGTCGGGTGAGAGACCGTGGTCGTTGTTGCAGCTCACTGCGAACCCCGTTTCGAGGGCGTGTACGGCGCCACCTGCGACGCTGACGCGATGGATCCGGCCGCCGCCGTTGAAGAGCAGCGCTCGACCGTCACGAGTCCAGTTCGGCGCCTCGACGTGACGGGTCGTCGAGTGTACGACCCGCCGCCGACCCGAGATCACGTCCAGGATCTCGAGGCGGCTGATGAGGGTCGGTGCGGCGGCGTCGCCGGCCGCGGGGTCGACTCCGGGCCGGTCCGGCGGTTTCGGGCTCATGGTCCGAGCATGGTACCCGCCGGCGCGACGCTCATCGTGTCAGATCGCAGTACGCAAGGTACGTGGCCTCGTGCAAGCCGGCGAGCGCCACGGCTCGGTTCACCAGTTGCCGGCGCTCCGCCGCGGTCCACGCCTCCGTCGGAGCCCGGGTTGCGCCGCGACGGTGTGCACGACCGATCAGCCAGCCGAGGTAGCGCGCCAGCGGCTCGAGGTCTTCGGGCGCCAGCCGCGTCAGGTCGAGCTTGTCCTCCTGCGGGGCGAGACGTCGGACGAACATCGAGGCGCGGCGCAGACGCGTGCTACCGACCATGCGCGGAGGATGCGCAAGGCAGGCGTCGAGCGCTGCGCACACGCGATCGGCGGGCGCGAGATCCATGCTCGCCACGAGCTTCGCCGCGGAGGCGGCGCCTTGCGACTTCAGGTCGAAGATCCACCCGCCATCGCGCCCTCCTTTCCCCGCGACGAGCACCGCGATGCGCAGGCATCCGAGGCTGCCGGTACCCGCCACACGAAATGCGGCATCGACGACTTCGAACGCTTCGGTGGGGATCCGATGGGCCCGCGCGATGCGCTTCGCGTACTTCCCGAACGCGCGCTCGGCTCTCGAACGGAGCTTGGGCGCGAGCTCCTCGAACCGCTCCCCGCGGACGAATCGGCGCTTGCCGCGAACGACGTCGGTTCGCGCGTCGAGGAACTCTTCGCGCGTCCGGCGAAGCACGGTGTCCATCATGCGGGCGATCGCCTCGGGCATCGGAGGGGCGCGCCGGCCGTGGAAGGCGGCCCCGACGTAGGATCCGAGCAGGGCATCGCAGAGCTGGAGCGAACGAGCCCCGTCCGTCCTCGACTCCCGGCCCGCGAGAAGGAGGCTCGTGAGAAGCCGCAGAACGTCGAAGCGCCACGGTCCGACGACCGCCTCGTCGAAATCGTTGAGGTCGAAGACGACGGTTTCGTCTGCACGGGTTCGTGCCGTCTTGGTGACGCCGAGTACCCCGGCCCTGTACGCGCCGAAGTTCTCGAGGTGGGCGTCGCCGACCAGCCAGCCCTTGCCGGCGGGCCCTTCGCGCAGCGAGGGGTGCCTTTCGAGCACCTCGTAGAACAGCGGTGCGGCTCCGCGCAGGAGCGCGAATGGCGAAGCCGTCATGCGCGCCGTTTTGCGCGCGAGCAGATGAGGAAAGTGAGCCGTCCGCGCGCGGTCGATCTCCATTTGCCGCCGGGCCAGAAAGGCGGGATCGATGACGAGCATGAAAGGCGAGAATATGCGGGACGACGCCCAAGGGGCGAATCAAACCACGAGCGCGGCGGCGGCGCGAAGGAGCGCCTCGGCCTCGGAGACCATGCGACGCACGATCTGCGCGGCGGGCTCCACGCGTTCGAGCAGGCCGACGGACTGGCCCGCATAGATGTACGCCTGCGAGTAGTCCTCGGCCTCTTTTGCCTGACGGAATGCCTGCTGCGCGCCTTCGTCGCGGGCGAGCTCCGACTCGTGACCGTGCCATCGGCGGGCGAAGTCGTTCGCGAGCGCACGCCCCGGGAAGCTCGGAGGAAACGCGATGCCCTGCACGACGTCGAAGACGCGCGTGTGGATGGTCTCGGTCTCCTTGGCGGCGATCAGCGCCTGTCGCGCCCGTGGCGAGTTGCGGACCTCCTCGGAGACCAGCAGGGGCGTTCCGATCCAGGCCCCCTGCGCGCCGGCGGCCAGCGCGGCCGCGAGGCCGCGTCCGGTCGCGATTCCACCGGCTGCGACGACCGGCAGGCGGACGCTCTGGAGCACGATCTGCAGAAGCGGCAGGGTCCCGACGCCGCCGGTGTGGCCGCCGGCATCCGTTCCCTGTGCGACGACGAGGTCGACGCCGGCGGACTCGGCCCGAAGGGCGCTCACGCGATCCTGCACCTGGGAGAAAACGCGTACGCCTGCTTCGCGCAGGCGCTGCACGTACTTGCTCGGATCGCCGAACGAGAGGGCGACGGCGAATGGCTTCGCGCGGAGCACGGCGTCGAGCAGCTCGGGCCTGCGGTCGACCGCCCACACCATGAGGCCGATACCGAAGTGGCGGTCGGCGGCCAGGCTCCGGTACTCGGCGACGTCTCGGTCCAGCTGCTCGATCGGTTGATTGCTCGACACGCCGATCATGCCGAGCGCACCGCAGTTCGAAAGCGCGGCCGCAAGGCGTCCGCCGCACATCGGAGACATGGGTGCTCCGATGATCGGCACTTCGAGACCGAGGCTGCGGGTCAGGTCGGTGGACAACATCGAGGCTCCTTCTTCACCCGGCCCCAACGCCGGTGGCGCGGGTTCGGTCGCTCGCCCCCGCGCCGGTGGCTCGAAGTCGGTCGCTCGCCCCCACGCGGGCGCACCAGGCTTCGAAGGGTCCGCGCGGCACGCCGGTCCATTCGAGATCTTCGAGGCGTTCGGCGAGAGGCACGTCGTCGAAGAGCGTGGCGAGCTTTCGATACAGCAGGGCGTTTTCCATCTCGGCCGCCAGCGTCCTCGCGAGGCGCTCGGCTCCTCGAAGCTCCCGTGGCCAGTCGCGCGGGTCTCCCGGAATGGCTTCGAGATGTCCGAACGCACGCAGGACCGACGCGGAGCTCTTCTCGCCGAAGCCCGCGATCCCGGGCAGACCGTCGGCGGCATCACCGACCAGTGCCAGCCAATCGGGGACGCTCTGCGGGCGGACGCCCCGGGTGGTCCAGAGCTCCGTTTCGTCGATGGTCCGGCGCCGCACCCGGTCCACCAGGACCACGCGATCTCCCACGATCGATTGGCCCAGGTCTTTGTCGGGGGTCAAAAGACGCACCTGATCGACGCGATCGCGCCAGCGGGACGCTCCGGTCGCGAGCGCGTCGTCGGCCTCGTAACGGTCCATCGACCACACGACGATGCCGAGCGAGCGCACTGCGTCCTCCGCGAGGTCAAACTGCGCCAAGAGCTCGGATGGGATGCCCGCATCGCTCTTGTAGCGCGCGAACCAGTCGTTGCGAATCGACCGGATGGGATTGTCGAACGCGACCGCCACGTGTGACGCCGCCTCCTCCGGATCATGCAAGAGCGCGAGCATCGAGCTTGCCAGGCCGACGGTGGCTTTCAGGTCACGCCCTTCGAACGCGTGCGGTGGTCGCCGCGAGTAGTGGGCGCGAAAGAGCTCGTACGTTCCGTCGACGAGATGCAGGCGCACGCCGCTCCGCTAGCCGAATGTCTTGCCGTCGAACCCCCAGAGGGTCGCCGGCACGTCCGTAAATACGACGTAAATTCTCCTTGCGGGCACTCCCAGCGCGGCCGCTGCGAGCTTGCAGACGGCCTCGGTCAGCCGGGCGGCGCGATCTCCCGCAAGCCCCCCGATGCTCTTGATCTCCACGAGGCACGAGGGCTTGAACGACCCGGCGAAGGACATGCGCGAGCGGGGTACGAGGCACGCCATCACGTAGCTCTCGGGCTTGCCAAGGACTCCGGCGGCCGTCGACGACAGCTCGCGCAAGAGTGCGGTCGATTTCTCCTCCGGGGGAGGTTCCGCGGAGGTGTACACGGTGACGAGAGGCATGCCGAAAAGCCTGCTCCGGCCGCGGCGAATTCTCAAGAGCGGTCCGGCCCCGCCGTTCGTTGCCTGAACCTTGCCTGACCGGTCGGCTCTGGCGGTACCGAACTGCACACTTAGAAGCGCCAGCCGAACTGGACCTCGGGGTGGCGCGAATCCGCCTCTTGCTTAGCCGCTCGGGGCTGAAGGGCCCCGAGCGGCGCACCATTCCGGTCCCCGAATCGCGCCGGACCCCGGGCCCATCGCGCCGCCGGGTGACTCGCAAGGGCGCCTCCGTTCGGGCCGTCCGCGTTTCACGCTCAGGGCTTCATCGCCGGGTCCGGAGCGGCCCCGGCCATCAGGTTCCAGACGGCAAGAACAACGAGCGGCAAGGCCACGAGCCAGCCCAGGGCCACGCGCCCTTTCCGACCGCCCGCGGCGAAATGCGCGCTGACGAGCGGCTTTTGGTCTCGAAAGGCAACGACGGCAAGCCCGACGCGCGCCGCCTGCACTAGAGCAATCTGCCCCGCGCTGCGGGACGCGATTCCGAACCCGATGAGGGCGACGGCAGGCACGACGAAAAAGGCGACCGCTTTCCACATCCCTCGCGGGTCGTGCAATCGCCGGTAGTTGGTCAGCGCCAGCATCGCGCCGATCGGAGGGACGAGAAAGACGTGGACGGCCACTGCCGCCGCCGTGAAGAGGCGCCGGGGCGGGCCGGACGGCGTCGGGCTGGCCTCGGGCGCGGAATAAGGGTTCGGGGTCACGGTTGGGGGGTTGCGGCGGGCGCGTGCGGGCGATCGCGTGGCCGCCGACTCGTCGTCAAGGCGGGATCCGTAGACGATTCCGTGAGGCGAGTCGATCGGATCGTGAATCGCGTTCGGAACAGCCCGCAGAAGCGACCCTTCGAAGAGGATCGGGCGCCCGCGCTCCGCAGGCGGCGTCGCTCGACCGAGCGCCTCGCCTCACAAAAGAACGAGCGACCGTGCCTCACCAGGAGGCACGGTCGCCCGACGAACCGCGTGTCTTCTCAGGTCTCTGCGTGCTTCACGCCACTTCCATTTGGCGCGCTCAGTACTGCTGGACGTAGCCGTAAACGGTCACACCGAAGTACGTCGTGGCGGTCACGAACGTACCGCCGTGCGTCACGCCGCTGACGACTTGGGTCGCCCAGTCGCCCTCGTTCGACGGGTCGGCGTAGATGTTTGTAAGAACGAGCGTGAAGGGGTTCGCCTCCGGGCCGACGAGCCCGTTCGCGTTGTAGTAGGGCGCCGGCTGCGTGTAGGGAATCGGATCGATGTCGAGCGTTCCGACGCACGCCGCGGTGGTGCAGTTCTCGGTCGGCCAGCTCGTGCTGTTCCAGTTGAGCGCTGTCGAGGAACCGTTGACACTTTCGGCGATCACGAGGTACGGGTTTGAATCGCCGCCGGAGCCGTTGAAGGGGGTCGACGGCCAGGCGTTGCTGCCCTTGTAATTCGGCCAGTACCCGCCCTCGCTCATGTTCGTGACCGAGATGATGTTGAATGGTGCGAAGCCCTCCTCGTTCGACGAAGTGTCGGCGAAGTGGACGTCCTCGCTGCCGCACCAGGCCGACCCGGTCACCGTCTCGAGACGCCGGCCGAGGCCACCCGCGTTGCCGTCGTAGACTTCGATCGGGCTGGAAGCGTTGCCCGGATAGGTGAAGCTCGAAAGCGCCTCGATGGGGAGGGAGACGGCGGCCGCCATGCCGTTGGTGTTCGCCTGGTCCCACTGCAGGCCTGCCAGGAGGAACGAGGCCACCGACGAGTTGAGCTGGGCGACGGCGAGCGCCGCCTTCGCTGCACTCGGCACGTACTGATAGAGCGGATCGCTCGGGTTGAAGATGATCGTGGTGCCGCTGGTCGAGCATGTCGGGCTCGAGCTCGTGCCGTTCGATGAAGCACAGTAGCGCTGCGAGTTGAGGATGCCGGACGCCCAGCACGGCGCACCGTAGGAGCCGGTCTCACCCAGGTTGACGGTCGCGCAGTAATCGGTGGCCGCGCGAATGACGCTGTACGCAGCCGTTGCGGCGGCCTGTTGAACGGTGGCGTTCGAGCCGCTCGGGCAGGAGCTCGAGGAGCTCGAGCTCGAGCCGGACGAGCCGCTCGTGGGGGGAAGGCACTGGCTGTAGTAGGCGTTGGAGTATTGGCATGTCGTGCCGGTCGCGCAGCACGTCGCGCCCGTCCAGCCGGTTCCGCCGCACTGGCCGTACTCGGCGGAGCAGCTCGTGGACGCCTGTTCGGTCGTCCCCGTCACTTCAGAACCCATCTCGGCGGTGCACGCCGCGGCGGAGAGGGCGAGGGCCGCGGGGGCGGCCAGAAACATACGTGAATTCATGAGCAGAAACCTCCTCAGGGGGTGGCGTTGCGGTTCGCGGGGGACTTTTGCAACGGATGGGCCACCGCGTTCCTTGGTGCTCGCCGTGAGGCATGTCTCCCGTGAGGTTTTGCAAAACCCGGGGTTCTCACGAGGGCTCGCATGCTTACGGAATTTTTCACGGCGTTTGGGGTGCGAGGATGAGCGTCCCATCTGCCGGTGCTCTCGCATGGCCGTCGATGTCGCAGGTGCGCCCGACGCCACGAACCGCCCATTTGGAACCGAAGTGAACGATGTGGGAGATGCGCGCGACGCCACATCGCTGCCTGCCGCGCCACAAATCGTCGTGCAGATCGGCGGGAGCGGCTTTCCTCACACGGGGCCACGCGCGACGCCTTTGCCACCGAAAGCCCGGGTTCCCGGCTCCTGGCGGCAGTTTGCCGGAGCACGCAGGCGGTCAGCACTTCAGGGTACAAAATAGTCGAACGACCGTGCTCCACCTGGAGCACGGTCGCTCGACTGAACCGCACCTCTTGCTCAGATCACTGTTTGTTTCACACCGCCGTTGTTGCTGGTCAGTACTGCTGGACGTACCCGTAGATCGTCACGCCGAAGAACGTGACAGGATTTACGAAGGTCCCCCCGTGAGTGACGCCGGAGACGATTTGTGTCGCCCAGTCGCCGTAGTTCGAAGGATCCGCGTACTGATCAACGAGAACCAGTGTGAAGGGGTTGGCCTGCGGGCCGACGAGGCCGTTCCCGTTGTAATAAGGTGCAGGCTGCGTGTAGGGGATTGGATCGATATCGATCGATCCGGTGCACGGTGTCACGTAGCAGCTCTGGGTCGGAAAGCTGGTGGTGTTCCAGTTGAGCGTTTCCGCGGCGCCGTCGATCGTGACGCTGATCACGAGGAACGGGTTCGAGCCGCCGCCGGGCCCGTTGAAGGGCGTCGAAGGCCACGCATTTCCACCCGTGTAGTTCGGCCAGTATCCCGACTCCTGCATGTTCGAGATCGGAAGGGTCTGGATCGGAGCGAAGTCATAGTCGTCGATCGATGTGTCGGCGAAGTGGATGTCCTCGGCGCCGCACCAGGCAGAGCCGGTCACGACTTCCTTGCGGTTGCCCAGGCCCCCCGCAGTGCCGTCCCACACGAGGATGGGGGTCGAATTCCCTGGATACGTGAAGCTCGCGAGCGCCTCGGTCGGGATGGAGACCGCCGCCACCTGGCCGTTGGTGTTCGCCTGCGCCCATTGCAGGCCTTGCACGAGAAACGCGGCGACCGTGGGATCGAGCTGCGCGGCCGCGAGCGCCGCCTTCGCAGCATTCGGGACGTAGCCGTAGAGCGGATCGCTCGGGTTGAACTCGATTGTCGACCCGCTGACGCTGTAGCGCTGCGAGTTGAGGATTCCGTCGCCCCAGCACGGTCCGCCGATGTCGCCGCTCTCCTGGTTCTGGCAGGCGATGGCAGCGGCCCGCATGATGGTGTAGGCGGCCGATGCGGCAGCTTGCTGCTGCGGCGCATTCGACCCGCTCGGGCAGTTGCCCGAAGAGCTCGAGCTCGAGCTGCTGGAGCTCGAGCTGCTGGAGGGAGGCAGGCACTGGCTGTAGTAGGCGTTGGAGTACACGCAGCTCGTGCCGCTCGCGCAGCACGTGGGTCCTGTCCAACCGGATCCACCGCACTGGCCGTACTCGGCGGAGCATCCACTGGATGCTTGCTCGTCGGTCCCCGTCTTTTCGGAGCCGACCTGTGCGCTGCACGCGACTGCTGAAAGGGCGATAGCTGCAGGAGCGGCAAACAAAAACGGTGACCTCATGACGGGGAACCTCCTCCGGAAGGGGTGTCGCTCTGTCAGGATCCCTGGTGCAACGGCCGGGCCAACCTGTCGTTCCGGCGTTGGGATTCCCGTGGGGAGCACCGCCGCTTCTTGCCGTTTTTGGCCTATTTTTGGGGCATTTTCGCAGACGATGCGCGGCGTGGGAGCGCGATCCAAATGGCCCGCGCTCGATGGTTGTGGCCCGCGATGCCACATCTTCATCCGCGGGATGTCGCGCGTCGAGCCTCACCCAACTTCGAGGCCTGGGCTCGGAACCCTCAGAAATTTTTCATGGAGCCGGTCGGAACGCAGTGAACAATCCCCTACCAGCGTCCTCATGCCCCACGCGTATGCGCGCCTCACACATGGGATCCGTGCCGGGACCGTCGGGGTCGTCGAGGCGGTTCTGTTTCGCGGGGACGCGCCGCCTGATTGGGGCGGAGATCATTGCCATGGCCGCCATGGCAATGATCTTGCGCCTCCGCGCCCCGTTCCCCGCGCGCAGCAGAGCCCCGCCCGTGCCGATGGTCGGAGAGTATCGGCGCCTGTCGTGCGTCGAGCTTCGTCTAGCCCCGTTCCCGACGTGCGTCGCGGTCGCCGTGGGTCTCCGGAACGTCGCGTGTCACGTCGCGAAGGACCGCGGCGAACGACTCACGCTCTTTCGCCGTCCCAACCGTCACGCGGACGCATCGATCGATGGGAGCGACCGAGGGCATGCGAACGAAGACTCCCCGTTCGAGCAGTGCGCCGAGGGTGGCCCTTGCCGCCGCGGCCGAACCGAAATCGATGGCGACGAAGTTGGCGGCCGACGGCAAGCTCGATAGGCCCAGGTCTCGGGCCAATCGATGGTAGTCCTCGCGTCCCCGTGCGACTTCGGCGATCACGCCGTCGGCGAACGTGCGGTCCTCCAGAGCCGCGAGCGCTCCGACTTGCGCGACGCAATTGGTTCCGAAATGGTTCCGCACCTTGTCGAAGGCCGCAATCGTCGCTCGATGTGCCAGGACGTAGCCGATCCGGGCCCCGGCGAGGCCGTGCAACTTGGAGAAGGTTCGAAGGCGGATGACCTTCGGATCGTCCAAGTCGAAGGGTCCTTGCGCCTCCGGCGGGGCGAACTCGACATACGCCTCGTCGACGACCAGAACGCAGTCGGCGGGCAAGGCGCGACGGAGCTCCGCGACTTCGTCCCAGGAGAACCAGGTGCCCGTCGGGTTGTCGGGGTTGGCGAGGTACACGAGCACGGCATTCGTCTCGCGCGCCAGCGCGCCGAGCGCATCCAGGTCGTTCCAGCCGTCGTAGCGGTACGGCGCCCAGCCCATCGTCCCTCCGTGGCCGGCCACGTGATAGGCGAACGTCGGGTACGACCCGCGCGAGGCGACGACTCTGCGCGTCTCGTCGACGAACGTCCGGACGATCAGTCCGAGCAGCTCGTCGATGCCCGCCCCGACAGCGATGCACTCCATCGGTACGGCGTGGATCGCGCCGAGCGCCCGCCTCAGCTCGAAGCTCTCCGGGTCCGCGTACCAGGCGACATGGGCGAGCGCGTCGCGCATCGCTGCCACCGCCCGTGGGGAGGGCCCGAAGGCGCTCTCGTTGGCGCCCACCCGAAGCCAGATTGGCTGTCCCCGCGACCGCACGATTGCGTCGGGCGCCACAAAGGGAACGGTGGCCGGCAAGCGGGCCACGAGCGGCGTCAGCGGTGCGTGCTGAGAGTCGCTGACGCCGGGCGGCGGTGCAGCGCTCCCGGACCTGGTGGCCGCCCTTCGCGTCATGCCCCCTCTTGTACCGGATCCCCGCTCGGGCTGCCGCCCGAAGCAGCCATCGCGGTCCGATCGACAAGCCGGGTCGTGCACGGGGGGCCGTCGGCAAAGCCGTAATACACGACGCGGTGCGACCCGATCGCGACGACGGTCGACGAGCGCGTGCCGTAGCTGGGCGTATGAACACAAAGAGACTGCAGCTTCCGCGCGACGTCTGCCGTCAGCCACGCGGGGGGGACGGGCACGGCTCGCAGCGCGGGCATGCGGTGGTCGGCAAGCACACCCGCGAGCGCCGGCACGAGGGCGGAGAGCGGAGCCTTCGAAAGAGGCGCGGCGAGCTTCTCGGCCCGGCTCACCTTCGGCCACCGCGTTCCGACGGGGGCGTTGGTGATCACGTGCAGCCCTGCCTTCAGCCGCAACAAGCGTACGCTCGCGTCGTCCTCGCCAGAGGATGCGATCCAGAGCTCGCGCCCATCGCCGAAGACGAGATTGTAGGGATTGTAGGCGCGTGCGTCGACGCTCCGGATCCACGCCTCGGTCGCGCGAACCGAGCCGGTCCGGAGCGCCTGCATCACGATCTCGCCCCGCGATCGGCGCGCCGCCTCGGGCGGCCCGAGCGTGCGCAGGTTCGTCAATCCCGCGAAAAAGCCCGTCTCCGAGACTCCCATCCACGTGCCGCCGGCCCTCAGATCGCGGCCTCCGACCACGCGCGGCGAAGTGAAGAGCCACTCCGGCCCACTCGAGCGGCGTTCGTAGAATTCGTCCCTGTTGGCCGCGACGACGAGCGGCAGATCCGGATGCACGTGGAAAAAAAGCAAGATGACGCACATCGGCCTCTCAGCAATTTCGCACGCCCGTAGTCGTCCGGTCTCGCCGCTGCCTGAAGCCGCGCTGCCCCACCACCGGCGCTGCGGGTCGTCACCCGCTCGCGAGGGCACCTTCGCTCGAGCGCTTTTCGCACCTCGACGCCTCGCGTCCCTCCGACGTTTGATCCTCGATTCGCAAAATGTGTCCGTTGAAACAGCGTGCGCTCGTGATCGTACCTCGTGCAGGTGCAACGAGCGCGACTCGTTCCCAGCACGCGGGGCAGAGCCCGGAAACCCATGTGGCGCCGTCTCTGAACTCGAGTCGAGTCTCCGCCAGCACATGCTCGGGCTCGAGGGTCATCTTGGGCCGCAGCGGTGCAACTCGAATGCCGCCGGCATGCGCGCTGCACGGGGGGTCCGCTTGAATCGTGTCGAGAGTGCGACCGGGCCACCAGGCCAGGGGGACGTGGGCGAGCCGGCGCGCCGCCGAGGACTCATGCCAAGCGAACGCCAGACCGGCCAGCCAGAGAGGCCACCATGAACGAAAGCCCGATTCCCGAGGATGCCCCCGAGGTCACGCTCATCACCGTGTTCCAGCTCGGCGCCCTAGCCCAGGAATGGGTCGTGGACCGCGTCGCCAGCCTGGACGCCACGCTCGGAGTCTCGGGCGCAAAGGCGCGAATGGCCTCCATCCTGCAGATTGCCTCGGAAGATCCGAACTTGTACGAGTGGGCGACCTTCGAGCGCGGGCGCTAGGGCCTGCTCTCGAAGTCGGACGGGACCCACTCGAGGGTGCGGACTAGCGGATGGGCGTGCGTGCCAGCGAGCCGGGCTCGGGACGCCGGACCACGTAAACCGGATTCGTGAACGCCAGGGGACTCACTTCGACCAGCGGTAGCACGTCGCTCAAGTGACGCGTTCCCTTTGCGACGACCAGTACCCAGCCGTCGGTCGGTCCCAGGGGGACGGTGATGTCCCGATCGAACCGTATGGCGCGGGCTTGCGCCTCCTCGAGTGTGCCCTCGCCGGGCCCCCACTGCGTCGGCTGCGTGGGAACGTCGAACGAGTCCACCGTCCGCCACTCTCCCCCGGTCTGGCCCGCCACGAGCTGAACCTGGGTCACGTCGATCCAGGGCGCCGCGCGGACCGTCACGTGACCATGAACGAGCTCGCTGTTCGTCGCGAGCTCGTCGCCCGGAGCGACTCCCTCGAGCCGTAGATCGATGAGCGGTCCGCTGGTCACGGTCGCGTGACCACGCTTCAGGTTGTCGATGATGAGCTTGGGATCGAGCTCATCGACGTCCTGGTCATGGCTTTCCGCGGCGTGCGGATCGACGGTCACCATCGTGCGCGGATACCCGGCGCCCGCGCAGGACTCCAGGGTGTGATCGAGGACCTTCACGACACAGTGGTACTGGAGACAATGCGAATCACTGCTCCCGGTCGCCGTGTAGTGCCAGCCCTGATCGAGCAGCCCGAAGTAGTCGCGAAGAACCTGCTCGACGCGCGCGGGATGCTCGATGTCGAACCCGTTGTAGACCTCGATTCCGTCGAAATCCAGCCGCGAGGGCAAGCGCGATCTCACTGCATGCGGGTCGAAGCCGATCGTATCGAAGAGGCCGATGCCCCCCGGCAGCCGCGGATGATTGAGCTGGAAGTACCGTCCGGGGTCGGCGCGCGCGGCGCGGGTAATCGACTCGAGGCTGGTATGCCGATACGGAGGAATGGAGCCCTCGGTCGGGATCGGGAATACGCCGAAATGACCGAAACGGGGATTGTACGTCGTCACTTCCACCCCCGGCACCGAGGAGAACTCCTTGCCCAGCTTCAGCGCCCCGACGGCCGGTACATCGTCGGTGACCGCGTTGTGGCCGGTCGGCACCGCAAAGTCGATTCCCGCAGCGACCAGCGACAGGACGCTGTCCTCGGGACTGGACTGCGAGTCGAAGCTCGGGCCGGTGTGGGTGTGCAAGTCGCAACCGACGATACCCGGTGTCGCGACCACGTGACGCAGGTCGAGCTCGACGAGGGCCGCCTGGCCGGCCGTGACGTCGAGGTCGCGCTCGTCGATGGACCATTCGATCCCCTTGGTCGCGACGATGCGATACTTTCCGGTGGAGAGCGTGGTGGTCGCGTCGCCGCGCAGTGCGTCGACGGTCGTCGGATCGCGGAGCGCTGGCCGGTCGAAGCTCGTACTCGCTTCGTTTCCGCTCGCGACCCGCTGGACGATGAGCCGCGCGGTGAGCGGTTGCCTCGTGTCAGCGTCGCGTACCAGGATGCGAACCCCTCCCTTCGGCGCGAGCTCCAGGACGAGGGGAGCTTGCTCGCCCGGCACGTAGCGCACGACCTGCCTCGCGCTGTCTCGACCAAGCGTGGCCGTCCACTGGACGACGGAGGGCGGGGCTTGAAAGAGAAAAGCCCCGTCTTCGTCCGGAAGGGCCAAGAGCTGCGGGACTCCCAGCGCGTCGCGGCCGACGATCCGCGCCCGCTCGCGCCGGGCACCCGTGATGTGGCCTCTCACGAGCCGCGTCGGCACGTTGCCGATTTCCATGAGCGGTTCCCACACGCGCGTGCTCGATTCGCCGACGACGAAGTGGAGCTCGGTCTGCGACTGGCTGGCCGAGGTCGTCGGGCTCGCGATCGAAATGCCGTCGGGATCGGTCGGGTCTTCGTCGGACTCGCGATGCACGCTGATCGGTCCCTCCGTCGAGGCCACCGCGATCGGATGAGGCTCGATGTCGATCAACGCGGCGGTCCCTGAGGATTCGCCTTGCGGGCCCAGCGAGCCGAAGCCGGAAACGAAGACCCCCTGGTTCTTGCCGGGCACCCTCGCGCGGATCGCGATGCGCGCCCGGCCATCGCCGCCGTCCGAAGGCGCGGTGGCGCGCAGAGTCAGTGCGTCGCGCGGGACGTCTGCGACGAGCTCGGCCCGGACCTGGAGCGTGCGTCCGGCCGCGGTCACCCGGGTCATCCCGGCGAGGACGCTGCGGCCGGCGTTGGAGGTATCGGTGGTGAGCTCGAGCGGATGCGTCTGCCCGTTCACCTCGAGCGCCAGATCGACGGCGGCCACCAGCGCGCCATCTTCGCTTTCCACGATGAGGCGGCTACCGCCGGCCCGCAGGACGAACCGCGCGTCGTGCGTGTGGAGCGTGGGGAGCGATCGGGTCGTCGAACCGACGACGGGCCCGCTTTCGGCCCCGCGGGCAAAACCGAGACCCAAAATTGCGGCGATGACGCCAGCTGCGATTCGGTCGTCAGCGCGCCGTGTGCCCCAGCTTGACGCGACTCGGAGGAGAGCCACAGCTCTTTGCCTCTAACCATTGCCCGGTTCGGGGAATTGCGCGACTTTGTTGATGCGATTGCGGCCGCATCGGAAAATACCCGCAGAAGCGGGAATCGTGCGCCTGGCAGCTTGCGCGGGAGCCCCGCCCCCGGCCGAGCCGGATCAGATCGCGCCTTCTCCGTGCTCGCCCGTGCGGATCCGAACGGCTTCGAGCACGTCGGAGACGAAGATCTTGCCGTCACCAATTTTCCCCGTCTTTGCCGAGCGCTCGATCGCTTCGAGAACGGGGCCGACCAGCGAGTCGCTGACGATGGTCACGATCATGACCTTGGGGACGAAGTCGACGACGTACGCCGACCCTCGGTAGACCTCCTTGCGCCCGCCGGTGCGTCCGAAGCCCTTGACCTCCACGACGGTCAGCCCCGAGATGCCGATCTCGTTGAGCGCGTCCTTGACGTCGTCGAGCTTCGCCGGACGGACGATGGCCTCGATGCGTTTCACGATTTCCTCGCCAAGGGCGTCGGTGCGGAGGCCATCGCGGCAGGCGCTGCTGCGAATGCGGTGGCGACCGAGCTCGGACCGACCGCGTGCGCCGCGCCGCCGAGCTCGTCGCCATGGTAGCCCGATTCGCCGTGGTCCAGCTGATCGAGGCCCTCCTCTTCGTCGTCCGCCTTCGGCCGCAACCCCATCGTCATCTTGAGCACGCTGGCGATGACGAAGGTGCTGACCGTGGCCAGCACGAGCGTCAGGCCGACGGCCTTCAGCTGTTCGATCCAGAGCGTGTGCCCCACGATGGCCGACAGGTTCGTGTTGAGGTTCGGGTTGGCCTCGGGCGTCGCGAGAAACCCCGTCAAGATCGCGCCGAGGGTTCCCCCGACGCCGTGCACCCCGAAGGTATCGAGGGCATCGTCGTATCCCAGCGCCGATTTGAGCTTGGTGCAGGTCAGGTAAGGGATGGCGCCGGCGAACACGCCGATGATGACGGCGCCGTTGGCCGTGACGAAGCCCGACGCCGGGGTGATGACGACGAGACCGGCCACCGCGCCCGAACAGAAGCCCAGGACCGTCGGCTTGCCTCGCGTCGCCCACTCGATGCCGGGCCAGACCATCGCAGCGGTCGCCGTCGCGAGGGTGGTGCTCATGAAGGCATTTCCCGCGATGCCGTCGGCCGCGACCGCGCTTCCGGCGTTGAAACCGTACCAGCCCACCCACAGCATTCCCGTCCCGACCATCGTGAGAACCAGGCTGTGAGGATAAAAGGCGCGCTGCCCGAAGCCTGCGCGCTTGCCGAGCAAGAGGCAGAGGATGAGGGCGGACCATCCCGACGACATGTGAACGACCGTTCCGCCGGCGAAGTCGATGGCCTTGATCGAGGCGTTCGCGTTCCACACGCCGTTCATCATCCCGTCGATGCCCCAGACCATGTGGGCCAGCGGGAAGTACACGACGAACATCCACACCAGGATGAACGTCATGATGGCCGCATACTTCATGCGTTCGGCGATCGCCCCGACGATGAGCGCCGGAGTGATGATGGCGAACATCAGCTGGTACATCGCATAGACGCTTTGCGACACCCATGCGCCGTAGTCGTTGTTCGGGGCGGCCCCCACTCCCTTGAGCAGCGCGAACTTCGTGCTGCCGAGGATCGGCGATCCGCTCGAAAAGGTGAGGCTATAACCGATGAGCCACCAGAGGATGGTCACCAAGCCCGCACACCCGAGGCACTGGGCCATCACCGACAGCACGTTCTTGCGGCGAACCAATCCGCCGTAGAACAGCGCGAGCCCCGGAAGCGTCATGAAGAGCACGAGCGCCGCCGACGCCATCATCCAGGCGTTGTGTCCCGGGCCAGGCGACGAAAGGACTTTGGGCGTGCCGTTGGTCACGTAGGCCTCGAGGTCCGCCACCCGGGTGGCGAGGTCTGCAGTCGAGGCCGGCGCCGGCGTCGCGGCTGCGGCGCCGGGCGCAACGTCCGCCCATGAGGGATGTTGCCAGGCGGTGATCGCCGCCAGCGTCAGGGCGAAGAGGAGAGCGCCCACCCATCGCGAAGACCAGCGAGAGCGCACATTTTGCCGCATTTTCCAGTGCACCATTGCGGGCTTTTTAGATCGCCTCGCACGGGCCCCAGTAATAAATATGCACTAAAAAGTTTTGGTTCTGAGGCCGGGACGCCGCATGCGTGAAAAGACGCCGGAGCCACAATCTTTCGGGCTGCGCGCCGTCCTTCTTTTGCTCGCCGCCTGCGGGCCGCCGTCTGCTTCTCGCGCGCCCTCCGGGGCGGCATCCCTGGCCGCGGCCTCGTCGCCGCCGCGCGGTTCAGGTCCGACGGCTCGCCCCGTCCCGAACGATCGATGGTCGATGATGAGCTGGGAAGATCGGCATGACACGATGACGTTCCTCGTGCTTCCGCAGATGGCGCGCGCCTTCCAGCGCTTCGAGGGAAAGCCCTATCCCGATCTCACGTGTCTCTCTTGTCACGGGGAGAACGCCGAGGACGTCCGGTACCGGATGCCGAACGGTCCTGCTCTCGACCCGAAGCGTCTGCCCGGGAAGGACAGCCCCGACCCGCACGTGGCCAAGATCGCGGCCTTCATGATCGACGAGGTGACGCCGTCGCTCGCCGAGATGCTGGAGAAGCCGGACGTCGGTTGTTTCACCTGCCATGTCTCGAAGGGGGCCCCGTGATCGGGCGCAGGGAGCTTCTCGTCGGGACGGCGTGCTCCTTATTGCCCGGCGCGGCTCGCGCCGAAGCCGCCGGCAAGATGCCCGTCCTCTACGTGAGCCACGGGGCCCCCCTCTACCTCCCGGGCAGCGAGACGCGTCGGGTCGCACTTGGCGCGTGGGCGGCCAAGTTGCCGAAACCGCGCGCCATAGTCGTCATGACCCCGCACTTCGCGTCTCGCGAATTGGAGATGGGCATCACTCGTCGGGGCTTCGCCTGGTACGATCTGCCCGTCGGCATGAAGCGGCTCTTGCCGCAGGACCTCGAGTACGCAACGCCGCCCAGCGCCGAGCTCTCCCGGCGGGTCGAAGCGCTCCTCGGCGCGCGGGTCCGTCGGGCCGAAGATCGCCGGGGCTTCGATCACACG
>DASPUY010000056.1:0-27970 GCA_035622655.1 Polyangiaceae bacterium
TGGCGACAGGTACCGCCCCCACCAAGAGGGCTGCGAAGGTGCGCTTTTTGAGCGGCGTGTACACAGCGACGTACAGAACGAGAGACAGCAGGCCGAGCCAGCCCGTCGCCCCGTTCACGAGGAAAAGCAGGGGAAGGGAGAGTGCGCCCAGCGCGATGCCGAACGCGAGCGCGGCATCGGGCGCCATTCGTCCTGAAGGCAACGGCCGGGTGCGCGTCCGGGTCATGAGCGCGTCGACGTCGCGCTCCCACCACATGTTGAGCGCATTGGCAGAGCTGACGATGCCCGCCATTCCGACGAGAGCCCCCAGGAGCTCATGAAGCGGCGTTGCTCCGGGTGCGAGGCGCATCCCGGCGGCCCCCGTGAAGAGGACCAGCGCGGTGATGCGAGGTTTCGTCAGCGCGAGGAGGTCGCGGAGCGAGGGCGCGGATGGGACACTCGGTGCGTCGGACGCAGCGTCCGACACCGCCACGATCGATCCCGATGCGCACGCCTTTCCCTGTCCTACCGGGACAGCCCAGGGCGCGGGCGCCTTCGGCACCACCGTTTGCAAATCCATCTTCGCCACGCTCGCCGACGCCTCGAACCCACAGTCGCGGGGCGAAAGGCGCTCGCCCTGGATCTAGAAGGCCACCTCCCCGTTGGCAAGCCGCTTCACGAAGCCCCTGCCGGGTCGCTCGCGTCTCGCTTGCCATCCACCGCGCGCGGCTGCGCGTTGTGGGGAGTCATTGCCGCCGTCATTGCCTCGTCCTCCCTGAGCCGACGCGCCCGATCGTCGATCAGGGTACGCCACATGGCTCGATCGTCGACGGAGGCGAGAGTCGTCCACTGCGCCGCCACGACGGCGCACAGCGCGCAGATCGGCACGTCGAGCGCCCCGCGAGAGACCAGGCTGAGGCTCATGCTGGCGACGATTGCAGCGACCTGGCCCGTCTGAAGAGCTGCCACGAGGCCGAGGAGAAGCGCAGCTGGCACGAGGAACGTGGCCAGATTGTCGAACGCGTAGGGCGGAGGCACGCCGGGGGCGTCGGCCAGCGACGAATGCAATATGGCCTGCCAGAACGCGGCTCCCGAATGTCTTCCCGCCGCGACACTCCAGGTAACCACGAGGGCTCCCGCAAGAGCTGCGATTGACGCGAGCTGGCCTGCCCACTTGCCCCGTGTGCCCAGCCAGGTAACGGCAATCAGTTGGGCGGCGGCGTTGAAGAGGACGCTGGCCGTGGCGAGGCCCCGGCTCGTGCCGAAGAGCGACATGCTCGCCGCGTCGCCTGCGCGTGTTGCGAGCTCCCACGCGGCCAGCCGCGTGATGGCGCCGAGGGCAAAGGCGCAGAGGACACCCGCGATTGCGCGGGTGTGCGGCGCGCTCGCCGCGGAGTAGGCGCCCGCGAGGGACACGAGCGCCGTGACGGCGGCGATGATCATCGCGAGCCAAGGCGGTATGCGATCGCGCAGCGCGAGACACGACAGGACGACGACGAGGCCACCGCCCCCGATCAGCCCGAACCGTGCGATCACGGACACTTCGCCCGATTTGATCAGCTCGAGCGTTCCGCTCAGGAACAGCGCGAGAAGTAGGCCCAAGAGAAACCAGGCGAGCACGCAGGCAGCCCCCTGGCTCAAGTTCACGCCGAGCTCGCTCGCGTTGCCGACGACCCCCGGCGCGACGATCACCCCCAGGATGCTCGCCGCCACCGCCACGACGGCCGTCGAACGAAGCAGCCAGGCCGCCCTCGAAACGGGCGATCGCGGCGCGATGCGTGCGCCAAGCGCCGGCCGACCGGGGTCTCCGGTGCGGGCCTCAGGCGACGCTTCGACGGTCGACATCAACTTGCAGCGTAATGCATCGATTCCGTGGAATCGATGCATTACGACTTCGGCAGCCGGGCACGTGCGAGCCAGCGGGCGAAAGCGTGATCAGCCGAGCGGGGTGTGGGCCGGTGCGGTGTGAGCTCGAGCGGCCAATAGCCTTCGCGTGCGTCGTTCGGAGTCGCAGCGGGGACGCTCCGTTCCTTGGTGGGTCCGGGCGTGGGCATCGGCGGGAGCTGCTGCGGCGGCTCGCCGTTTGCGGGCGGAACATTCAGGATGAATGGTCGCGCGCCCATCGTAGAGCACGCGTACACCTCGTCGCGGTGGAATTCCCACTGCAGATACACGTTCCCGTCCGGAGAAACGATCGCGCTCGGGGCGGGACCGAACGGCTGCGCGCGGTCGACGGCGTCCAGCGCAGCGATGTCGAAAGCCGTGATGCCGCTCGTCCGCACGACGCCCATTCTCTTCAAGTGACCTTCCTTGGTGAGGACGATCTCCAGAAACGTGACCAGGTGCTGGTCGTTGAGCGGATGATTCGCCGGCAAAGCGTCGAGCGACTCGAGGAAGGACTCGGCGAAGATCGGGTGGATTCGATTGTGCATACCGTTCAGGTAGGTGGCGAACGGGACGCGTGCGGTATTCAGGGCGGTCTGATTGCCGGGCTTGACGCTCGACACGTAGTTCTCGATGGCGCTTCGCCATCGGTCGAAGTTCGACGCCGCCCACGAACCGCGGTGCTCGCTCTTGCGCCGCTCGCCGTCGGCTTCGCGGAGCTTTCGCAGATTGTCCGAGCCGACGATGAATGCGATCTGCGTCTGGTTCAAGTTCGTATTGAGCGCACCGGGCGCGACCGCTTGGCCCAGTCCCGGTAGAGACCAGAGCTTGCCCCCCGGCAGATTCGTTGGCTCTCCCGCTGTCGGCTCCGGCGCTGCCGAGGAGGGAGCGCCGCCTTGCCGCGCGGGGTTGAACGTCCAGCTTCCGCCCGGGTCGCTCTCGACCTCGGGCGATGCCGGAGTCGCGCCGCCGGGAGCCGGTTGCGGCTGGTCGGCGGCCGCCGCCTGCTGGGAGGACGGCCTCGTTTCGTTCGCCGGGGTCCGGGCGGTCGCCGGATTCTGCGGCGTCAGGGCCGAGGTCGCGGCTGGTTCGGGTTTGGGCAGCCTCGGCTCGTGCTGAACGTCGAAGTCGGTGCCGCGCTCACCCGGGGCGCGGTTCTTCTCGCCTTTATGCGCCTCGGCCTCGGCGACCCGGTCTTTCTCGCTGTCGCCCGGGTTCTTGTCAGCTCCCGCATGGGTGACGCCGGGGGAAGGCGTCTCGTCGTTGCGGTCGTGCGAGGTCTGCGTCGCCCGGGTTTCTTCCTTGACGTGGTTGGCCTCGTCCGCGATGTATTTCGCGGTCGGATTGTCCTCCTGATCGGGTTTCGCGTGCTGGACGACCGCGATCCGCCGATCCTTGGCCGGATCGGGCAAAACGGCCGGCTTCTTTTCCTCACTTTTCTGCAGGACGACCCGCTTTTTCTCTTCTTTCGGCTTATCCGGCTCACGCGTCGGCGGCTGCACCTTTGCCGTGGCCGTTGGAGCGGGCGGCGCGGGGGGTTTCACCGGCTTGGCGACCGGAGGTGGTGGCGCGGGCTCCACGCTCGGCTCGCTCAGCGAGACTTCGAAAGTCTGCTCACTCTGCTGGGCCAAGTTACTGGCTTCGCGTGCCAGCTTCCAAAGCTCGGACCGGTCGTCGTGGACCTTGGCGACGACAAGGCCTCCCGTGCCAAGGAAGAAATGTGCGCAAATGGCCGCACAAATCCACAGGCCCAGGGGGATGGTGACGTCACGCGTCCGCATGGTCTTGGGTTTGGCCGGTCTTCCTTCGAGGGGTTGCACGCAACGTCGAGGCCATTCATGGGGACGAGGCCTCCCCCTCTTTCTCAAGCTTAACGCCGAAATCGACGCGTGGGTCGATGCGGAACGTACCACGCGGCCTCGCGGAGACCAGTGGCCCAGCCGCAGGGGCCGAGGGCGGCAACACGGTCCCGGCTGCCGACCGCGCGTGGAGGCGATACGCCCCGCTCGCCCGAACTCGGCGGCCGTGGATGCTGCTATTGGGACAAGGCCGATGACCGTCACCTACGAGATCCGCGGCGCAGTCCCCACCGACGAGGATCAGCTCCTCGAAGTCGCCCGTCACCTGAACACGGTCAATCTCCCCGCGGATCGCGGTGAGATCCGAGCCCTGCTCGATCACGCCCAAAAGAGCTTCACCGGCGTCGTGAAGGACCCGAGGCGACGAGAGTTCGTGTTCGTCGTCGTCGACCTCGTCAAGGCCCGCATCGTGGGAACCTCGATGATTGTCGCGCAGCTCGGGCGACGGGACGCACCGTACATCTACGTCGACGTTTTCGAAGAGGAGCGGTATTCCGCGACGCTCGACAAGCACTTCCGTCACGTCGTCCTCAAGATCGGCTACTCGTACAATGGGCCCACCGAGATCGGCGGCCTCATTGTCCTGCCGGAGTACCGAGGCAAGCCCGAGCGACTCGGTCAGCTCATCTCGTGCGTCCGATTCCTGTACGTCAAGATGCACAGGGACGTCTTTCGCGACGAGCTTCTGGCGGAGCTTCTGCCTCCGCTCGAGCCGGACGGCACCTCTCATTTGTGGAACGCCGTCGGTTTGAAGTTCACGGAGATGACCTACGCCGAAGCGGATCGGCTCTCGAAGAAGAACAAGGAGTTCATCAAAGGGCTCTTCCCGGAAGGAGCGATCTACGTCTCGCTCCTTCCCAAAGACGCCCAGGACGTCATCGGCAAGGTGGGCGCTCAGACCAAGGGAGTCGAAGCGATGCTGCGGCGCATCGGCTTCCGGTACGCCTGGCGGGTCGATCCGTTCGACGGCGGTCCCCATTTCACCGCTCCGACCGACGACGTCACGCTGGTCCAGCGCTCGCGCAAGGAGCGGGTGACACGCCTCCTCGACCCGGCCGAAGCCGGGAAAAATCGCGTCGTCGTCGCCGTGGAGTCCTCCGAGGCGCCTTTTTTTCGAGCCGTGCCGGCCAAGGGACGGCCCGAGGGCGCAGGGATGGCCATCGGGCAGGACGCCGCGGCCCATCTGGGCATTCACGAGGGAGATGACGTGTGGATGCTGCCCTTCGAGTGAGCGATGCTCGTTCCGGCGAAGCCAGCCGCGCCGAATCGATCGAGGTGCGCACGAGGGACGGTTGGTCGCTGAGGGCGGATGTGCTCGAACCTCACGTGCCGCCTCGCGGCGTCGCTGTCCTGGCGCATGCCCTCATGGCGCGGCGCGCGGAATTCGATCGACCCGCCGGCGCCGGCCTGTCGCGCTTTCTCGTCGACCAGGGCTGGAGCGTCGTTGCATTCGACTTCCGGGGTCATGGCGACAGTCGGCCGGTCTCTGCGAGCGCGGGCGGGGTTCGCTACGACGATTTCGTCGCCATCGACTTGCCGGCTGTCTGCGATTTCGCGCGCTGGCAGGTGCCCGATCGCCCCGTGGTCGTGGTCGGACACTCTCTGGGCGGCCATGTCGCACTGGCGGCGGTCGGCAGCGGTTTCGTTACGGCCGACGCCGTGGTGGGCTTGGGGGCGGCGGTATGGCTGCCATTTCTCGAGCCTTCGGTCCTGCGATGGCTCGGAAAACGCTTGACGCTCGGCGCGGCCGCGGCCGTCGCCAGGCGGCTCGGGCGATTCCCTGCGCGGGCGCTGCGCATCGGCAGCGACGACGAGACGCGTGCATGCATCGATGATTTCCACCGCTTTGCGACGTCGGGCCGCTGGACGAGCGCCGACGGCGCCGTCGATTACTGGGCGTCGCTCGATCGCGTTCGCATCCCCGTGCTGCAAGTCGTAAGTAATGGGGATCGTTTCGAATGCACGCCGGAGTCCGGTCGACGCTTCGTGGCGCGGTGCCGGGCGCGGCATGACGTCCTCCGCGTCTCGACCGGCGACGGCGCAAGCCCGCCGCCGAATCATATGGGCCTCGTGACCAGCGGGCGTGCCCGACGTGCGTGGGAGCAGATCGCCGCATGGCTCTCCGCCGTGGTCGTGGCCGGCGGGCCCCGGACTGCCTGACGCTCCCATGCGCGGCCGCGCGCGAGCGGGGCGCTCTCGTCAGCAGGCGCGATGTCCTTCGGCGGGGAAGATCTTTCCCGGATTCAGCAGGTCCTTCGGATCGAACGTCCTTTTGATGTCGCGCTGCAGTGCGATGAGCTCCACGCTCTGCTCGAGCCCCAGATACGGTGCCTTCGAGACTCCGATTCCATGCTCGCCGCTCAGCGTACCTCCGAGCTCGACGGTCGCTCTCATCAGCAGCTCGATGGCGCGGTCGACCGCGGGTCGCTCCGAATCGTCGTTCCACAGGAAATTGACGTGCAGGTTGCCGTCTCCCGCGTGGCCGTACGCCAGGTGGCGCACTCCGGTCGAATCTCCGATTTCGTCGGCGCGGGCCAGCAAGTCGGCCATCCGCGTGCGCGGAACGACGATGTCCTCGCTCAGCTTATGCCGCGCCAGCCGACGTGTGGCCTTGGAAAGCATGCGGCGAGCCGCCCACAGTCGATCGCGCTGGGCGCCGTCCTGCGCCACGACGACGTCGATGCAGCCCGCGCAGGACGTCAGTACCTCCCCGACGCGAAGCATCAAGGTCTCGGAAGACTCGCCGTCCACCTCGACGAGCAGCATGGCGCCGGCGCGCTCGTCGATGGGAACCCCCGCGTTGCGGACGGCATCCAGCGTCGGCGAATCGAGCATCTCCATGCAGCGCGGGACGATGCCGGCCGAGACGACGCTGCCCACGGCGTTCGCCGCGGCGCGCATGTCCGAGAAGAGGGCGAGCTCCGTGCCGACGAGCGGGGGCTTCGGGGCGAGCCGCAGCGTGGCCTCGGTGAAGACCGCGAGCGTTCCTTCGCTGCCGATGAGCAGCGCGGTCACGTCGTAGCCCGTCACACCCTTGACCGTGCGCTTGCCGGTGCGGATGACCCGTCCGCCGACGAGACACGCCTGCAGCCCGAGCACCCAATCGCGCGTCACTCCGTACCGAAATGCGCGCGGGCCCCCGGCGTTCTCGGCGAGGTTGCCGCCGATGCGACAGCTGTCGAGCGAGTTTGGGTCAGGCGCATAGAAAAGCCCCTCCGCCTCGACCGCGGCGTGCAGATCTCCCGTGATCACGCCCGGCTCCACGATCGCCACCAGGTTGGCCCGATCGATTTCCTTGATCCGCGCGAGAGCATGAGTCGCGAGCACGATGCCGCCGGCCACGGGCACCGCGCCGCCGGTGCGTCCGGTGCCCCCCGCTCGCGGAGTGACCGGAACGTCGCACTCGTCGGCGACTGCGAGCGTTGCTGCGACGTCCGCCGGGGACTCGGCAATGACGACGGCGTCCGGCAGGGGGCCCGAGACGTCGCTGTCGTCACTGCGGTAAGCGGCGCAGCTCTCGGGGCTCGTCAGTACCCTGGAGGCTCCGAGACGCCGCTCGAGCTCGATTTTGACCCGCTCGATCGCGCTGCGTGAAGGCCTGTGGACATGAGGGACGGACAGCAGCACGGCAGACAGACTAGCCGACGCGCGCGCAGCCCGCGCGCTCCCCGGGAGAGCGCTCACCTGTAGCCGCTCGCCTGCAGCTCGAACATCCGTGCGTAACGCCCGCTGGCGGCGATGAGCTGGTCGTGGGTTCCCTCCTCGACGATGACTCCGTGGTTCAGGACCACGATTCGATCGGCCATGCGCACGGTCGGAAACCGGTGCGAGACGACGATCGTCGTCCTGCCCCGAGCCAGGGCTCGAAAGCGCTCGAAGACGTGGTGCTCCGACTCGGCGTCCAGGGATGCGGTGGGCTCGTCGAGCACGAGGATGTCGGCTTCCTCGCGCATGAATGCACGCGCGAGCGCCACCTTCTGCCACTGCCCGCCGGACAGCTCGATGCCGTCCTTGAACCAGTGACCGAGCTGCGTGGCGAGCCCCATGGGCAATGCTGCGATCACTTCGGCGGCGCCGCCCTCGTCCGCCGCGCGTGCGATCCTGGCGTCGTCCTGAAGGTGTGGCACGCTGCCGAGGCCCACGTTGTCCCTCGCCGAGAGCTGGTAGTGGTTGAAGTCCTGGAACACGACGCCGAACCGAGCGCGTAGCGTCTTCTCGTCCCACGTCGAGAGCGGCCGACCGTCGAGCAGGATGCGACCTTCCGTCGGCTCGTAGAGACCCGTGAGGAGCTTGACGAGCGTCGTCTTGCCCGCACCGTTGTCGCCGACGAGCGCCAAGCTCGTGCCACTTGCCACGAAGAGTGACACGTTCCGGACCGCCCAGTCGGACTTGCCGGGGTACCGGAAGGAAACTCGATCGAACGTAAGCCCCGCGGGCGCGCGGGCCGTTACGATGGCCGCGGGCGGCGCCGGGGCTCGGTCCTCGATCGAAGGCGCACCCTTCGCCGGAGGCGTGGAGACCGGGGTATCAAGAAAGTCGAACAGGTTCGCCATGTACAGGTTCTGCTCGTAGATGCTTCCGATCGAGCCGAGCATCGATTGAAATGCCTGCTGTCCCTGCCGAAAGGCGACCACGTACAAGGTCAGGTTGCCGACCGTGATGCGGCCGGCCGCGGCAGCGAGCGCCATGATCACGTAAGCGCCGTAAAAGGCCACGGTCGCGAGAAGCGAAAGCAGCTGTCCGGCGGCCCGCTGAATGGCCACACGGCGGTCTTCGTCGAAGAGCTGAGCCGCGAGCGCGCGATAGCGAGCCAGAAGCGGCGGACCGAGCGCGAAGAGTTTCACCTCCTTGGCGTGCTCGTCGTTCGCAAGCACGTATTCGAGGTAGAGGAGGCGTCGCCATTCTTGCGACCGGCGGTTGCGTAGCTGAAATGTGAGCTTGGAGGCGTGCATTTCCGCGGCGGTCGCCGGTACGGTCGAGGCGAGCAGCACGAGCACCGCCCACGGGCTGAATCGAAGAAGAAGCGCCCCATAGCCTGCGAGCGTGACGAAGCTCTGCATCAATCCGAAGCTCTCGCGGACCAGCTGAAGGGGACGTGTGGACGCCTCCCGGCGCGCGCGCGTCATCTTGTCGTAGAACTCCGCGTCCTCGAACGCGGGCAGTCGCAGATCGACCGCCTTCTCGAGGATGGCGACGTTCACGTCAATGCCCAGTCGCAATCCGAGAATCTGGCTGACGAGGCCGAGACCCCGCATGACCAGGGTCTGCCCGGCCACGAGTGCGAGCTCCAGCAGCACCCATCGCACGGTGTCGTGCGGGCGCCGCGCGATGACGTTGTCCACGATCCGTTTGCCCGCCCAGGCCGTGGCGGGTGGCACCAGCGCGGCCCCGACGGTCATCGCCACGAGCGCCAGAGTGAGCCCGGGCGACGACTTCCAGACCATGGCAATCGCGCGTGTCGCGTGCTGCGCGCTGCGCCGCGTTTCGTGCAGGCGCAATCGCCTCGACCCGCGTGCGGAAGCTGCGGTCGACGGGCGCGCGGCGGTCACGGTCGACGGGCGCGCGCGCGGGTCACAAGCGAACGTCGATGTAGATGTTCCGCCTGAGCTCTTCGAGCCACTGCTTGCGGACGCGCTCGATCCCATCGAGCAGCGCGCGCTGCGTCATCTCGCCTTTCACTTCGTCGAAAGGGGGGATGCGCGACTGGCCGAGCGGCATCAGCACGACGAGCACCTGCTCTTGCCCCACGGTCACCGGGATGGGATCGGAGATCGAGCCGGCTTTCATCGTCTGCACCGCCTGCTGGATCGGCGGGAGCAGGTTCGCGATCGGCTGAGCGCCGTGGGAGCCGCACGTGTCCTTGGTCGAGACGTCGTCGCTGTACTGAGCGACGAGACGGCAGAAATCTTCGCCCTCTCGGGCTCGACGCACGAGCTCCTCGGCGAGCGCCGCGCGAGCCTCGATCTGCGGCTTCGTCCACGCTGTCGGAACGCGAAGCGCCAGGATGCGCACATCGACCGGCTCCTGGTCCTTCATCTCCTGCGCCCAGTGCCGATACGCCGCAAGGGCGTCCCCGTCGGTGACGCGAACGCGCGGTCGCACACGCAGCTCGATGAGCTTGCCTTCGAGGATCTGTCGGCGGATTTCTTCGCGGAAGTCTTGTTCGGACAATCCGCGGCGGCGCACCTCCTCGAACACGTCGTTCGCCGTGACCGGATGACCCTGCTGCGCCTGCGCCTGGCTCGCGATGTTCGCGATGCCGCGATCGATCTCTTCCTCCGTCACGGTGACGTGCGCCCGGTCGGCCTCCCTTTCCTCGAGGCGATCGTCGATCATGCGCTGCAGGAGCTCCTTGTACATCTCCTGCTCTTGCACGCTGATCACGTTCGGATCGCGCGTCTGTAGCCGGATCTGGACCCGAGTCGCGGTCGCTCGATGCAAGAGCTCCGTCC
The DNA here is from genome assembly GCA_035622655.1 of Polyangiaceae bacterium. Taxonomy (GTDB): domain Bacteria; phylum Myxococcota_A; class Polyangia; order Polyangiales; family Polyangiaceae; genus Palsa-1150. The sequence goes on from DASPUY010000056.1 coordinate 10,175, forward strand.
ACAGGACGGGACGATCGCCGATGACCGCCACGACGCGCTCGACGAGCGTTGCGGCCGCAGGGTGGCTGGCAAGGGACGCGACCCCGCCTGACGCCAGAAACGTCAAGAGCCGCCGCACCTTCGCAGACGGCGCTCGAAAGGCTCGGCGCAGCCCACGATCGGCGGGACTCGGACCGCTCATCGCTTGCTGTACTGGAAGCGTTTGCGCGCGCCGGGCTGGCCGTACTTCTTTCGTTCCTTCTTGCGGGCGTCGCGCGTCAAGAACCCCGCTCGCTTTACCGCGCCGCGCTTCTCGGGATCGAGAGCGATGAGCGCACGCGAAATCCCGTGACGCATGGCCTCGGCCTGCGCGCTCTTTCCGCCGCCTGCGCATGTCGCCCAAACGTCGAACTGGTCCTGCGCCTCGATGAGCTCCAGTGCCTGGCGAAGCACCATGCGCGACGTCTCGCGTTCGAAGTATTCGTCGACTGGACGACCATTGACGACGATGGTTCCGGTGCCGGGCTTGAGCCAGACTCGGGCGATCGCGGTCTTGCGCTTGCCCGTGGCGTAGGTGCGGTTCTCTGCAGTGGGCATGGATCGCTTGGTTCGCTTCCGGGAGTGTCCCTACGGGCGGGTCGTCACGAGGGGTGTGACGCGCCGACGGCGGTCGAGAGGGGGCGCGGCTGCTGGGCCGCGTGGGGATGATCGGGAGTCGCGTACACCTTGAGCTTGGTGATCATCCGCCGCCCGAGAACGCCTTTCGGCAGCATTCCCTTGACGGCCTTCTCTATGGGAAACGTGGCCTTCCGCGCGAGCAAGCGTCGATAGCTCTCCGAGCGCAGCCCCCCGGGGACCCCGGAGTGGTGGTAGTAGAACTTCTTGTCGAGCTTCGCGCCGGTCAGGGCAACCTTATCGGCGTTGACGACGATCACGAAGTCGCCCGAGTCCTCGTGAGGCGTGTACTGGGGCTTGTGCTTGCCGCGAAGCACGTGCGCAACTTCGCTCGCCAGGCGGCCCAGCGGCTTTCCCGACGCATCGACCACCCACCAGGCGCGCGAGCCCTGCGCCTGAGCCCTCGTGAGCACGAACGTTCGTTGAGCGCCGACGGCCGACGGTGGAGATTGAGCGGGACCCATGAATGATCGATCGAGGATGGCGGGCAGCCAAATAGACGGCGGAGAGGGGGCCGGAAGCTACGTAGCGCTGGCGGAGCTGTCAAGCGGGGCGAGGACTGGGCGTCGGTCGCGCTTTGAGCTGTGAGGAGCATCTTCAGCTTTTCGTGGCGTTTCGTCGCTTTTGCCCGTTTTGGGCGGCCAGATTGCCACATCCTCGCGATGGTCTTGGGCCGTTGCGATGGAAAGGCGCTCCTTCGCCAGAAGTGCAAGTGTGCGTTTTTTGGCTCCGAGCGCGCTCGAGCCCACGGTTGGCGCGGCTGGCCATGAGATTTGCCTAAGCGAGGAGGTCGCTTCCGCTGAAAAGCTCTGACCCTTGAAATTGCCGAGGCCGCTCGGCTGCGGCCCCCAAAGCCAGGGGGCGACGCTCTCATCGCCGCCGTCTTCTCAGTCCCGCCTCTCAGTCCCGCCTCGCGTCCCCACGCCTCGAGGTCCAATGCCCGAACGGTCTCCCAGGTTGCCGTCCTTACCTACTGCCGTCGATCAACGCACGCCCGACGCGGCGCCCGACAGAGTGAACCGTGCGCAAGAAAGCCTGCGCACGCTCATCGAAGTCTCTCCCCAGCTCACCATCGTTCACCGCCGCGGACGCGTCGTTTTGACCAACTCGGCGACGGTGCGTGCTCTCAGGCTCTCGTCGGCGGACGAGCTGCGGGAAGCGCCGATCGACGACGTCTTTCACCCGGATGAGCGTTCGGTGCTCGATGCGCGCGTCCGGGCGCCCGCAGCCAACGCGCCGCCCGAGCTCTTTTCGCTCCGGTGGCGGTGCAAGGGCGGCGGATACCGAACGTCCGAAGCTGCGGTCTCGACGATTGAGGTGGACGGGTCGCCCGCGGTGGTCGTCGTCGCGGCCGACGTCACGGAGCGCGCCGAGTTTCAGCATCAGCTCCTGCAGCGCGACCGGATGGCGGCCCTCGGAACGCTCTCGGCCGGGGTCGCGCACGAGATCAACAATCCTCTGACGTACCTGCTGGTCAACCTCGAGCACGTCCTTCGTCGTCTGCGCGCGGCGAGCGCCAGCAATGACCCCTTCGCCGAGCTGGCGAACGGGGCGAGCGGCGGTCTCACCGGCATGGTCCACTCGCTCCAGCAGGCCGTGGAGGGAGCCAATCGCGTAAAGCAGATCGTCCGCGACCTGTCGAAGTTCGCCCAGGGCAACGTCGAGCAGCGAGGGATGGTCGACGTTCGCGGGATCGTCGAGAGCGCAAACCAGATGGCTTGGCACGAGATCCGGCATCGGGCGCGTCTGGTCAAGAGCCTGGCGGAGGTTCCCCCCGTGGACGCGAACGAGGCGCTTCTCGGGCAGGTGTTTCTCAACCTTCTCGTCAACGCGGCGCAGGCGATTCCAGAGGGTCAGGCGGATCGCCACGAGATTCGGGTCAGCACGAGGACCGACGATCTGGGCAACGCCGTCGTCGAGGTGACGGATACCGGGACCGGAATTCGACCGGAGAATCTCCCTCGGATCTTCGACCCATTCTTCACGACCAAGGGGGAGGGCACCGGCCTCGGCCTATCGATTTCGCACGGAACGATCAAGGCGCTCGGTGGCGAGATTCAAGTCGCGAGCGTTCCTGGCGAGGGTACGACCTTCCGCGTGGTGTTGCCTCCTGCGAAGCCGTGGCGCGGTGCGGGGCCGGCCAGCACGCGCGACGTCCGCCCGCTGCATCAGCGCCGGGTTCTCGTCATCGACGACGAACGACTGGTCGGCGAAGCGATCGCGCGCTCGCTCTCGGAAGACAACGACGTCGAGGTGGTGACCGACGCGAATCAGGCGCTGCCGCGCATCGTCGCCGGGCGCTACGACGTCGTCCTCTGCGATCTGATGATGCCTCTCATGACTGGAATGGACCTGTACGCGGAGGTGGTCCGTCGGGCCCCGAAGCTTGCGGGTCGCCTGGTGTTCATGACCGGAGGCGCCTTCACGGCACGCGCAAAGGCATTTCTCGAGAGCGTGGCCAACCCCTGCCTCGAGAAGCCCCTCGACACGAGCAAGCTACGAAGCCTCATCGCCCGAGCCGGGCGCGAGTAATCGCAGGCGCTCGTCCGCCCGCCCTCGCGAGGGCGATGACTAGCTTTCGCGAGGCTGCGTCAGGGAGACGGTCGCCAGTCGGGCTGCACGCCGAGCGGTCCCCCGAGCTCGAAGAGCAGCTCGTGGGGGCGGAACGCCGACTTGTAATGGAGCGACGGGCACCCCTCGACCCGGTAGCCGAGATACACGTACCGGCGTCCGGTCGCACGAGCGTCGGCGAGCAGCGCCAGGACGTTCGCCGTCCCCAGCGACAGCCGCGAGTAATCGGGATCGTAGAAAAAAAAGGCTGCCGAGTAGGCGTGGGGCGTCGCGTCGAACAGCCCGACACCCACCAGCCGTCCGTCGGCCGCCTCGTCATAGTATGCGGCTTCACGGGCGCACGGGTGGGCGTACGCGAGCTCCAGGGCGTAGCGCTCGTGGGACTGAGGGTTGGGCGCCCAGCCACGCGCTCGCTCTTTGCGCGCATGCCAGCGTCCGTAGAGCGACAGCCGGGCCTCGTCGACCCTGGGATCACCGACGACTCGCCGGAGTCCGGCGCATGCGCGCGCGGCTCGCCTTTGACTCTTGGTCGGGGCGAATCGGGCGACGTCGACGCGCAAGCTGACGCACTCGGCGCAGCTCGCGCAGGCAGGACGGAAGTAAATCGGGCCGAAGCGCCGCCATCCTCGCTCGAGAAGGTTCTCCATCTCGCCGACCGTGACGTCGAGCATCAGGCAGACCTCGAGGCTCGCTCGCCGCTCCGGCAGATACGCGCACGCGCGCGGTGACTCGACAAAGCGCTCGAGGATACGCATCGAAGGCGAGACCCTCCGTCAGGGCGATGCTAGCGCGGGTGGGGACGCGATCGAACAGCGCCGGAACAGGGAGCCTCCTCGGTCGTGCTACGGTAAGCGGCCCGGCCCGTTGACCCAGCCCGCGCCCACTCCCAAGCTGACTTACAGCGTCGTCGTTCCTGTCTTCAACGAGGAGGGGAACGTCGATGCGCTGGCCGCTCGGGTCCTCGCGACGATGGATCGGCTCGGCGAGCCCTTCGAGCTTCTCTTCGTCGACGACGGGTCCCGCGATCGCACGCCCGAGCTCTTACGCCGTCTGGCTGTCCGTGACCATCGCATCCGAGTGGTCCGCTTCACCCGCAACTACGGTCAGGAGGCGGCGGTCGAAGCGCTGTACCTCAACGCGCGCGGGCGATGGCTCATCCAGATGGACGGCGATCTCCAGCATCCCCCCGAGGAGATCCCCAAGCTCATCGCCAAAAGGGACGAGGGATTCGATGTCGTCTACGGCGTACGGCAGTCGCGCCACGACTCCGCGTTCCGGATCGCCGGCTCGCGCGCCATGCAGTGGGCGATGCGCTCGATGATGGAGATCGAGCTGCCGGAGGACGTCTCGACCTTCCGCCTGATGAGCGCGCCCATCGCGCGCCTCGTGGCCGCCCTGCCCGAGCGGCGCAAGTTCTTCAGCGCGCTGCTGGTCTGGTGCGGCGCCCGCATCGGCTCCGTCAACGTTGCGCATGCGCCGCGGCATTCGGGCAGAACGCATTACCGCTTCGCCAAGCTGCTCAATCACACGTTCGATCTCATCGTGGGGTTCACGAGCAAGCCGCTGCGATACATCGGCTCGGTGGGCCTCGCGTTCTCCGTCGTCGGCCTCGTGCTCGGGGCATTCGTCATCGCCCGCAAGGTCTTGTGGGACTACGGGATCATGGGGTGGCCGTCGCTCTTCACGGCCGTGGTCATTCTCGGCGGAATGCAGCTCATGGCGACGAGCGTCATTGGTGAGTACATCGCCAGGATCTACGTGCAGGCGCAAGCACGGCCGCTCTACAACGTCGCCGAACGTCTCAACTTCCCAGCTCCCCAGGCCAGCGACGAGCTGCAGCGCGCTTCCTCGCTGCCGCTGCCCCCGTCCGGCGTCGATGTGCCCCCGCCCAACGTCGATGCTTTTCTTCCCACGCAGGTCGCGGACGCAACAACCTCGATCTCGAGCCAGGCGCCCCACGCCCCCGCGGCGTCGAGCGCGATCTCGTCCTCCGAGGCCGCGCCGATGAGCTCTGCGCGAGGTGCGCTCGTCAAAGGAACTTCGTGACGCGGGCCCCGTTCGCGCGGAGCGCTCCGTGACGAAGCTTCTCGTCGTGGGGTGTGGGTTTCCGCAGCTGTCGCTGGTCAGGGCGGCCAAGCAGCTGGGCTTGTCGGTGGTGGGTGCGGACGTCAACCCGCGGGCCGTGGCCGTCCCGCATTGCGACGAATTCTTCCGTATCTCGACTCACGACGTCGACGGCTTGTGCGAGCTGGCGGCCGGTTCGCGTGTGGACGCCGTCGCGACCAGCGGCAGCGAGGTGTCGCTGAGCTCCACTGCGGTGGTCGCCGCTCGCCTCGGCTTTCCCTTCTACGCGGATCCGGAAACGGTCCGTCGCTGCCAGGACAAGGACGTGATGCGGGCCGCCTATGCAGCAGCGGGGCTCGCCATTCCCGCGTTCGCTCGGTGCGAGTCGCTCGAAGAGGCTCGCGCGTTCGCCAAGCGCTCCGGTTATCCGCTCGTCGTGAAGCCTTCGCGCGGATCGGGCCAGCGCGGGGTGGCTCGGGTCGAGGACGACGCGGAGCTCGACGCGGCGTTCGACGTGGCGCGATCGTACTCCGCGAGCGTCGGGCTGCCTCTCGTCGTCGTCGAGCAGTGGATCGAGGGCCGGGAGTTCTCCGTCAATGCATGGATCGGGCACGACCCGGGCGCGGGCGGACGCTTCGCGAGCTACTGCGTCACCGAGCGAATCACCGTCCCCGGCAAGAGCCCGCTCGGAGTCATGATCGCCGAGGTTTACCCATCGGGCCTGTCGCCGGAGGACGAAGCCCGCGTCGTGGACGAGGCGCGCAGAGGCGCAGCCGCGCTCGGGCACAAGCGAGGCCCGTGCTACTCGCAGGTCGCGCTCTGCCCGAGCGGCTGCTTCCTGTTCGAGACGGCCGCCCGCCTCGGCGGCGGTTTCGACGCCGACGTGACGCGCCTGGCGAGCGGCGTGGACCTCTACCGTCGGGTGCTCGGCGTCGCATTGAACGAGCGCGCGCTCGAGCAGCAAGGGTCCGTGACGCGCGCCCACGCTTCGGCCATTGCGAAGTTCCAGGTCGTGCGTCCGGGCAGGGTGAACGCGGTCGTGGGGCTGGAGGATGCGCGTGCGCTTGCGGGAGTCGAAGATGCGCAATGCTTCGTGCCGGTCGGTGGGCGAGTCCTGCCGCTCACCGACAGTGCCAAGCGCGCCGCTTACGTCCTGGTCCACGGCTCTACGCGCGGCGAGGCGATGGCCCGCGCGGACGCGGCTCTCGCGAAGATCTCGGTCGACACACGAGATGACGCCCGCTCCGAGGACGAGCACCGCTCCGAGGTGACAGTGTGAATCGAACGACCAACGGCACTGGATCGTCGGGGGTCAGGCAGCTTTTCCGCGAGCGCGCGGTACGAGACGCCCTCTACGGCGTCTCGTCGTACTGGGATGCCAGGGCGGCGGCGCGACACGGGATGGCGCGATCGCTGTGGCCGTCGAATGGCTTCAATGCGCTCTGGGACGATCGGCAGCGCGTGCTGCTCGCCCGGACGCTCGGTTCCATGGAGGGCCGGCGAGTCGTCGATATCGGATGCGGCACCGGGCGCATCGTCCGCTTCCTCTCCGAGGAGCAGGGCGCCTCCCACGTCGTGGGAGTCGACTTCTCGCCGGAGACCGTCCGGGCTGCGCGCGAAGAGGCGGGCGCGCTCCTCTCGTCGGGTCTCGTCGAATACCGGCGGGGTGACGTCGTCGAAGGCCTCGATGCCATCGGCGTGGGTTCGTTCGACGACGCGATCGTTCTTGGTTGCCTGTCGGTCGCATGCCGCAACGCCGCATCGCTTCAGCGCGCCATGGACAACGTCGCCCGGCTGGTACGGCCCGGCGGGCGCGTCCTCCTTCTCGAGCCCATCCACCGCTCGCCGCTGCTGCGGCGTGTTCTCGACCTTGGAATCGAGGAGTGGATCGTGTGCGCCAATCGCGCCGGTCTCGCCCTCCGGCTCGCGGACCGGATGGGGTTCGTCCCGACCCGGGCGCTGCTCAGCGTCCGCGACTTGCCGGACTTCATCGTGCGCCCGCTGTTTTCGGCCGGCGAACGGCTTCTCGATCGCGCGCCCTATCTATCGTTTCTCGCCGACTACAAGCTGCTCCTGTTCGACCGGATTTCCACGACGTGAACGTGGTAACGGCAGTCCTGCTCTTCGTCGCCGCGGCGGTCGGCGGTGCCATCAATTCCGTGGCGGGCGGCGGCAGCTTCGTGGCGTTTCCCGCTCTTCTTTTTGCGGGTGTGCCTCCCGTCCCGGCGAATGCGACCAACACGATCGCGCTCTGGCCCGGCAGTCTCGCAAGCGTGGTGGCGTACCGCCATGCGCTCGGCGCCGAAGACGTCCGCAGCCGGCTGGTGCCTCTGGGGGCCGCGAGCCTCACGGGTGGCCTCCTTGGTTCGGTCCTCCTGCTCCGGACGTCGAATCAAACGTTCGTCCTGCTCATCCCGTGGCTGCTCCTCTTCGCGACGCTGCTCTTCTCCTTCGGCGGTCCGGTCTCTCGGCGTCTGACGCGCGGCTCCCAGGCGTCGCTCGGCGTCGCTGCGGTCGTGCAGCTCGTCATCGGCATCTACGGGGGGTACTTCGGAGGGGGGATGGGCATCATGGTCCTGGCCGTCCTCTCGCTGCTCGGGATGGACGAGATCCACGTGATGAACGCCCTCAAGACCATGCTCCAGACGCTCGTCAACGGCGTCGCGGTGGTCGCGTTCATCGCCGCGGGCGCCATCGCGTGGGGCCCGGGGCTCGTCATGATCGTCGGAGGAATCGCCGGTGGTTATGCGGGCGCCGCGATTGCCCTTCGCGTCAGCCAGCGGTACGTGAGGACGCTCGTGCTCCTCGTGGCGTGGACGATGACCGCGTACTTCTTCGTTCACACGTACGCGGCGCAGCCGTCTCGTGTTTCCCGCGCGACGCTCCCGCCCTTCGACCCGCCTCCAGCCGTCTGCGCCGGCCCATCGACGCTCGCGGCGGTTACACCCAGCGAAGGCCCGGTTACAGTCAGCGAAGCAACCCGCGGCGGTCACAGCCAGCGAAGGCCCCGCGTCGCGATCTCCTCGCCGATGGCGAGCGAGGCGGTCGCGGCCGGCGACGGCGCATTGAGCACGTGAACCATGCGCTCGGCCTGAGCCACGACGAAATCGTCGATGAAGGTTCCGTCACGCCCGACCGCTTGCGCGCGCACGCCCGCTCCGCCCGGTACCAGGTCGCTCGAGCTCACCTCGGGCACCAGCGCCGCGCACGCCTTCGCGAACGCGCGGCGGCTGAGCGAGCGCCATTGTTCCCGCAGCCCCGCGCGCCAGTGCCGGGACGCCATCCGCCAGACTCCGGGCCAAGATGCCGCCGCCCAGGCGTCCCCGACGTCGAAGCTCGCCCGCCCGTAGCCCTCGCGCGCCATCGCGAGCACCGCGTTCGGGCCCGCTTCCACGCCTCCGCCGATTCGCCGCGTGAAGTGAACGCCGAGAAACGGAAAGGCGGGCTCGGGGACGGGATAAATGAGGTTCTTGACCAGCCCCGCGCGATCCGCTGCGAGCATCCAGTACTCGCCGCGGAACGGGACGATGGCGACGTCGAGCGGGATGCCGGCCGCCCGTGCGAACCGATCGCTTCCCAGGCCCGCGCATGCGACGAGGACCCTCGCCTCGAAGTCGCCCGAGGTGGAGGTCACCACGATCGATCCCGGGCGACGGATCGCGCCCATGGCCTTCGTCCCCATGCTCAGGACGACCCCGCTGCGCGCCAGCTCGCGCGAGCACGCCTGCGCTACCTGCCGGTAGTCGACGATCCCGGTCTCCGGAACGAACAGAGCGGCAATCCCCGCAGCGTGCGGTTCGTGCTCCTGGATTTCCTCCCTCGCGATGCGACGGACGCCGGAGAGGCCGTTCGCGCGCCCGCGTCGCTCGAGCTCGTCGAGACGGGGCAGATCTTCGCTCCGGGTCGCGACCACGAGCTTTCCGCAGCGCTCGAACGCAACGCCGTGCTCTTCGCAGAACCGTTCGAGCTGCTCGCGCCCGCGCGCACACGTACGCGCCTTGACCGATCCCGGCTTGTAGTAGAGGCCCGAGTGAATGACGCCGCTGTTGCGGCCGGTCTGGTGCGCCGCGACGTCCGGCTCCTTCTCGAGGACCGCGATCGAGATGCCTGCCCGCGCCCGGACGAGCGCGAGCGCCGTCGCAAGGCCGACGATGCCCCCGCCGACGACGACTGCGTCGAACCGGGAGGCGCCCAAGACCGGTCAGGTTTTCGGCGCAGCCTTGCGGGGGGCGTCAGCTGCCAGGGGGTCGTATCCTTCTACGTGCACGGGGAACGCAGGCGTGCCGAGCCGGCGGCGGTCTCGCTTGTTGCGCTTGCCGTTCGTCGTCATTTTCCGTTTGCGAATACGCTCGAATTGCTGGGACGAGGAAACCATGGGAAGCGACTCTCCGAGCATTTTCGCGCCAAAGCGCGAGGGCGGGAAGATGCCGGCAGGTCGCCTGTTTGTCAATCCGTGGAGGCGCCGCATGCGAATGAGCTCGGCGCAGCCGCCCCGGCGCCTGGTTCCGACGGCCTTGGCCCGCAGACGGGCGGCGCCCGTGCGGGCGGACCGCTCCGCCGCAAGGTAAGTTAGAGCGCCGCGGCGCTTGCCACCGTCCCATGATCGACACCACGGCCGTCACCGAGGATCTGAAGTCGGCCCTCTCGGGCGAGGAGGGGGCACGTCGCTGGGTGCGTCGCCTGGCCGTCGTCGGCGGCGTCGCGCTCGCGCTCGGTGGTGGCCTCGTCTGGAGCGCGAAGCATCGACCGCCTGCTCCGGCGCGCTTCGTCTCCGCCGCCGTTTCACTGGGCGACGTCGTCGAGCGCGTGCAGGCGACCGGCACCGTTCAGCCCCTGCTCCAGGTCAACATCGGTGCGCAGGTCAACGGGCGGGTCACACAGGTGATGGTCGACTACAACTCGGTGGTCAAGAAAGGGCAGGTTCTCGCCGAGATCGATCCGCTGATCTACGGCACGCAGGTCAGCGCTCAGGAAGCGAATCTGTCCGCGCAGAAGGCGCAGCTCGAGCAGGCCAAGGCGGCGGCCGCGAGCAGCCACGCCCAGGCGGACACCGCGCGGGTGGTCTTCGAACGCACGGAGCGTCTTTTTGCTCAGAACCTGGCGAGTCGGGCTGATCTCGACACGGCGAAAGGGAACTTCGAAGCCGCCTCCGCCCAGTACGATGCGGCACAAGCCAACGTCGGCAGTCAGGTGGCGTCGATCGCCGCGCAGACCGCGCAGCTGCACCAGTCGACGGCGAACCTCGGATATACGAAGATCTACTCGCCGGTCGACGGCGTCGTGGTCACTCGCGGAATCGACCCCGGCGCCACCGTCGTCGCGAGCTTTCAAGCGCCCGTCCTTTTCGTCATCGCACAGGACCTGCGCAAGATGCGTGTTCTCGCCGATGTCGACGAAGCGGACGTGGGCAAGGTCCAGGAAGGGATGGACGCGGATTGTGTGGTCGACGCGTTTCCCGGAGAGACCTTTCACGGGAAAGTCTCGCAGATCCGCTACAGCCCCAACAACGTATCCGGCGTCGTGACGTACTCGGGTGTGGTCGACGTCGACAATCCCGAGGAAAAGCTGCGTCCGGGGATGACGACCACGATCACCGTGCACACGCACGAAGTTCGCGGCGTTCCGCGCGTTCCCAATGCGGCGCTGCGCTATCGTCCCTCTCCGCCGACCGGCTCGGATGGGAAGCCGGTTCTCCAGCCGCCGGAGCCGTCGTTGCCGAAAGGCCAGGGGCGCGTCTGGGTTCTCACTGATGACCGTCCCGGCCAGGAGAAGGACGAGGCGCGGATGGTGTCGATCGGGGTCACCGACGGCATGTTCACCGAGGTGATCCCGCCGTCGCTGGCGATCGGATCCAAGGTCGTGACCGACGAGACGGACGCGGAGATCGCCAAGAAAACCAAAAAGGCGTTCTGATGACCTCCGCCGCGTCGCCGGCGTCGCAGCCGCTCATCAAGCTGGCCCGCGTCTGCAAGGACTACGAAACGGGGGGCACGGTCGTGCGCGCCATGCGCGAGGTCGACCTGGTCATCGCGCAGGGTGAGTTCGTGGCGATCGTGGGTGCGAGCGGGTCAGGCAAGTCGACGATGATGAACATCATCGGCTGCCTGGATCGGCCGACGCGCGGAACGTACACGCTGGCGGGCATCGAGGTCGGAGATCGAGCCGGCGACTCGCGTGCCATCGTCCGCAATCGCGTCATCGGCTTCATCTTCCAGGGGTTCAACTTGCTGCCCCGCACGACGGCCCTCGAGAACGTCGAGCTTCCGCTGCAATATCGCGGCGTCGGGCTGCGCGAGAGGCGCAGGCGCGCCCGCGCGGCGCTCGAGGCGGTGGGTCTCGGAGATCGCATGGAGCACACGCCCAACCAGCTCTCCGGAGGCCAGCAGCAGCGGGTCGCGATTGCGCGCGCTCTCGTTACCGATCCGCCGCTTTTGCTCGCCGACGAGCCCACGGGCAACCTCGACACACGCACGAGCCTGGAAGTGCTCGCGCTGCTCCAGAAGCTCAACCGGGAACGACGCATCACGATCGTTCTGGTGACTCACGAGGCGGACATTGCCGCGTGCGCTTCACGCGTCGTGACCATGCGGGACGGTCGAATCGTCAGCGACGCAGTCCAGGCCCGGGTCCTCGACGCAGCCGACGAGCTCGAGCGCCTGCCCGGCGAGCTGCGCCATGACGCGGCTCCCGCAGGCGGCCAGGATTCGGCCGTCGCGGGAGCCGGAGGCCCGGTGCCCGCGTCCGTGTTCGCGCTGATGCTGGCCAGCGATCTCCTCGGCTCGGCTGCGACGCTCGCGTACCTCGCGCTGCTGGGGCGGCCGTTCGGCCCGCGTTCCGTCGCGGTGGCCGCCGTCGTCGGAGAGCTCACGAAGGCATGGACGGGAGCACGCGCCATGCGACGGCGCGGCGGTCGCGCTGCGAGCAACGATCAGCGTTTCCGGATGGCGTTCGGTTATACGGTTGGCATCACCTGCAGCGCCCTCGCCGCGGTCCTCGTCGTCTTCGCGTTCGCGACTCGGCGGTTCTCGGCCGTGCAGCGCCTCGACGCGGCGCTGGCGCCCGTCATCTCGCTGGCCAACGTCCCGCTGCTTCTCGCGGCGGTCACCTTCGTGGGCCTCTCGGGCACGATCCTCCTTCGCTATCTGCTCTTGACGGCCATGGCTGCGTCGCTCTCGCGCCGACCGAGGTCCCGGTGATCGCAACGCTCCTCGGAGCGCTGAGGCTCGCGCTCACCGCGCTGGCCCGGAACAAGCTTCGAGCCGTGCTGACGGTGCTCGGCATATTCATCGGCATCACGGCCGTCGTCATCGTCACCGCCGCGGGGACCAGCACGACCGCGACGATAGGCAGCGAGATCGAGAGCCTCGCAGCGAATGCGCTCTTCGTCTCCCCTCAGCCGATCCAGGCGTCGGGCGCGAAGAGCAAGTTCGTGGGTCGACTGACGGAAAACGATGCTCGTGCGATCGCTCGGGACGCGGCCAGCGTCGCCGGCGTCGCGCCCTGGCTCTCGACCATGGGTCAGGTCGTCTACGGGGACAAGAACTGGTCGACGACCCTTTCGGGAACGACGCTCGCCTATTTCCCGATAAGGCGATTCACGGTCGCGTCGGGGTCGCTCTGGACGGAGACGGACGAGGCGCTGAAGACCAAGGTGTGCCTCATCGGTCCGACCGTGGCCACGAGTCTCTTCGGCTCCGAAGATCCCGTCGGGCATACGGTCCGCATCGGCCGCTCACCGTTCCGGGTCATCGGAGTGCTGGCTCCGCGCGGGACGTCGCTCGTCGGGGACGACCAGGACGATCGGGTGATGATGCCCATCGGCAGTTTTCGCGGTCGCGTCATGCACACGTCTCCGGGGCGCGCCGATCAGCTCCTCGTCAGCGCGACGAGCGACCAGACCGTCAATCGCGCGAAAGCCGAGATCGAGAGCATCCTGCGCGAACGCCACCGCCTGCCGGTCGGACGAGACGACTTCACGGTCAGCTCTCAGGCTGAATTTCGCCAGGCGACCGAGGGGATCCTCGGCGCGCTGGCGCTCCTTCTGCTGTGCGTTGCGGCGGTGAGCCTCGTCGTCGGCGGCATCGGCGTCATGAACATCATGCTCGTCAGCGTGGCCGAGCGGACACGCGAGATCGGGATCCGGATGTCGATCGGTGCACGGGAGCGCGACATCCTCGTGCAATTCCTCGTTGAGGCCATCGTGCTCACGCTGGTCGGTGGTGTGCTCGGAATCGTGTTCGGCGGCGGCATCACGATCGGCGTCGGAAAGCTGCTCGGGTGGGCGATGACTCCGAGCCTCGGCGTCCTGGGAGTGGCGGTTGCAACGAGCGTTGCCATCGGGACGGTGTTCGGCTTTCTGCCCGCATGGCGCGCGGCAAAGCTCGACCCCATCGCGGCGCTGCGGGTGGAGTGACGATGCGCGCCCTTCTCGATGGAATCATCTCGGCTGCACGCGCCATTCTGCGCAATCCCTTGCGGGCATCGCTGACCGTTCTGGGGATCCTCATTGCGGTGGCCGCCGTCGTGACCGTCGATGCCTTGGGCGCAGGCGGCCGCGAGCGCGTGTCGGCCCAGATCGAGGCCATCGGGTCGAACTTCATTCTCGTATTCCCCGAATCGGCGCAAGCCTCGGGAGCGCGCAGCGCACAGGGTTCGGGGATGCGGCTGACCGAGGAGGACGGACGCGCAATCGTGCGCGAATCCACGAGCGTGGCCGCGATTGCCCCCGCGCTCCGGACGGTCGTGCAGATCGTCCACGGGGATCGCAACTGGTCGACGCAGGCGTTCGGCACCAGGCTGCCTTATTTTCAGGTTCGCGGCTGGAGCATCGAGCACGGCTCCGCTTGGGACGCGCGCGACGAGGCGACTCGAGCGAAAGTCGTCGTACTTGGCAAGACCGTGGCGGGGATACTGTTCGACCGCGAGGATCCGGTCGGGCAGACCGTGCGGATCGGGCGCTATCCTTACCGCGTCCTGGGGGTGCTCGCGGAAAAGGGGGAAACGCCCTTCGGCGCGGATCAGGATGACGTCATTCTCATGCCGGCGACCAGCTTCCGAGCCCGCGTCATGCGGACCCCTCCGGGGTTCGCCGGGGCGCTGATGGCGTCGGCCACCTCCGCGGAGACGACCGACGGAGCGGTTCGGCAGATCGAGGCCATCTTGCGGCAACGCCACCGGATCGACCCCACTCGCCAGCCTGATTTCACGATCCGCACGCAAAAGGAATTCGCGGCCATGAAGGACCGCATCTCGAACGTCCTTTCGCTGTTGCTCCTCTTCGTTGCCGCGGTGAGCCTGGTGGTCGGTGGAATCGGCGTGATGAACATCATGCTCGTCAGTGTCACCGAACGAACGCGCGAGATCGGAATACGCATGGCGATCGGCGCGCGCGAGGCCGACATCCGCACTCAGTTTCTCGTCGAGGCCGTCGTGCTGTCGTTCCTCGGCGGAGTCGCCGGAGTGGCCGCAGGGGCGCTGTGCGTTGCCGGGCTGCGCGCCGTCCTCGGATGGCCCATGGCTCTCCGGCCGAGCGCGGTCCTCGTCAGCATCATGGTCAGTGCGGCCACCGGCATTGCGTTCGGCTTCTTTCCCGCGCGGCGTGCGGCGCGTCTCGACCCGATGGAAGCGCTGCGGCACGAGTGATCGATCGCCGTGCGGCCCGACGGGAGCGGCCGGCGTGCGAGGTGAGCGCCGGCTACATGTAGCTCCGCGCCAGCGTCTCGATGGCGCTCAGCACCGCCATCTGCACGACGCCGCGGCGCTCCGCGCGGATCGGCCGGCCGTCGAGCTCGACGATCGTGAATCGATCGACGACCTGACCCTTGAGCGTCGCGGCGTCGGACGCAATGATCTGGACCTGGGCTCGAAAGAGGGCTTGCGAGATTGCGAGGAGCAGGCCGGGCCGATCCGACGTCTCCACGGTCAACACTGCGAGCTCTTCGTCGGGGTTTTCGTCGAACGTCACGCGTGTCGACGAGCCCGCGGCGGGTCGGACCGAAGGTCGGGCGCGCCGGACGACCGACTCGAGCGTGGACCGGCCGGACATGAGCTCGTGCAACGTGTTTGCAATCTGAGTGGCGTCCGGGGGCAGCACGGGGCGGGCCACGTTCGACGACCGCTGGACCCAGATCAGATCGACCGCCTCGGCCTTGCCGCTTTGCGGCACGACACGGGTGTAGATCTGGGCCGAGACGACGTCCATTTCAGAGGCGACCAGCGCCGCGCTGATGAGCGAAAGGAGCCCCGGTCGATCGTCGGCGACGATGCAGAGGGCGGCCACGCCCTGGCCGAAGCGCTTCCAGATCTCGACGTGCGCGACCGCTCCGGCCCTGCGCGCGACGATGGCGGCGTGCTCGCGCGCGTCGTTCGAGTCGAAGGCGCTGCGGTAGCGCTCGGGCATCGTGGCTTGGAAGTCGGAAGCATTCGCGGTGTCCGGCGATGCGCGGGCCATGATCGCCCGCAACGTAAGCAGCGCGATCGACCTGCGCCGTTACGTCGCCGTTTCATTCCGATGTCACGCCACCCGTGGCATTTGCGCATGGCTGCGCGTCGGGCGACACTCATCATCGTGCAAACCCCCACGGCCGTGCTGGGCGCGCTCGCGACCGGAGCAGTTCTGGTCCTTGGTGCGAGTATTCCGCTTGCCCGCGGCGACGCGAAGCCCTCCACCATCGCTCCTTCGGAGATCAAAGCCGGCATGAAGGGATACGGGCTCACCGTCTTCCGTGGCACCCAGCCCGAGCGGTTCGACGTCGAAGTGATCGGTGTCCTCGATCAGTTTCGCCCCGGGCAATCGCTCATCGTCATAAAGACTCCGACCCCGCGGCTCGACGTGTTGAAGACGGTGCGCGGCATGAGCGGCAGCCCGATCTACCTGGAAGGGCGGCTTGCCGGCGCCTACGCGTACAGCCTGTCGTCTTTCGAGGTCGAGCCCGTCGCGGGCGTGACGCCGATCGACCTCATGCTCACGGAGATGCGGCGGCCGATCCCTCCCGGGTTCTGGCCCCTGCAGGGGCGGCAGCCGCTGCCGGGGGGGCAGCTTCCCCCAGTGCCCGCCGCCCACGCGTCGGCAACGACGTTCGACGGTGCGCCGGGCCAGTACGACCTTCGCGAGCATGCGCGCCAGCTCGCCGATCGCCTGGGCGCCCGTCCCGATCCCGAGCGTGGCTTCGTCCCCGCCGCGACGCCCCTCATGATGGCCGGAGTGAGCGATCGCGCCGCCGCTGCCCTGCGAGCCCTCGTCGAGCCGATCGGCCTCGAGCCGCTGCAGGGTGGCGGAGGCACGACGCTCGACCCGGATGCGCCGGCGCACTTTGTCGACGGGGGCGGTCTGGGGGTCGAGCTCGCGCGCGGCGACGTATCGATGATGGGCCTGGGTACGGCCACGTTCGTCGACGGCTCGGGTCGCGTCGCGGGCTTTGGCCACCCGATGCTGAACGGAGGGGACGAGGCGCTCCCCACGTGCATCGGCCGAATTCTGTGGGTCAACGCCAGCGCCCAAGCGTCGCACAAGGTAGGCGAATGCGCCCGGCCCCTCGGCACGCTCGTGCAGGACCGGCAAACCGCCGTGATTCTCGACGAGCACTTGGTTGCGCCCGTGATTCCAATCGACGTCGACATCGTGGGCGTGACGGGCGCACCGAAGACCCATTGGCACGCGGAGCTGAGCGAAGACAAATTCCTCGCGCCGAGCCTGGCCTCGGTCGTCCTCGGCTCGATGATCGAGGCCACGACCGCCGAACGACGCGATCTCACGTGGAAGCTGACCTCGCAGGTCAACGTCGCGGGTCACGGCACCGTTCAGCTCGACGAAGCGGGCGTCAACAGCGGGGGGGCGCCGGACGCCTCGGAATCCCTCAACTGGAAGCTCGTTCATACCGTCGGCGACGTGCTCAATAACCCCTGGGAGCACGCGCGAATCGAACACGTTCAGGCGCGGTTCGAAGTGAAGTACGCGCGCGACCTTTGGCGCCTGCGTGGCGTCGAAGTTCTCGATCCGGTCGTCGACGCGGGCGACAAGGCTCGCCTGAGAATGCACCTTTTCCCGGAAGACGGCCCGGAGGTCACGCGCGTCGTCGAGGTGACGTTGCCCGCCGAGCTGGCGGGCAAGGACGTCGATGTGGAGGTCCTGCCCGGCTGGGAGGTTGCCCCGGAGCTCCCCGCGCCCGAGAGTCTCGACGAGCTGCTCGCCAATGAGCCCGCGCAGACGGTCGCCCCGCGCTCGGTGGTCGTCCAGTTCCGGGTCCCGTCTCAGGGCATCGCGTACCGCGGTCGCGTCACTCAGCGACTGCCGCCCCTGACGCTCGATGCGCTCCGGCCTCAGAACGGCGACACGGGGCCGGAGGCGTTCCAGAGCTGGGCGCGAATCATCGTGCCGCTCGACATGTACCTCGAAGGCCGTGACAAGGTGAAGGTGAAGGTCCGCAGCGTCGTCCGATGAAGATTCATCGTTTCGACGTCATCGATGAGGCTACCCTTCGCAGTCGGCAGAGTGCCAAGTGGCGACTC